>NZ_JBSRQL010000004.1:0-295712 GCF_054083135.1 Stenotrophomonas maltophilia group sp. LNF247
GGCGGCCGCTGTCGGCGTCGAACAGCCACGGTGCGCGGCGGCGCACCCCGGTGCGCTGGCGCAGGAACTCCGGCCAGTTCTCCTCGTCCGGCACCAGCAGCTCGGCCGGTTCCAGACGGGCCAGTTCGGCTTCCAGAGCGTCGTCGGTTTCCACTTCGTTGACCAGGAAGCGGCCGCCGGCCAGGTCGGCCCAGGCCAGGCCATAGCCCTGCTTGCTGCGCGACAGGGCCATCAGCAGGGTGTCGCGGCGCTCATCCAGCAGCGCCTCGTCGGTGACCGTGCCGGGGGTGACGATACGCACCACCTTGCGCTCGACCAGGCCCTTGGCCAGCGCGGGATCGCCGATCTGCTCGCAGATCGCCACCGACTCGCCCAGCGCCACCAGCCGTGCCAGGTAGCCTTCGTACGCGTGCACCGGCACGCCGGCCATCGGGATCGGTGCGCCACCGGAACTGCCACGCTGGGTCAGGGTGATGTCGAGCAGGCGCGCGGCCTTGCGCGCGTCGTCGTAGAACAGCTCGTAGAAATCGCCCATGCGGAAGAACAGCAGCAGGTCCGGATACTCGGACTTGGCTGCGAAGAACTGCTTCATCAACGGGGTATGTTCGGCGGACTTGTCTTTGGACATGGGACTCGTGAATCGGGGCGTCCGGCCGCGCCGGAGGGCGGCGGCAGCGGAGCCGGTACAGGGCCGTCCATGGTAACTGCTGGGGCGCAGGGCTGCCGCCACTGGTGGCAGGCCGGTGCGGCACGAAAAAGGGTTCAGGCCGGGACCAGGGTGATCTGCCGATGGCTGTCGAAGATCTGCATGACGATCTCGAAGTAGGTCGGGCCCTCGCCCTGTCGCACCGCCTGCAGCCGGCGGGCGATCGCCCGCGCGTTGAAGCTGCCTGGTGCGTCCAGCTTGGCCTGCAGCCACTGGCAGGTCGCCTCCACGCCCAGCGCCGCACGGCTGTGGGCGATATCGCGCCAGATCAGCGTGGCCTGCGCGTGGCCAGCCAGTGCGCCATAGCCGCCATGCAGCAGGTCGTCCAGTGCGTCCAGGCTCGGCCCGAGCTGCCATGCCTCGCCGGCCATGAACACGCGGTTGATCTCCGTGTAAAGGCTGGCGATGTCATCGATGGCGGCGCCTTCAATCTGCAGGACGAGGGTCATGCGCCGACTGTAGCGTGGTCCGCGCTGTTGTTGATGGCCCAGCACGAGAGAGCTTTGCGCGGTCGCTCCGGGCTGAATGCCATATGGCATCGCGGTGCGCCTTTGCCACAGGTCACGACGGGCGTCGAAGGATGCGTAGAGGGCCAGCGACGATGCGAATCATTGCACTGGCAACGTGGTGGCTTGCTCTGCAGTGGGCGGACGCCACGCCGCCATGCATCTTCTGCATCGGTCATGGATGCCAGGGACTACTCCGGAGAAACACCGATACTGAGCGCGAGTTCATGAGGCTCTCCCGAGAAAGTATCGAACGTTCTTTCCCAGGCCAGAGGCGGAAGGAAGCGTGGCACATGCCTCTGGTGGCTTCTTCGCAGTCCAAGTTAATGCTGGCTACTCGTTCTCCATGCGCCGTCACCGGCTCGCAAAATGAATAACCCGCATTCAGGTCGAATATTGGGTGGTCCGATGCACGTTTGCAATGCGCGGCTGCAGGAATTTGCCGGTGCGCGGTTTTCACAACAGCCCGCACATTTCAGGATATCTGGATCGATACAATAATATCGGCCCATAAAGTTTCCCCTGCCTGCGCCGCCATCGACCGTACGGCCATTGATCAAGGGAATTGAGATGCTCGCCTTACGCAACCTCCGAGTGGGATCCCGGCTGGGCGCCGGGTTTGGTTTGCTGCTGCTGTTCATCGTCGCCATCGTCGGCCTGGCGTTGTACGGAAATCACCTGAAGTCCACCCAGTTCGAGAAAGTGGTGGACGTCAACATGGTGAAAATGCGGTTGTTGAACGAGATGCTGGATACCAACAATGCGGTGCTGATGCAGCGCCGGCTGATGGTGATCAAGCGCGGTGAGGATTTCGACAGGGATTATCGGAAGGCGCAGGAGCTGTCGCAGGCTTACGACGCCATATGGGCCAAGTACATCAAGATTCCGCGTGATGCCACCGGCGATACGCTGGTCGCGCGGATCGACGCGGCACGCAAGGCCACCGACGCGTCCACCCGGCAACTGCATGAGCGCATGAAGGCCGGCGATTTCGACGGTGCAGCCAAGGAGCTGCTTGCCGAGCAGGGCCTGGCGACGGCCTGGAACGAGGCGATCTCCACCCTGCTGCGGCACCAGGAGGTGCTGACGGCGCGCAGCCGCGAGGACTACCGCGCGACCGAGGCGTGGACCGGCACCTTGTCGATCGTGTTCGGCGTGCTGAGCCTGATACTCGGCTCGCTGGCCGCATGGGCCATCACCCGCAGCCTGACCCGGCCGCTGGAGGGAGCCGTGAAGCTCGCCGATGGCATCGCCAACGGGCGGCTGGACAGCAGCATCGACGCCTCCGGCAACGATGAGGTGACGCAGCTGCTCAGGTCGATGCAGCGCATGCAGGCGCAATTGCAGTCTGTGATGGCGGCGCAGGGGGAACTGGCTCGCCAGCACGATGCGGGCAGCCTCAGCTATCGCATGGATGAGAGCGCCTTCCCCGGTGACTACGGGCGCATGGTGCACGAGACCAATGCGCTCGTCGGCTCGCATGTGCAGGTGCAGAACCGGTTGATCGAAGTAATGAAGCACTACGCCAGGGGCGATCTGTCGGTAGACATGGATCCTCTGCCGGGCGAGAAGGCCGCGATCACCCAGGCGATGGACGAGACCAAGGCCAGCCTGTCAGCGATCAACGGTGAGATCCGCAGGCTGGCGACGGCAGCAGCGGCGGGGGACTTCAGCCTGCGCGGTGACGAGCAGCGCTTCGCTCACGATTTCCACGACATGGTGGCCGGGCTCAACCGGCTGATGCAGACCACCGACGAGAACCTGGTGCAGGTATCGAGCCTGTTGCAGTCCATCTCGCGCGGTGACCTGACCGTGCGCATGCAGGGGGACTTCCACGGGGTGTTCGCCCGGATGCGCGATGACTGCAACGCCACCGTCGACCAGCTCACGCAGATCGTCGGCCGCATCCAGGCCAGCGCGTCCAGCATCAACCTGGCGGCAGGCGAGATCGCCGCGGGCAACACCGACCTGTCGCGGCGCACCGAGCAGCAGGCGGCGAACCTGGAAGAGACTGCGGCGTCGATGGAGGAACTGACCTCCACCGTGAAGCAGAATGCCGAGCACGCACGCCAGGCCAATCAACTCGCGATCGGCGCGCACGGTGTCGCTTCGCAGGGCGGCGAGGTGGTCGGCCAGGTAGTCACCACGATGTCGGCGATCGAGGCCTCGTCGAAGAAGATCGCCGAGATCATCTCGGTCATCGATGGCATTGCTTTCCAGACCAACATCCTGGCGTTGAACGCGGCGGTGGAAGCCGCGCGAGCCGGTGAACAGGGCAGGGGCTTTGCGGTGGTGGCCAGTGAGGTGCGCACACTGGCACAGCGCTCGGCGGGTGCGGCCAAGGAAATCAAGGGCCTGATCGAGGATTCGGTTGGCAAGGTCGCCGACGGCTCGGCGCTGGTCCGCCAGGCTGGCACCACCATGGGCGAGGTGGTGGCCTCGGTGCAGCGGGTGACCGACATCATGGCCGAGATATCTGCCGCATCGCAGGAGCAGAGCTCGGGCATTGAACAGGTCAACCAGGCGGTGGTGCAGATGGACGAGACCACGCAGCAGAACGCGGCGCTGGTGGAAGAGGCCAGCGCCGCGGCTCGTTCCATGGAGGAGCAGGCCAATCTGCTGGCCGAAGCGGTTTCGGTGTTCCGCATCAGTGCGGCAACCACGGCCGCAGCCGTGCGCCCGGTCCTGGCCGCGGTCGCGGCGAAAGTGACTCCGGTACGCCGGCCGGGGGTACTGGTACCACGCATCGAGCCGACGCTGGCTGCGAACGCGGGCGGCTGGGAAGAGTTCTAGCAACAGCGCATGCCGGCAGGGAGACGGCGCCCATCACGATCGTTGACCGTGATGGGCGCGGATTTTTTCCCTGAACGCGCGATGGCCGGCGAGAATGGGGACACGCCCATTTCACTTCCGGTTGCCAACCGCTGGGGGACACTGGCCCCGTACCGGAACTCAGGAGATGGCCATGAAGACCTCGACCCGATTGCTTGTGCTGGGTACCCTGCTGGCGGCCTCGTCGGTGGCCGGCGCGCAGACTTACGGCCCGCGAGATGAGGGGCGCAGGTTCAACGACGGTAGCCGCGTGGTCTGCAAGAACGTGGAAGTGCAGCGCAACTCGCGCGATCCGAACCGCATTGCCGGTACGGCAACCGGCGCGGTAATCGGCGGCCTGCTGGGCAACCAGGTGGGCGGCGGCAACGGCAAGAAGCTCGCTACCGTGGCGGGCGCCGTGGCCGGTGGTGCGGCTGGTCGCCAGATCCAGGGCAACAGCCAGCAGAAGAACGGCGACCGCGTCGTCGAGCGCCGCTGCGAACGCGTCTATCGTTGATCGGTCGCTGCCACACCTGTTCGGCCCTTCCACATCGCAGTATTCGAACGCCGGCCCCGCGCCGGCGTTCGTCGTTCCGGACCCGTATCGCTGAATCTGGCGTCATGCCTATACTGCGCCGACTCAACGGATGAACGTCCAGTGAACGAATCGGCTCCAGCTCCCCAACCGGCACCGCTCGCCGGGCATGACCCGATAGCGGAAGCGACCGCCCATCCCCAACGGGTGCGTGATCGCACCGATGAACTCGAGCTGTTCATTTCGGGCCTGCTGGCGTTCGCGCTGCTGGCCGTGCCGGGCTATCTGTTCGACGCTTGGGCGCGCAGCAGCCTGCACACCGAAGGCATGTACTTCCAGATGCTCTGGTTCGGTTTCAGCATCAGTGTCGGCATGTGCTATGTGCTGGCAGTCGCCTTGATCATCCACCTCACGGTGCGCGGCTACTGGATCGGGCTGATCGGCCTCCGGTCGCATTTCCCCGATGGCATTGACTGGGCGCGCCTGCCAAGAATGGGGGCGGTCACGCGCGCTTTCCTGCAGGCCCGGGACGGAGGCCTCGATGGCAGCATCGAACGGGCCGACCGGCTGGCGACGATGCTGTTCTCGACCACCCTGCTTGCCTTACAGACATTGGCGGGCACGCTGGTGTTGGCCGTCCTGACGCTCGGTGTGTCGATGGTGATCGGCGCGCTGTCAGGTGGCGCCGATCATGTCGCCATGCTCGCCCTGTGCAGCGTGCTGGCCGCACTGTTGACGCTGGCTGTTACCCCCGGGATCCTGGAAAAGATCGTGGCGCGGCGGCAGGCGCGCGGGCAGCCCCATGAGCGACCGCAGCGACTCCTGCAGGGCATGCTGGCGGCCCTGCAACGGGTTCCGCTGTTGCGCCTGATGCAGACCATGCAGCTGACCATGCAGAGCAACCTGCGCTCGCGCTCGTTCACGGCGGCCTACCTGTTCGCGGTGCTGGTAGCGATGCTGCTGGCCGCCGTGCAGGTGATGGCGTCGTTGAAGTTCTCGCTGTTCAACCGGTACCAGATCGTCACGGAAGCGGCGGTTGAGCACGGCATGCTGAGTGCGCATTACGAATCGATGCGTTCGGCGCATGACCAGCTGCTGCCGTACCCGATGATCCCGTCGGACACGATCAGCGGTGGGCAGCTTCGCGTGTTCATTCCGCATCGCCCGCAACGCGACAATCCGCTGGCGCGCCAGCATTGCACCGCACTTCCGGACGCGCACAATGAAGCCTCCGGGCAACAGGCCGCCAACGCCGCAGTGGAGTGCCTTTCCCGGCTCTGGCAGGTCAAGCTGGACGGCGCCCCGGTCGACCTGCATGGCTTCGTGCCCATGGAGCGGCGCGACCTGGATATGCGCGGACTGGTGGGGTACCTGCCTACCCGCGGCCTCGCGCCCGGACGCCATGACCTGGAACTGGTGTGGAATGCCACAGGCGGCGAGCGCGGGGGCGGACGGCGTCGCGCGTTCCGCATCCCGTTCTGGTACGCCCCGGATCCCTGAGCGTCGGCTCGAAGCGGCCATGCCGCAGCCCTTGAAGAGGTTGCCTGCGACTTAATCCCCTCCGTCCCCTTTTCGGGCCAGGAGGCGCCAGGCGGCGAGGCTGCCGTAAAGCAGCAGCAGAAGGGTGAGGGTGATCAGTTCGTGGCTGACGTCGGTCAGGCGGGCATCCATCTGGTTCAGGCGCACCATCAGGTTGATGCCCGAGGTGGTGGGCAGCAGCTGTGCCAGCCAGACCAGCGGTTGCGGCGTCATCACCGCCGGCCACGACAGGTTGGCCAGGAAAAACAGCGGGATCGAGGTGGCGACGATGTACTGGAAGGCGCGCTCGCGGGTGCGGAAGAAGCTGCCGACCAACAGGCCGAAGGCCACGGTGACGGCGATGAACAAGGTGCCGCCCAGCAGCTGGCCTATCGGGTTGCCGCCGCGCGGGTAGTCCTGCGCCCAGGCAGTGAAACCGGCGTACCAGAACAGGCCGAACAGTCCGATCAGGCCGAAGCCCAACGCCATGCCGGCCAGCGTCGGCAGGTCGAAGCGCAGGCGCCGGCCCAGTGCGAGGCGGCGGCCGCCGAGCAGAACGCCGATGCCCATCAACAGCGTCTGGTGCACGATCAGCTCGGCCACCCCGGGCACGATCGCGCTGCCATAGCCTTCCTGGGTGTTGTACAGCGGACGCTGCACAAGCGTGACCGGCGGGGCCTGCGGTGCACCCATGAAGGCGGCCTGGCCGACCACGGCATCACGCCCGAACGCACCCAGCGCGTCAGCTACGCTGCCCAGCACCCAGCTGGCGCGGCCCAGGTAGGCGCCGTTGCCAAGCAGTACCAGCTTGGCTGGATGGCCGCGCAGGATGTCGCGCTCCAGATTGGCCGGGATCACGACGATCCCCTCGGCCTGGCCGGCTTCCAGCTGCCGGCGTGCGCTGTCGACGTCCGCCGGTTGCCCGACCACGCGCGCAACGCGCAGTGCGTCGAGCTTGCGCAGCAGCTCGCGGCTGGTCGCGCTGTGGTCTTCGTCCACCACCAGCACCGGCAGGTTGCCGGCCACCTGGTGCCGGTAGGCGGCCGGATAGAAGAACGAGTACAGGATCACTGCGCCGACCATCACCACGATCGCGTAGCGGTCGCACAGGACCGCCATCAGGGTCTGCCGGAGGCTGCGCCAGAGTACGCTCATGCGTCGCCCCCCGCCGGCTGTGCGGCTTCTGGGGTACGCGCAAAGGCGATCAGGCGCAGCCCGCCGATGCCCCCGGCCACCACCGTCATCAATAGCAGCGTAGCCAGCGGCCATGCCGAAACCTGCAGCGGCGAGCCGATGAACTGCTGTTGGGTCTGCAGCTTGATGTAGGCGCTCAATGGCAGCAGCTGATGCCAGATGCGGGTGAACAACGGCCCGTCCAGCACCGGGAACGTGGCGCTGGAGAACGCCAGTGCGGTGCCGATGCTGAGGCCCACCGCGGACAGTGCGGTGCCCATGTCGCGGGTGACGCCGACGAAGAACAGCGCGTAGGCGGCCGTGGCCAGGTAGAACAACGGCTGCGCGAGCAGCAGCAGAAGTACGCTGCCGGCCACGCCGTCGCCACGCAGCCATGCCAGGTAACCGATGCCGAGCGCGCCATACAGCGAGAACAGCAGGAGGTACGGCGCGACCTTGCCGGCAATCGCCGACCACGGCGTGCGGCCCAGCCAGGCGGGCAGGGTGCCATCGCGGACCTCGCGGCCGAGGCTGCCGGCCACCGCAAGTGCCAGTACCAGTGACAGCACCGCCGGGAAGATCAGCGGCAGCAGGAACAGCTCGTAGCTGCGTGCCGGGTTGTAGAGGATGTCCGACTGCACAGCGATCGGCGCCGCACGCAGCTCGCCCGGGCCGACCTGCAGGCCAATGCGCTCGCGCAGCAGGCGTGCATTCCATGCGGAAACCGCCTCGCCGATGTCGCGCGACGCCGATTGGCCGGTGGTCATGTAGGTGGCGTTGTAATAGGCGAACACCGTGCCCTGGCGCCCACGCAGCGCCTGCCGGGTGACATCGCGCGGCACCAGCACGATGGCGAACACGTCCAGGCGGCGCAGCTGCGAACGTGCCTCCTCCAGGTCCGCTGGCTGGCTGGCGACGCGTACGCCGGGACTTGCGTCGAGCATGCGCAGCAGCAGGCGGCTGTCACTGCTGTGGTCAAGGTCGACCACAGCAATCGGGATGTCGCGCATCACCGACGGCGTGAACATCCATGCCATCACTACCAGCATCAGTAGCGGCAGCAAGGTGACCAGCAGCAGGTCGGCACGGTTGCCGCGCAGCGACTGCAGCTCGCGTCGCCACGAAGCGGCGAAGCCGTTGCGGTCCGGGCTCAGTGCTGGGGCCATGCGAACAGCACGCTCATGCCGGGGCGGAAGCCCTCGATGCGGCGTACCGGGCGCACCCGCACCTCGAAGCTGCGGACGTCATAGCCGGACGACTGGCGGGTGGTACGCCAGGTTGCATAGTCACCGGCCGGATTGATGAAGTAGACCTCGAATTCGCCGTCCAGGCCGAGCGCCGGCACGCTGCCCTGCAGCTTGCTGCCGACCTTCAGGCCCTGCATCTGCGATTCGCGCAGGTTCATGGCGACCCACATGCGGTCGATGTCGACCAGGGTGAACACCGGATAGCCGGCCGGCACCAGCTCGCCCGGGTCGGCCATGCGCTTGTTGATCTCGCCCGCCACCGGCGCGCGTCCCTCCACTTCGGCACGCGCCGCGTTGACTTCGGCCACCGCGCCCTGCGCCTGCTGCACCTGGCCCTGCGCGGCGCGCTTGTCCTGCTCTCGGGCGCCGGCCAGGGCCATGTCGTACTGCGCGCGGGCGGCGCGGGCCAGTTCGCGCGAACTGGTGGCCTGGGCATGCGCTTCATCGCGCTTCTGCCGGGTCATCACCCCTTCGTTGAACAGGTTCTGCACGCGCCGGTAGGTGGCTTCGGCCAGTGCCGCGCCGGCTTCGGCGCGCTTCCAGTTCGCTTCGGCGGCGCGGATGTCTTCGCTGCGCGCGCCTTCGTCGGCCTTGTCGGCCACCGCCTGCGCAGCCGCCAATGCGCCGTGCGCCTGCTGTTCCTTGGCGGCCACTTCGGGGCTGTCGAGCAGGAACAGCACCTGCCCGGGCTGCACGCGATCGCCCTCGCGCACCTTCAGCTCGGCCACGCGCGCGGTGATCTTGGCGGCCACGTTGATCGTATCCGCATCGGCCATGCCCTGGATCTGGTCGGCCGGGCTGCGCCAGGCCAGCCACAGGCCCAGCACCACCGCGACCAGCAGGACCACCAGCAGGATCGGTCCCAGCCGTCGCTTGCCGGGGGGCGTCGTCGCATCGTCGTGCAGCACATCACTCATGGTCGATCACCTCGTCCGCACGCCGCCGGAATTCTTCGAAACGGTCCATCTGTCCACTGATCTCCAGCAACTGTGCCAGCGCAATGTCGTATTGGTAGGCGGCCTGTGCGCGCTCGACACGGGCGCCGCCCAAGCCGAGCCGCGCATCGATCACATCCAGCGAGGTGGCCTGGCCTTCGCGGAATGCCAGCTCCTGCAGGCGCAGGTTTTCCTGTGCCTGGGCGATGCTGCTGTCGAGCAGCACGAACTGCTGGCGCGCGGTTTCCAGTTCGTTCCAGGCCTTGCGCACACCCAGTGCGACCTGGTTCTCGGCCTCGCGCAGGCCGGCTTCGGCCTGGTCCTGTTGTGCACGCGCGGCGCTGATCTGCGCCGGCCGCGAGTTCGGTGACAGGAAGGTGTACTTCAGCCCGATGCCGAACGCCCAGTCCGGGTCGGTCAGCATCTCGTCGCGGCGACGGAAGTCGTATTGGCCGAAGGCGAAGATCTGCGGCTTCAGCTTGGCCTGCTGCACCCGCACGCCCTGTTCGGCCTGCGCCACCATCGCGCGCAAGCGCGCGATCTGCGGCTGGCGCGCCTGCGCCGTGCGCTCGAAGCTGGTCACCGGTTCCAGCGGCACGCGCTGCACGAACAGCGGCGACACCGGCTGCACCTCGCCACCACTGCGCAGCAGCGTGGACAGCGCGGCCTTCAGCGTGGCCAGGTCATTCACCGTCTTCTGATACTCGCGCTCGGCCTTGTCGCGGGCCACGGTGGCCTGCAGGCGCTGGGCGCGGGTGGCGAAGCCCTCGCGTTCGAGCTTTTCGGCATCGGACAGGTGGCGGTTGAGGCCGTCGCGCACGTCGCGGCGCACGTCCACCGCCTGCTCGGCCAGGCGCTGGCCGAAGTAGGCCTGGGCCAGCTGCACGGTCAATGATTGGCGCTGTGCCTCGCGCTCGGCGTTGGCCTGCTCATGGGCGGCGCTGGCCGCACGTTGCGCGGCCGGGATCACGCCGCCGGTGTACAGCGGCAGCACCGCGGTCACTACCGGGCGTGTACGCCAGTCGCGCTCGGTGAACGACAGTGGCGAATCGATACCGAAGGCTTCAGCCACCGGCGCCAGCGAACCCAGTGGCAGGGTCAGGGTCTTCTGGAACTGCAGCCGGCGCACTTCGCCGGTGATCTCCGGCAGGCGCAGCAGGCGCGTGGCGTCCTGCAGGTCCTGCTTGTTGCGTACCGCTGCATCAGCGGCCGCCAGCGCATCGGAGACCTGCTCCAGGCGTTGCCGTGCCTGTTCCCAGTCCAATGCGGGGGCGTCGCTGGTGGGCTGCGCGGGGGCAGCGGTTGGCAGGCAGGTCGCCAGCACCAGCGCCAGTGCGGCCTTCGCGCGGTGCATCCTTGTACGTCGGCCGATCACGCCCATGCCGTCCCAGTGGTAAAGAAGTGCGCAAACGGTAGTGCGCGCGGCGTGAAGCCCGGGTCTGCGATCATCGTTTCGTCCTCAACGAAGGGTGCCGCTGGCCGCAGTGCGCAGCGCCTGGGTGATGTGCTGCAGCGTGCTTGAGCGCACGGCGGCATGCTGCCAGTACAGCGGCACATCGAGCCAGCGGCGGGGTTCCAGGACCACCACGCGGCCAGCGCACACGGCGGGCGCGACCAGGGTTTCTGGGGCCATGCCCCAGCCGAGTCCGCACGCGGCGGCTTCGACGAAACCGGTGGAGGAGGGCAGGTAGTGTAGCGGCGGCTGCAGGCGCGCGCGGGTCAGGCGCCGCACGAAGCGCCATTGCAGTTCATCTTTGCGGTTGAACACCAGCATCGGTGCGCGCGCCAGTGCCGCAGCCTGCATGCCGTCGCTGAAGTACTGGCGGGCGAAGCTGGGCGAAGCAATCGCTTGGTACCGCATGGCGCCGAGCGGGTATACGTTGCAGCCCTTCACCGGCTGGCTTTCGGCGGTGACCGCGCCGAGCACGCTGCCATCGCGCAGCAGTTGCAGGGTGTGGTCCTGGTCGTCCATGCGCAGGTCGAACAGGTAGCCATGGCGCTGGTGCAGGTCGGCGATGGCCGGCACGAACCAGGTGTCAAGCGAGTCGTCGTTGACCGCCAGGGGGATGGGCGTACGCGCAGCGTCGTTGCCACGCTCGGGCAGCAGCTCGGCCAGCGCCTCGGCTTCCAGTGCCTGCATCGGCCGTACCCGGCGCAGCAGTGCTTCCCCCGCGGCGGTCGGTCGGCAGGGTGCCTGGCGCACCACCAGTACCTGGCCGAGGCGGTCTTCCAGCGCCTTGACCCGCTGCGACAGTGCCGACGGGCTGATCGACAGGCGGCGTGCCGCGGCCTCGAAGCTGCCTTCTTCCAGCACCGCAGCGAATGCGGCCAGCTGCGGATGTACCAGGTCCATGCCGTCGCCTCTTCAGTTTTCCTGCACAGGATAAAGAAAAATCAGATTGTCTAAACAGGGCAATTGGCCGCACCCTGCGCGTCCCCTCGCTGCCTGGGCCTTCCTGATGTGGATCGCCGCCATTGCCGCCGGCCTGTTCGCGGGTGCCGGCCTGATCATCGCCATCGGCGCACAGAATGCCTTCGTGCTGCGACAAGGGTTGCAGCGTCGGCATGTCGGAACGGTGGTGGCTGCCTGTGCCGGCGCGGACATCGCGCTGATACTGGCCGGCGTCGGCGGCATGGGCGCGCTGGTGCTGCAGTGGCCGCTGCTGCTGCAGGTGCTGCGCTTCGGTGGCGCCGCGTTCCTGCTGTGGTATGGCCTGCGGGCAGGGCTGCGCGCGTGGCGCGGAGGCAGTGCACTGGCCGCGGCCGAGGCGCAGGGCGGCAGCGCGCGCCAGGTGCTGCTGACCTGCCTGGCCTTCACCCTGCTCAATCCGCACGTCTACCTGGATACCGTGGTGCTGCTGGGCAGTCTGTCCACGCGCTACCCGGGTGACCTGCGCTGGGCCTTCGCCGCCGGGGCGTGCCTGGCCAGCGTGGCCTGGTTCTGTTCTCTGGGCTATGGCGCGCGCCTGTTGCAGCCGGTGTTCCGCAGGCCAGGTGCCTGGCGGGTGCTGGATGCCGCCGTGGCGGTCTTCATGTTCTGCCTGGCGACACTGTTGCTGTTGCGTCCGCTCTAGGCCGCGTCCACCGCGCACAGTGGCGCTTCGCCGGGGCGCAGGGTCAGTACGCACACACCGGTGCGGGTTACCGCCACCGTGTGCTCGAACTGCGCCGACAGTTTGCCGTCGCGGGTGTAGACCGGCCATTCGTCCGGCTGTTGGCGGATGGCCGGCTTGCCCTGGTTGAGCATCGGCTCGATGGTGAACACCATGCCTTCTTCCAGCACCCTGCCGGTGTTGGGATGGCCGTAGTGCAGGATCTGCGGTTCCTCGTGCATTTCCTGGCCGATGCCGTGGCCGCAGTATTCCTTCACCACGCTGTAGCCGTGGCTGCGCGCGTGGCGGGCGATGGCGTGGCCGATATCGCCCAGGTGCGCGCCGGGGCGCACCGCAGCGATGCCTTTCCACATCGCCTGGTAGGCGGTCTGCACCAGCCTGCGCGCGGCGTAGTCGACCTCGCCCACCAGGTAGGTGGTGCTGGAGTCGGCGATGTAGCCGTTCTTCTCCAGGGTGATGTCGAGGTTGACGATCTGGCCGTTACGCAGCACGTCGGTGGTGCTGGGTACGCCGTGGCAGATCACGTTGTCGATCGAGGCGTTGAGCACGTACGGGAAGCCGTACTGGCCCTTGCTGGCCGGCCGCGCCTGCAGCTCGTCAACGATCATGCGTTCGACGAAATCGTTGATCTCCATCGTGCTGCGGCCCTGCAGTGGCAGCCGGTCGAGCGCGGCGAACACCTGCGCAAGCAGGCGCCCGGATTCGGCCATCAGCGCGATCTCGTCGGGGCGCTTGATGATCGCCATCTGCTCAGACCTGTCCCGGTGCCAGCAGCGGCGGCTGCACCCCGGCAGCCCGCAGTTCGCTGGCGACGATGTCCTGGAAGCTCAGCGTGGGGTTCATCTCGCACAGCATGCCGACCCGGATCCAGAAGTTGGCCTGGGCGTTGATCGAACGGCTGGAGACAGTGCAGGCACGGCGCAACTGGTCGTGCAGGGTGTCATCGATGTTGACGATGCCCATCGGCGGTCCTGGAGTGGGAATATACGAAGCGTATATGTTTCGTATATCCGCCTCAAGCCCGCGTTGTTCAGTCCAGGTGGGTGGCAAAGCGCAGGCGGTTGCCGTCGGGGTCACGCAGCCGCATCTCGCGGCTGCCCCATTCGGTGTCATGCGGCGGCTGTTCGATGGGGACACCCGCGGCGCTGAAGGCGCGGTGCAGCGCGTCTACGTCCTCGACGATGAAGTACACCGCGCCGCCGACCTCACAGTCGCCGCTGTGCTCGGTGAGGAAGATCGTCTGGCCGTCGCGGGTGAGCTGGGCGAACAGTGGGAAGCCTGGTTCGAAGCGGTGTTCCCAGTCGACTACGAAACCCAGTCCCTGCACGTAGAACGGCAGGGTGGTATCGGCGTGGTGCATGCGCAGTTGCGGGATGACGGTCTGGGGCATCGCGGCGGCTCCGGGGCGGAAGTCCAGTGTAGTGCCGGCCGCTGGCCGGCATCCGCATGCGCCCGGGAACAACGAGGTTGCCGGCCAGCGGCCGGCACGACCGGACGCGGTCAGCAGGCGGTTGGCACCGAAGCCATAGCCGCCAGCAGCTCGCGGTTCACCTGTTGGTGCCGCGCCTGCCACGCGGGCAGGTCATCGACACGGATGTCGGGCTGGCCATCCAGCGAGGACAGCCAGCGCTTGAAGCGGCTGCGGTAGTGGGCCAGCGACACTTCGCCGGTGATGTCACTGCCGACCAGGCCACCGGCGCGCAGTGCTTCGATCACCACCAGCGCGTGTTCCAGCTGGAAGCGGCCCTGGTCCCAGTTGCTGCGGGCAACGTCCTCGGCGAACACATCCTTGTCGATCGACAGATAGGTCGGCTGCGGTGACGTGGCCTGCTCGGCGGCGAACGCGGCGACCAGGGCCTCGGGATGCTCGAAACGGCGGAAGGCGTGGCCCATGCCGAGGCGATGGCCCCAGCCCACGTCCACATCCATGCACCAGTAGGTCAGGCGACCGCACATCAGCGGTCGCCAGTGGTTCTCCCAGGCATGACCGAGGCCGATGTCCCTGGAGGTGACGCCGAGCACATGGATGTGCGAGATCTGCGGCAGCTTGCTGGCGGCGTTTACCCACGAGCCGCAGTGCATGCCGAACGGGAAACGCATGTTGTCCGGATGGTTGTCCAGCACGACCAGCTGGAATGGCGCCTGCCCATGCATGCGGCGCAGCAGCGGCAGGCTGAGATGGTGGAAGTCACCACTGCCGAGCATGACCGTGCCGAGCTGCGCGGGCAGCGGTGCCAGCACTTCGGCGGCGAAACGGTCCAGGGTGGCATTGCTGCAGGCAAAGCGCAGCGGGTCGTGCCACTGCGGCAGGGCCAGGATCTGCGCCCGGGGCAGCGGCAGCACGCCACCGTCCAGGTCCAGGATCAGCGGCGAACGCACCGGCATCGTTCAACCGCCTCCATCAGGTTCGCCCTGCAGGTACGGGGCCAGCCTGCGAAGGGCGGCACGCAGCAGCGGGGAACGGGCATGGATCGCATGCCGGGTGGAGGTGAAGCGCGCACCCAGTTCGGCCTTGATGCGCGAGTCGGTCCAGCCGGCCACGTAGTGGCTCAGGCCGTGCTGCAGGGCGTACTCGATGTTGTGCATCCAGCTGACCGCGTACAGGTTGTGCTCGCGTGATTGCGGGTAGGCCAGGCCAATATACTTGTCCACCAGCTTTCCGGCGTGGATGTAGCACAGGTTCCAGCCGATCAGCAGACCCTGGTGGCGGTACAGGAACATGCGGCCCTGGCCCTGGCCCTGGCTGTCGGCCAGCAGGTATTGGAAATAGGACAGGTCGAGCTGGTCGAAATGCACCGCGCTCTGCGCGTATACGTCCAGGTACAGCGCGTACAGTTCGGCCTGCAGTTGCGGGTCGGCCAGGGCCGGGTTGCCGGTGGCGATGCAGTCGATCTGCAGGTCATCGCGCGAACGCAACTTGCGACGGATGTTCTTGCGGCGCGAGGATGACAGGCGGCCGAGATAGCCATCGAGCGAATCGAAATCGATCGCCACCCAGGCCAGCGGCATGCCTTCCAGTTCGACGAAGCCGCGTGCCAGCAGCGCCTGCAGGAAGGCGCCGCTGTGTGCGTTGGCCGCGTCGTCCAGCAGCGGTGAATCGACTGCCAGGTCCTTCACCACCAGCAGCCGGGTATCGCCGATCGCGTGACGCGTCACGTCCTCGGCCAGCGCCTCCGGGGCAACGTGTGCCGGCAGCGGGGTGTACTCGGTGCTGGTGGCACCGACGAAGCGCGTCTTCCAGGTGATCCACGGCCGCCACAGGCGCGACAGCGGCAGGCCGAGCAGCCTGCCGCGCAGTTCGTCATCCATCGTGGTGGTCAGGTCGAGCGGCGCACGGAAGGTCGGCAGGCCGCTGGGAAGGCGGCCTGCCTCGAATCCGAGCGGCGGGTGGGCCAGGAAGCCCTCCAGCAGCGCGGCCGGTTCCAGCGCGGTGCTGGATGCGCGTGACGTCATCTCCATCGGCACGGGAACCGGCAGCGCATCGACCTCAGCCCTTGGCCTTGGTCAGCGCCTGGTCGAGCAGGGTGATCGCCAGGTCGATTTCTTCGTAGCTGATGTCCAGCGACGGCGCGAAGGTGATCACGTTCTTGTACCAGCCACCCACGTCGAGCACGAGGCCCATGCGCTTGCCGTCGTGCAGCAGGTCACCGGCCAGGCCGATGTCGACCATGCGGTCCAGCAGCTCCTTGTTCGGGGTGTAGCCGTCGGCCTGGCAGATTTCCGCACGCAGCGCCAGGCCCAGGCCGTCGACGTCGCCGATTTCCGGGTGGCGCTTCTGCAGGCCGCGCAGGCCGTCGAGGAAGTACGCGCCCTTTTCCGGCACGGTGCGCTCGTAATCCATTTCCTTGCCCAGCTTCAGCACTTCCAGGCCCAGGCGGGTGCCCAGTGGGTTGGAATTGAAGGTGGAGTGGGTGGAGCCCGGCGGGAACACGGTCGGGTTGATCAGCTCTTCGCGCGCCCACAGGCCCGACAGCGGGTTCAGGCCGTTGGTCAGCGCCTTGCCGAACACCAGCACGTCCGGGGTCACGCCGAAGTGCTCGATCGACCACAGCTTGCCGGTGCGCCAGAAACCCATCTGGATTTCATCGACGACCATCAGGATGCCGTACTTGTCCAGCACGCGCTTGAGGCCGGTGAAGAAGTTGCGCGGCGGGATGACGTAGCCGCCGGTGCCCTGGATCGGCTCGACGTAGAACGCGGCGTACTCGGCCTGGCCGACCTTGGGATCCCACACGCCGTTGTACTCGCTTTCGAACAGCCGCTCGAACTGCCACACGCAGTGGTCGGAGTACTCGTCCGGGGTCATGCCCTTCGGGCGGCGGAAGGGGTACGGGAACGGGATGAACATCGCGCGCTCGCCGAAGTGACCGTAGCGGCGGCGGTAGCGGTAGCTGGAGGTGATCGACGACGCACCCAGGGTGCGGCCGTGGTAGCCGCCCTCGAAGGCGAACATCAGGCTCTTGCCGCCGCGCGCGTTGCGCACGATCTTCAGCGAGTCCTCAATGGCCTGCGCGCCGCCGACGTTGAAGTGCACGCGGCCGTCGAGGCCGAACTTCTCGTGCATGTCCACGGCAATGGTCTTGGCCAGCTGCACGCGGGTCGGGTGCAGGTACTGGCTGGCGACCTGCGGCAGGGTGTCGATCTGGTCCTTCAGTGCATCGTTCAGGCGCTTGTTGCTGTAGCCGAAGTTGCACGCCGAGTACCACATCTGCAGGTCGAGGTAGGGCACGCCCGCGCCGTCGAACATGTAGCTGCCTTCGCCGCGCTGGAAGATCTTCGGCGGATCGACGTAGTGGACGGTGTCGCCGAAGGAGCTGTAGCGGGCTTCGTCGGCCAGCAGCTGCGCATCGGAGGCAGCCGCGTCGGCGTTCTTGTCAAAAATGTTCATGCAGTTCGGTTCCGTGAAGGACGTTCGAAAGAGGTGGCGGGGGCGTGCTCAGGCGGTGGCCAGCAGCAGGGGCAGTGCGGTGGGCTGCGGGCTGGCGTCGATGCGGCGTGGCTGCAGCAGGCTGCCATCGAGCAGGCGCGGCAACAGCGCGATTGCATCGTGGAAGGTAGCGATGGCGGCATGCCCGATGCCGGCATTGGCGCAATGGGTGATCAGGCGGCGCTTGGCGAACACGAAGTCGGCATCTTCGGATACGCAGAAATCCGAGCTGCCGTCACCGATCATCAGCACGCGCGGTGCTTCGTTGGCGCGCGCCTGCGCGGCGCAGGTGCATTTGCAGGTGCCACTGCGGCAGCCTTCGGCCTGGTAGGGCGATTCCAGTTCCCAGTGGTCCCCGCACCAGCGCAGGTGGTTGGCCACCACCGGCAGTCGCGACAGGCCATGGTTGGCGAGGATGCGGTGGATCGCATAATCCAGGCCGTCGCTGACGATGCGCAGTGGCACGCCCAGCTGCTCGGCGCGGGCGACGAAGGCGACGAAGCCCGGATCGATCTGCACCTGGTCCAGGTGCGCATCGAGCGTGGCCGGGTCCAGCTTCAGCAGCCGCACCTGGCCCTGCATGCATTCGCGCGAGCCGATCTTTCCAGCCTTCCATTGGTCTTCCAGTTCCTGCCAGCCCGGCTGGCCGTACTTTTCCAGCAGCGAGTCGATGACATCTTCGAGGCTGATGGTGCCATCGAAGTCACACAGGATGCTCCAGTGCATGGGCAGGTCCGTCGATGAAAGAAACGTCCGGCACGATGCCGGGGCAGGCTCAATGTAGGCAGGCCGCCTTTCTCGTTCCTTTCCTGTTGAAAGGCTTCATTGACGGGCTGGGAAAGCGTTCAGGAAGGTGCATGGATGAATGCGTGAGGTGCAGTCCATCCGTGCGTCTTGAAGTCACGCGCGGGCCAGCACCTGCAGTATTTCGGCCGTCTCTTCACGGGTCTGCCAGGCGCTGTTGCCAAGCGTCAGCATGCGTGCGGCGAAGTCGCGTGCGTTGGGCATGTCGTCCTGCGGCACGATGCCGCGCAGGTACGCGTAGTCGGGCAGGGCATGGATGAACATGCGGCTGGCGCCGAGCCCGCGTGGCCACAGGTCTTTCAGTACAGCATCGCGGGCGCGCTGGCTGGGCAGCAGCAGCATCAGCATCGGCCAGGTGCCGCCGGTGCCGGCCAGGCCATCGACGACCTCCACCGCCGGCAGCTGTGCCAGCTGCACACGCAGCTGCAGTGCGCGCAGGCGCCCGGCCTGCAGGAACGCAGGCAGCCGCCGTGCGGCGTGGGCGCCCACGTTCTGCCGCCACTGGCTGACCCGGTGCTGCGGGATGTCCAGCGGGAAAATGTCTCCGACCGCGTCTTCCAGATCGCCGCGTTGCAGGGCGCTGCGCAGAGGATTGCCGTACACCAGCGACAGCAGCGAGGGGCGGTAACAGGCGGCAAGGCCGAGCAGCTGCACGCTGCGAAGCAGCTCCCAGCGCAGGCTGAAACGTACCTGTTCGGCGGCATGTTCGGCCAGCCCAGCACGCAGTTCGTCGTCACGGCTGACCAGCAGGCCGCCTTCATGCAGGCTCAGGCCCTTGCCGGCAGCCAGGCTGAAGAATCCGATATCGCCACGCAGGCCGACACTGCTGTTGCCGACCCGTGCGCCGAGTGCCTGTGCGGCGTCCTCGATCACCCAGGCGCCGGCGTTGCGGGCGACTTCGCAGGCCAGTTCGACATCGGCGATGCGCCCGCCCAGGTGGGTCGGCAGGATCGCCAGCGTGCGCGCATCGGCCAGACGCCTGAGCTGGCCGGGATCAAAGTCGAAATGGCCGTGGCGGGTATCGCACAGCTGCACGCGCAGGCCCAGGCTGTGCACCGCGATCGGCACCAGCGGGCAGGTATAGGCCGGCAGGATCACGGTGTCGCGCTTGGGCGCACGCTTGCGCAGCGTACGCAGCGCGATCAGCAGCGCGTGTGTGCCGGAACAGGTCAACTGCAGCGGCGGTGTGCCGAGCTGACTGGCCAGGATCGCGCGCAGGTCGCCACCACCGGGAAGGAAGTCGCTGGCCTGCATCGGCAGGCCAGCCGTCGGCGGCAGTTCGCGCGCGAACAGGCTCATCGCCGCGCGCTCATGGCGTGCTTGCGGCGGGGCTGTGCGGATCGTCTGCTTCGGCGCGACCGAGGCAGGCGATGCCGGCCACGATCAGGACCGCACCGACCAGGTGGTGCAGGGTCAGTGGTTCGTTCAACAGCCACGCCGACAGCAGCAGCACGCTGATCACTTCCAGGTGCGAAGCCGCGAACGCCGGACCGATCGGCGCATGCCGCAGCAGGCTCATCCAGGTGAAGAACGCCCCCACGTAGCCGAGGATGGCGCCGTACACCCACGGCTGCGACAGCACGCGCAGCAGCCACGCCGTGTTGGCCTCCACCGGCAGCGCGGCGTCGCCGGCGTATTTGAAGCACAGCTGGGCCAGTGTGTCGAAGGCCATCAGCAGCGGGAAGCCGATTACATACAGGCGCCTCATGAGCCGGCCCCCACCACCGCCACGCCCGCCGTGACCAGCAGCATGCCGGTCACCCGCAATGGCGTGAGCTTTTCGCGGAACAGGATGCGGCCGGCGATCATCAGCGCGACGATGTTGATCGAGCCAAGCAGCACGCCCTTGGACAATGGAACCAGCGACAGGAACGCAATCCAGGCGACGAACTCAAGCACGTAGCAGGCGATGCCGATCCACAGCCAGGGGCGGCTGAGCATGTGTTTCCAGCGTTGCAGTCCTTCGCCTTCCTGCGGATCGCTGGCGGCGGCCTTGAAGGCGAGCTGGCCACCGGTATCGAGTACCACATTGGCCAGCCACAACAGCGTGGCAAGTGCCCCCATCTCAGGCCACCGCCTTGAGCGCGCCGCTGCGTTCGCCGATCCCGGCGAAGAAGCGCGCGCTGCGGCGGATCACCTCTCGACGTTCGCGGTCGATGGTGATCATGTGGTAACTGTCCTCCAGCACCACCAGTTCCTTTGGGCCGCTGACCCGCGACATCACCAGTTCGGCATTTCCCATGCTGGCCACGTCGTCCTCGCGGGCGTGCATCACCAGGCATGGTGCGGTGACCTGGTGCAGGTGGCGGCGGGTCCAGTTGCTCAGCGCACGCATCTCGGCCAGCGCGTGCCAGGGATTGCCCGGCAGGCCGGCGGCGGCGCTGTCGCCGGACAGCATGGCGGCGCTGACCTGCGCACGGAGGCGCTCGTCGCGAAGGCCGTACGGCGGTTCTTCCATGAACATGCGGTCGCGGCCGATGTTGAAGCGTTTGAACCAAGGCAACAGGAACGAGAGGCGGGCGACGGCGGGAATGTTCCAGCCGTCGTAGCGGAACGTGGCGCCGTACACGCCGACGCCGGACACCCATTCCGGGCGCCGGGCAGCCAGGGCCAGCGACAGCACCGCGCCCATCGACAGGCCACCGACGAACAGCTGGTCGACCTTGCCGCGCAGGCTGGCCGCCGCATCCTCCACGCCCTGGTACCACTGTTCCCAGGTGGTTGCCAGCAGGTCATCCACACTGCCGCAATGGCCGGGCAGCTGCACGCCGTGCACGGTGAAACCGGCGTTGTTCAGCCCTTTGCCCAGCATGCGCATTTCCGCCGGGGTGCCGGTCAGGCCATGGACCAGCAGCACGCCCTGCGGGCCACCGGGGAGGAAGAAGTCGTGCGATTCGGTCACCTGGCGGCTCCGGGACGGCAGTGGGGATGGCAGGATCGCAAGCGCGATTTTCGCCAGCCTTTCAGCGTCCCGGCCGGGTCAGGATGCCTTCAGCAGCGGCAGCGAGATGGCGACCTTCAGTCCACCACCGGGGCGGTTCAGGAAGCTCAGGCGGCCGCCGAAGTGCTCCACCGCCTCATGCGCGATGGCCAGGCCGAGGCCGGTGCCGCTGGCAGCGGTGCCCGGCGCCCGGAAAAAGCGCTCGCCCAGCCGTGGCATCACGTCGTCCGGCACGCCGGGACCGTTGTCTTCCACATACAGTTCGACATCATTGTCGTCCAGCGCATGCACGCCGACGGTGACGGTCGCACCGCGGCCGGCATAGCGCAGCGCATTGTCGATCAGGTTGTCCAGTGCCTCCTGCAGCTGGGCGCCGTTGCCGAGCACGCGCAGAGGGTGGGGACTGCCGAGGTAGCCCAGGTCGATGCCGTCGCGGATCGCTTCGGGCACGCGCATGCCGACCCACTGTGGCACCCGTTCGCACAGGTCCAGTGCCTCCACGGTATCGGGCACGGTCTGCGCCCGGCTCAGCGCCAGCAGCTGGGTGCTGACCCGCGCGGTGCGCTGGTTGAGCCGGCGGATGTGCTGCAGTGCCTCGCGCACCGTGTCCGGGTCGCCATGCGCCAGTGCCTGGTCCACGTGCAGGGCCATGCCGGCCAACGGCGAGCGCAGCTGGTGCGCGGCGTCGGCGATGAAACGGTTCTGCAGGGTGATCATTTCCGCCTGGCGGGCAAACAGATCGTCGATGGTGCTGATCAGCGGCTGGATCTCCTCCGGCACGTCGGCGTCGGAGATCGGCGCCAGTTCGCCGCGGCGCTGTGCCAGGCGGGTCCTCAGCGGGGTCAGGATGCGCAGGCCATGGGTCACCCCGAACCAGACCAGCGCGGCGGTGCCCAGCGCCAGCATGGTCATCAGCGGGATGATGATCATCAGGATCTCTCGCGCGCGCTGGCGTCGTTCGGCCATGCTTTCGGCCACCGTCACCGCCAGCTGGTCCTGCGGATCGTTCATCGCACGCGTGCAGACGGTGGCCATGCGCACCGGCTGGCCGTTGAGAATGCCGTCGTACAGGGTGGGGTCCACGCCGGTGCATTCCTGCGAAGGCGCGTAGGCACTGAAATCCGCATTGCCGCTGAGTGTCCCCTGGCGGCTGCTGTCGACGTTGAAATAGCGATGGCCGTCGGGCTCGTACTCGATCAGGAAGCGCGCCTGCGGTGACAGCTCGCTGGTCACCGGCATGCCGCTCAGCATCTGCGCGAAGGAGTGCGTGTCGTCGATGAGGTTGCGGTCGTGGATGCGGTTGGAGTAGTCCAGCGCAACGTAGTAGGCCAGGATCGTATTGAAAGTGAGCAGGGCCAGCATCGGCAGCGCCAGGAAGGCAAGCAGGCGCCGGCGCAGGCTGGGCGGTCCACTGATCACGGGGCGCTGTCGTCCTGCGCGTCTTCCAGCATGTAGCCCAGCCCGCGCACGGTGCGGATGCCCATGCCGCCGGGCTGCAGCTTGCGGCGCAGGCGGTGCAGGGCGATGTCCAGGCCGTTGTCGGTCAGGTCCTGGCCCCAGTCGCACAGCGCTTCCACCAGCTGCGCGCGCGACACGATGCGCTCGGCGCGAACGGCCAGCGCCGACAGCAGGCCGAACTCGCGTGCGGTCAGTTCAAGTGATTGGTCGTCGATCCAGACGCGGTGCCCGGCCAAGTCCAGGCGCAAGCGGCCGACGCGCAGGTCCGGATTACCATTGCTGGTGACCCGCCGCAGCTGTGCTCGCACGCGGGCTTCGAATTCGTCCAGTGCGAACGGCTTGACCAGGTAGTCATCGGCGCCGAGGTCGAGCACGCGTACCCGCTCGGCCAGGCCGTCACGTGCGGTCACCACCAGCACCGCCAGGCCATCGCCGCGCTGGCGCAGGCGTTGCAGCACGTCGCGGCCATCCAGTTGCGGCAGGCCCAGGTCCAGCACCAGCAGCGCGTACTGCGTCGAGCCCAGTGCAGCATCGGCGTGCGCACCGTTGTCGACGTGGTCGACCACGTGCCCCTGCCGGCGCAGCGAGGCGCACAGGCCGGAGGCGATATCCGGGTCGTCTTCAGCAATCAGAACGCGCATGCGCGGGGCTCCTGTAACGGTCAGGCCCACCGGATGGACGGGTTGGGCCTCTCGGCTGCCGAAGGGTAGCCGCAAACCGGGTGAAGGTGGAGCGCGCCGGCACCTCCCGGCACCGTCGCGCTGTCCCTCCATTCAGTCCTGCAGGCCCGGCTCACCCAGCGCCAGCGGCACCCGCGAACCATCCAGCAGGCCACGGCTGAGCTTGCCCTCCTCGATGAACAGCAGTTCGCCGTTCTCGCCGTTCTTGATGCTGCTGTCGATCGCGATTACGCGGTCGCCATGGAAGCTGCTGACGTGCGGCATCGAAGTGTGGCCGACCACGATGCGGGTGAGCTGCAGGCGGTCGAGCACGGCCTGCACACCCGCGGTGTCGAGGCGGCCATCGAAATAGCCGCGGTACCAGATCGGGCTGGTCTTGCCGTCATACAGCGGTGCCGTGGCCGGGTCGGCCTTCACTTCGGCTTTGGGCAGGCCCAGCGAGGCCTGATAGGCCGCGTTGGTGCGTGCCGGGTCCAGCGCCAGCTGCACCGCCTCGGGCGAGATGCCGCCGTGCAGGAACAGGGTATCGCCGATCTTCAGCAGCACCGGACGGGTGCGCAGCCACTGCCCGATCACCGAATCGGCACCATACAGCTGCGGGTAGCTGCGGCCCAGCAGCTGGGCGCTGCGCAGGTACTTCGGGTTGACGTAGCGCAGGTCGTCGTACAGCACCATGGTTTCGTGGTTGCCGAGCACGAAGTGCACGGCGCCACCGGCGGCGGCCGCCTGCTGCTGCAGGCCGTAGAGCAGCCAGAACGCCTCGGTCATCTGCGGGCCGCGGTCGAACACGTCGCCGGCGATGACCAGTGTGTCCTTGCCCAGCGCCCAGCGATCCTCCGCGTCGATCACGTGGTGGGCGCGCAGCAGGCGCACCAGCAGCCCGTACTGGCCATGGATGTCCGACAGCGCGACGATGCGCGGTGCAGCCGGCAGCACGGAAATCGAAGGTGCGTTCGGCGCGGCCACATGTACGGTGTGCTCGTAGCCACAGCGCGGCGCGATATCGGTGCCCGTCGTGTTGATGGCCAGCGTGCGCGACTCGACCTTGTCGTCGCAGATCCACTTGGCCTGCAGCTGGTCGCCCTGGCGGAACACATAGGGGCCATCGGCCTGCACGTGGTCGGCGGGCGCGGCAACCTCGCGGGCCTGCGTGGTTGCTGTGGCGCAGGCCAGCAGCGGCAACAGCAGGGCGGTCAGCAGGGAAGGGCGACAGCGCGACATCGGCGGCATCCAGCGGCGGAAAGATCCGATGCTAACCGGCGCGGGCGTCCGTCGGTGTGCGCGAGTGGGCGGATCAGGCGCCGCGCCGGTCGTCCTTGAGCTTGCGCACGCGGGTGGCGGCGGCCTGCAGCGGCTGACCGTCGCGCCCGCGTGGCTGCATGTAGGGCAGTGGTCGCCGCGTGCTGGATTCGATCAACTGCGAATGGGTTTCACCGGCGCTGAAGCGATGGCGTTCTCCCCACTGGCGCAGCGCGACCAGCAGCGGGAACAGTTCCTGGCCGGCGTGGGTGAGCACGTATTCCTGGTAGGCCGAGCCATCGGAGGCCGGTTGCAGTTGCAGGATGCCGGCCTCGACCAGCCTGCGCAGGCGATCGCTGAGGATGTTGCGCGCCGCGCCGAGGCTGCGCTGGAAGTCGCCGAAGCGGCTGACGCCGTCGAAGGCATCGCGGATCACCAGCAGTGCCCAGCGATCACCGAGCAGGTCGGCGCTGCGGGCAACGGGGCAGGGAATGTTGGCGTGCATGCTGGGGCCTCCGAATGTGGTTGCAGTTTAAAACCAATGGCGATAGCCTGCATCAAGTTTCAAATTGCAACTACATCATGAGCGCATCGATGTCCCGCCCATTGCTGACCCTGCTCGCGGTCGCGGCCGGCGCCAGCGTGGCCAACGTCTATTACGCGCAACCGCTGCTGGATCGGCTGGCACAGGCCTTCGCACTGGACCGTGCCGTGGCGGGCGCAGTGTTGGCGGCAACCCAGGCCGGCAGCGTGCTTGCATTGCTCGGCCTGCTGCCGCTGGCCGATCGCGGTGACCGGCGGCGCCTGCTGCGGCTGCAGCTGGCGGCACTGGTGGCGGCCCTGCTGTGGCTGGCAGCGGCACGCACGACCGGTTGGCTGCTGTCGGCCATGCTGCTGGCCGGACTGCTGGGCACCGCGCTCACCCAGGGCTTGATCGCCTATACGGCAGCGATGGCTCCGGCCGCGCAGCGCGGGCGCGTGGTGGGGGTGGTGCAGGGTGGGGTGTTCATCGGGCTGCTGCTGGCGCGTGTGCTGTCCGGCACGGTGGCGGCCATTGCCGGCTGGCAAGCGGTCTATCTGCTTTCGGCAGCGCTGATGGCGGCCTTGGCCGTACTGCTGTGGCGGCGCCTGCCGGCCGTGCCGATACCCGCAGTGCCGCCGCGCTGGCGCGACCTGATCGGCTCGATGCTGGGCATGCTGCGCCGCGATCGAACGCTGCGCGAGCGCGGGCCGCTGGCATTGCTGCTGTTTGCCGGCCTCAATGTGTTCTGGGCGGCGGCACCCTTGCCGCTGTCGGCACCGCCGCTGCACTGGTCGATTGCAGCCATCGGTGCGCTCGGCCTGGCCGGGGTGGCAGGTGCATTGATGGCGTCGCGGGTCGGGCACTGGATGGACCGTGGTTTCGCGTATCGGGTCAGCCTCGGCGCGCTGTTGTTGATGCTGGTCGCGTGGTGGCCGCTGCTGGGCCTGCCGCGTTCGCTGTCCTTGCTTTTGCTGGGTGTGGTCGTGCTCGACCTCGGCGGCCAGGCACTCCATGTCTCGAACCAGGCATTGTTGCTGCGTGCACCGGCAGAACAGCATGGGCGCCTGGTGGCGTTGTACATGTTGTTCTATGCAGTTGGCAGTGGGGCGGGTGCGGCTGCGGGGCCTTGGGTGCAGGCCCGGCATGGCTGGCCAGCAGTGTGCCTGTTGGGCGCCGGCATCGCGCTGCTGGCGCTGCTGTGGTGGGCAGCATGGCGGGTGGTGGCGTTCAACGCATCGGCTGGCGCGCGAACCGGTAGAGTCGACTGTCGGTAGAGTCGACTGTCAGTCGACTGCTCTTCGCCCCGCGTGCGAAAAATCCCGCGCTGCGCGCGATAGTCGACCAGCGGTCGACTCTACCTGTCCTGTCGTCATCGCTGCAGTGCACGCCGCCCCGGGGCTTCCTGCAGGTCCGCGCTGGCCACCACCACGCGGTTGCGGCCGCTGCGCTTGGCCTCGTACATCGCCGCGTCTGCGCGTGCCATCAACCGCTCGTAGTCCGGATGACCATCGTGACCGGCCACGCCGATGCTGGCGGTCAGCTCCAGCACCTGGCCATTGGCTAGTGCTACCGGTGATTGTGCGATCTGCCGGCGCAGGCTCTCGGCGATCACGGTCGCCTGCGACTCGCTGGCCGCCACCAGCACCACCACGAATTCTTCGCCGCCATAGCGGAACAGGTAGTCGCTGCCCCGCGTGAGTTGGCCGAGCAGGCCGGCCACGTGCTGCAACGCGCGGTCGCCGGCATCGTGGCCGTGGCCGTCGTTGATCGCCTTGAAGTGATCCAGGTCGAGCAGCAGCAGCGAGAACGGCGTGCCGTTGCGCGTGGCCAGCTCGATTTCCCGCCGCAGCACGGTCGGCAGGAAGCGGCGGTTGAGCAGGTTGGTCAGCGCATCGCTGCCGGCATCCAGTTCGCCGATGCGCTCGAACAGCAGGGTCATCAGGGTGCGGATGGCGGCCAGATCCTCGCGGATGGCCGGCAGCACCGCCAGCCGCTGCGCCGGGGCATCGTTGCTTGCCTGTTGCAGGTTCCCGTCGATGCGGGCCATCAGCTGGCCGACCTGCTGGGTTTCGCTGCTCTCGCCGAAGCTGGGGATGCCCTTGTGGGTGAACCACAGGCCGAATTCCGAGGTCGCCAGGCTGGCGCTTTCGCCGGCCTGCACGTGGCCGGCCAGTGCGTACAGCAGTGCGTTTTCCCAGTCCAGCAGCAGGGCGCGCTGGCGCTCGCGCTCGGTGCTGACGTTCTGCACCAGCGAGAACAACCGGTAGGCCGCATCGGCACGGGTGGATCGTTCGCGCGCATGGGTGTAGGCCAGGGTCATGCCTTCCATGGCGATGTCCATGATTGCGCTGAGGCAGTCGATGGCGGCGAACGCGGTGGCACTGTCGGGTGCGTCGTCGCGCAGGCGCACGAACAGCTCGTGCTTGAGCACGCGCGCGCCGCGGGTGACCAGGTCGACCGGAATGCCGACCCGGGCATGCACATCGCCGATCACCCGTTGCGAGGCCACGGCACTGGCGATCCTGTCGCGATCAGTGGTCAGCAGTTGCACCAGCCAGCGCTGCATGGCCGGCTGCAGGCGCTGCTTGACCTGGTCGTGGGACAGGAAGCGGCGTGCACGCCCGTCCTGCAGCAGCACTTCGTAAAAGCGCTGTGCCAGCACGGCTGGGGCATCGGTGGCTGCGGCCTTGAGCAGCGCGGTGGCGGCAGGGCCAGCCTGTTGCAGGCAGTGCTGCCAGGCTTCGGCCAGCGGCTGGCTGGCATCGTCCAGTTGCGGTGTTTCCACGTCGATCTCTGACTGCGTACGACAAACCACGGGTATCGGCCGTGGCGGCGTGCGGTTGATGGCGGGTTAGCCGGCCAGTTTACGCGCGGTGCAGCGTTGCACGGTGCGCAAAGCACATCCGTGCCCCTGCGGCAATGAGTGAACGCATTTGAGAATCACTCGCATTGATGGGAGAATGTAGGCACGGATCGGGCCGCAGGCGACTGCAGCGACGCTCCGCCTCCCCCTTGTCGTTGCCTCAAGCCCTTTGCCAGAGGCCCCGTTGCCCTGCCAGAAGGTCCAGATCATGTCTCCTGCCGTTGTCCTCTCGCCGCGCCCGCTGGCGCTTGCCGTTGCCGCCCTGCTGGCGGGCAGCGCCCTGATCGCCAAGGCTGAAACCGACGCCACCGATATCGACACGGTGCATGTCACCGCCTCGCAGATTGCCCGCCAGGCGTTGGGCACGTCGACCATCACCGCTGAGGACATCGCCAGGCGCCCGCCGGCCAACGACATCGCCGAACTGCTGCGCACCATGCCGGGCGTCAACCTCACCGGCAACAGCGCCTCGGGCCAGTACGGCAACAACCGCCAGATCGACCTGCGTGGCATGGGCCCGGAAAACACCCTTATCCTGGTCGACGGCAAGCGCGTCGGTGCCCGTGATGCCGTGCGCATGGGGCGCAGCGGCGAGCGCAATACCCGCGGCGATACCAACTGGGTGCCGGCGGAAATGATCGAGCGCATCGAAGTGCTGCGCGGCCCGGCGGCGGCACGCTACGGCTCCGGTGCTTCCGGCGGCGTGGTCAACATCATCACCAAGCACCCGACCGGCGATCTGACCGGTGCGGTCGACCTGTTTGGGTTGGTGCCCGAGCACAGCGCCGAAGGGGGCAGCGAGCGCGTCGGCCTGCAGCTCAGCGGGCCGATGACCGATACCCTGTCGTTCCGTCTGTACGGCAATCTCAACAGGACCGACGCCGATTCGCTGGACCTCAATCGCCGGTACGCGACGAATCCGAACGCGGTGCCGCCAGCCGGCCGCGAGGGTGTCAAGAACCGCGACGTCAACGCGCTGCTGCGCTGGGACGTGACCGCCAACCAGGTGGTGGAGTTCGAAGCCGGCACCAGCCGCCAGGGCAACATCTACGCCGGCGACCGCGCCGTCAGCACCACCGGTACCTCGACCGGTGTCGACCTGGCGGCACTGGCCGAAGGCCAAGCGGAAACCAACCGCATGTACCGCACCACCGGCGCGATCACCCATCGCGGTCGCTGGGGCGACGTGACCTCGCGGTTGACCGCCGCGGTGGAAGCGGTGAACAACTCGCGCATCAACGAAGGCCTGGCCGGTGGCCCGGAAGGCAGCTTCAACGGCACCGACTGGTCGACCTCGCGCCTGCGCAACTACCAGCTGGATGGCGAAGTGAGCTTCCCGACCGCGCTGGGCGGCGCAGAGAACATCTGGACGCTCGGCTTTGAATACCTGGACAGCCGCCTGACCGATCCGTATTCGATGAGCCAGTCCAGCAGCAGCGGCGGCGGTATTCCAGGGTTGTCGGCCGACCGTGCGCGGGGCAAGGCCGACGCGCAGACCACGGCGGCGTTCGTGGAAGACAACATCTACCTGGGTGAGCGCTGGATCGTTACCCCGGGCCTGCGCTTCGACCACCACAGCCAGTTCGGCAACAACACCAGCCCCAGCCTCAATGCGCAGTTCCGCATCAACAGCGACTGGGTGGTGAAGGGCGGCATTGCCCGCGCGTTCAAGGCGCCGAACCTGTACCAGTCGAATCCGGACTATCTCTACTACACCCGCGGCAACGGCTGCCCCAATGCGCTGCCGAGCCTGGGCGCCGGTTGCTACATGCGCGGCAACGCGGACCTGAAGGCGGAAACCAGCCTGAACAAGGAACTGGGCATCGAGTGGGCACCGCAGAGCGGCTGGCAGGCGTCGTTGACCTACTTCCACAACGATTACAAGGACAAGATCCAGGCCGGATACACCCAGATCGGGCTGACCGCCGACACCAAGGGCCGCATCTTCCGCTGGGAGAACGCGCCGAAGGCGATCGTGCAGGGGCTGGAAGGCAACCTGGTCATTCCGCTGCTGGGCGAGCAGGGCAACCGCCTGAAGTGGAGCAACAACTTCACCTACATGGTGGAAAACGAGAACAAGACCACGCATCAGCCGCTGTCGGTGATTCCGAAGTACACGATCAACACCATGCTGGACTGGCAGGCCACCGACAGGCTGTCCGTGTTGCTGACCGGCACCTTCTACGGCAGGCAGGAACCGGCCACGACCAACATCAACAACGACCCGCGCTGCACTGGCAGCTGCGATGCATCGATCGCGCTGCAGGATCGTGGCGCGTACAACATCTGGGGCGTGAGCGCGCGCTACAAGGTGACCGAGACGGTCAGCTTCGGTTTCGGAGTGAACAATCTGGCCGACAAGCGCTTGTTCCGCGAGGCCAACAGCAGCGATGCCGGGGCGGCGACCTACAACGAGCCGGGCCGCGCATACTGGGCCAGCCTGCGCTTCGGCTTCTGACCGCAGGCGGTCGTCGGTCTGCAGCCCTCGCCGGGCCATGCCCGGCGAGGGCTCGTGTGGCCTGCAATGTTATAAACATCGTAATAGTCTCCCCCGCCGGCACCGCGTAGCCTGCACCGCATCGCAAAGGAGCTGTTGCCATGGGCCACGACCACGACCACCTGCCATCCCAGATCCGCCACGAGAAACCCCTGTGGTGGGCACTCGGCCTGACCACCACCTTCCTCGTCGTCGAAGTGGTGGGCGCGTTCTGGACCAACAGCCTGGCGCTGCTGTCCGACGCCGCACACATGGCCACCGATGCGCTGGCGCTGATGATCGCGCTGGTCGCGGTGCGGCTGAGCCGGCGCCCGCCGGATGCGCGCCGCACCTACGGCTATGCACGGCTGGAAGCGTTGGGCGCGATGATCAACGGTGCCATGCTGTTCGTGGTCGCCGCCTACATCCTGTGGGAGGCGGTCGGCCGTTTCCGCCAGCCGCAGGAGATCGCCTCCTCCGGCATGCTGGTGATTGCTGCGGCGGGCCTGGTCATCAACCTGATCTCGATGCGCCTGCTGCAGGCGGGCAGTGGCGAGAGCCTCAACGTGAAGGGCGCCTACCTGGAAGTATGGGCCGACATGCTCGGCTCGGTGGCAGTGATTGCGGGCGCATTGTTGATCAAGTGGACCGGATGGAAACCGATCGACCCGATCCTGGCGGTGCTGATCGGCCTGTGGGTGCTGCCGCGTACCTACGTGCTGATGCGTGAGGCGATCAACGTGCTGCTGGAAGGCGTGCCCAAGGGCATGGATGTGGCCAGGGTGCGCGACAGCCTGGCCGGCCACGCCGCAGTCCTGGACGTGCATGACCTGCACGTGTGGGCGCTGGCTTCAAGCACGCCGGCGCTGACCGCGCACATCGTGATGCGCGACGGTACCGATGCCGATGCGCTGCGCCGCGAGCTGGGCGGGCGGCTGCATGATGACTTCGGTATCGAGCACGTCACACTGCAGATTGAAGCGGACCATTGTGGCGAAGCCTGTGGCGAGCCGACGCCGGCCAAAGGCGGCGGACACGAGGGCCATGAAGGCCACGACCACGGTGAGGATGCGCAGGGCCATCGCGGCCACGTGCATCGTTGATCGAAGATGACGCGCGTGCCGGGAGATGCCTGGCGCAGCTATTCGTCCCGTCGCGAGGCGAGCCGATCCGCCAGCCGGGTTGGCTCCGGAAGCCGATAGCCACGCAGGGTGTGCTGCACCCAGCCCAGCGCGGTGTCGGCACTGACCCGATGGCCGCCGGCCACGAACAGCGGCTTGCAGCGCACCTTGCTGCGCAGCACCCAGCCCAGTTGTTCATCGCCCTCCAGCAGCGGCGTATGTGCACCGGCCTCGGCGCCCGGCTCGACGAACCGGCCCACCAGCTTCGACTTGGCGACACCGATGCTCGGCAGGTCGGTGACCACGCCCAGATGCGCGGCCACGCCCAGCCGGCGCGGATGGCTGATGCCGTGGCCATCGACGAACACCAGATCCGGCGCCTGCGGCAGCAGCGCCAGTGCCGCCAGCAGCGCCGGCAGCTCGCGGAAACTGAGCAGGCCGGGGATGTAGGGCATCACCGTAGGAATCCGCGCGATCTCCTGCGCCACGGGCTGCAGCGTCTTCGCATCCAGCAGCACCGCCGCGGCGCGGGTGATGGCGCCGTTGTCTTCGAAGCCGACATCCATCCCGGCCAGCCACCGCACGCTGCGTGGCAGGCGGTCCTGGCGCTCCACGCGGCCCGCCAGTTGCAGCTGCTGCGCACGGGCGGCAGCGACGCTGCCTTCCCAGCGCCCGGGATCGATCACCGTATTCATGGGTTACAGCATCGCACGGGCGGCGCCACGGCCCGGTGAGCGGCGGCCGGGCTACAATGGCGGCCTGCCTATCCTCGCGTTGGAGACCCTGCAGTGACCCGTAGACTCGTACTGTTGCGCCATGGCCAGAGCCAGTGGAACCTGGACAACCGCTTCACCGGCTGGGTCGATGTCGACCTGACCGAGCAGGGGCGCCGGGAAGCGGCCGCCGCCGGTCGCCTGATGCGCGAGGAAGGCCTGCAGTTCGACGTTGCCCATACCTCCGTACTGAAGCGCGCCATCCACACCCTGCAGGGTGCGCTGGCCGAGCTGGAGCAGGACTGGCTGCCGGTGAACAAGTCCTGGCGCCTCAATGAGCGCCACTACGGCGGCCTGCAGGGCCTGGACAAGGCCGAGACCGCGGCCAAGCACGGCGAGGAGCAGGTCAAGGTGTGGCGTCGTTCGTACGACATCCCGCCGCCGCCGATGGAACTGGAAGATCCGGGCCACCCGATCCATGACCGCCGTTACGCCGGTCTGGACCGCAACGCGCTGCCGGGCACCGAGTCGCTGGCCACCACCCTGGATCGCGTGCTGCCGTACTGGCACGACGCCATCGCCCCGCAGCTGAAGGACGGCAAGACCGTGCTGGTCACCGCCCACGGCAACTCGCTGCGCGCGCTGTACAAGTACCTCAACAATGTCTCGCGCGAGGAAATCCTCGAGCTGAACATCCCGACCGGCATCCCGCTGCTGTTCGAACTGAACGATGACCTGACCGTGCAGTCGTTCCGCTACTTGGGCGACCCGGAAGCGGCGCGCAAGGCCGCCGAAGCCGTGGCCAACCAGGGCAAGGCGAAATAAGAAGCAGAAGGCCGGCGCAAGCCGGCCTTCGCTTTTGTAGAGCCGAGCCCACGCTCGGCTGCTTTGGGATTTTGCCGCACGAAGCATGAACCCGGAACGGAGAGCAGTCGAGCATGGCTCGACTCTACAGAAGGACGCTCTGTGACCTTTGGCCGGTCCCCAACCTCACGCCCCCGGCTACCCTGTGAAATTACCCGCAGGAGAGCCTCATGAACGTCCGCAACCTGGTCCCGCTGGGCCTGACCATCGCCATCGCTGCTTCGCTGGCGGCCTGTGGCAAGAATGACGCCGCACCGGCGGCCAGCGCCGACGCCAAGCCAGCCTTCGACCTGTCGCAGATCAAGACGCCGCTGATTTCGCTCAACAGCGCTGATCTCGATCCGTCCATCTCCGCCTGTACCGACCTCAATGGCTTCGTCAACAGCAAGTGGCTGAAGGCCAACCCGGTGCCGGGCGACCAGACCACCTGGGGCAGCTTCGAGATCCTGCGCGAGCGCTCGCTGGAAGTGCAGCACGCGCTGGTGCAGCAGGCCGCCGCCAGCCAGGCCAAGGCCGACTCGGTGGAAGCCAAGATCGGTGACATCTGGAAGACCGGCAACGACGAAGCGAAGATCGAAGCTGCCGGCCTGGCGCCGCTGCAGCCGCAGCTGGACAAGATCACCGCGCTTAACGACACCGCCGCCATCACCCGGTACCTGCGCGACAGCCAGGCCGAAGGCAAGGGCGTGCTGTTCTCGCTGTTCGCCAATGCCGACTACAAGGATTCGGCCAACGTCATCGCCTACGTCGGCCAGGGTGGCCTGGGCCTGCCGGAGAAGGGCTACTACTTCGACGATGCGCAGGCCAAGATCCGCGACGCCTACGTGGCCTACATCGCACAGGTGCTGACCCTGTCCGGCGTGGACGCGGCGCAGGCCGCCGAGCAGGCCAAGGCCGTGATGGCCTTCGAAACCCGCCTGGCCAAGGCCTCGATGTCGCGCATCGAAATGCGTGACCCGGCCAAGCGCTACAACCCGCTCAGCGCCGCAGACGCCGACAAGCTGACCCCGAACTTCAGCTGGACCGCGCTGTTCGACACCCTGAAGGTGCCGGCCGCACAGAAGTTCTCGCTGGCGCAGCCGGGCTTCTTCGGTGAAATGGACAAGATGCTCGCCGATGTGCCGGCCAGTACCTGGCAGGCCTACCTGCGCTTCCACACCATCGACGATGCCGCGCCGTACCTGAGCAGCCAGTTCGAGAAGGCCAACTTCGAGTTCTATGGCAAGACCCTGCGTGGCCAGAAGGAAATGCAGCCGCGCTGGAAGCGCGTGCTGGAGTCGGTCAACGGTGGCATGGGCGAAGCCCTGGGCCAGCTGTACGTCGACGCCGTGTTCCCGGCCGAGTCGAAGGTGGCCATGCAGCACCTGGTGGAGAACCTGTCGCAGGCATTGAAGGCGCGGCTGGAGCAGCTGCCGTGGATGGGCGAGGAAACGAAGAAGAAGGCACTGGAAAAGTGGGCCAGCTTCACCCCGAAGATCGGCTACCCGGACAAGTGGCGTGACTGGTCGGGCCTGCAGACCAACGGCGACAGCTACCTGGGCAACATGCAGGCGGCGCGTGCGTTCAACTACCGCTACATGCTGGACAAGATCGGCAAGCCGGTGGACAAGACCGAATGGGGCATGACCCCGCAGACCGTCAACGCGTACTACAACGCCACCAAGAACGAGATCGTGTTCCCGGCCGCGATCCTGCAGGCGCCGTTCTTCGACGCCAAGGCCGATCCGGCGCTGAACTACGGCGGCATCGGTGCAGTCATCGGCCATGAGATGATGCACGGCTACGACGACTCGGGCAGCCAGTTCGCCGCCAACGGCAACTTCGACAACTGGTGGACGGACGCCGACCGCAAGGCCTTCACCGAGCGTACCGATCAGCTGGTCGCCCAGTTCGACGGCTACGAGTCGGTGCCGGGCGTGTTCGTGAAGGGCAAGCTGACCCTGGGCGAGAACATCGGCGACCTGGGCGGCCTGACCGTGGCCTATGACGCGCTGCAGATGGCGCTGAAGGAAGACCCGAAGGCGAATGTCGAGGTTGACGGCCACAGCCAGGACCAGCGCTTCTTCATGAACTGGGCCACCGTGTGGCGCCGCAACTTCACCGATGGCGAGCTGCGCGTGCGCCTGAACACCGATCCGCACGCGCCGGCCAATTTCCGTGCCAACGGTGCGCCGTCGAACATGCCCTCGTTCGCTGCTGCATTCCAGTGCAAGGCGGGTGATGCAATGGTGCGTGCCGACGACAAGCGCGTGGTGATCTGGTAATCGATCACCCGTGATGCGTGGAGCGAAAGGCCCGGCGAACGCCGGGCCTTTTGTCTTCCAGGCCGGCAGCGCAGCGCCGGCTGGTAGAGTCGACTGTTAGTCGACTATCGCGCGCAGCGCGGGATTTTCGCGATCTGGACGAAGAGCAGTCGACTAACAGTCGACTCTACCGGCGGGTCGTTTCACCGTCGGGAAGATCTCAGGCCAGCGCAGGTTCCCGCGCCAGCATGCGATGGAAGCGCTGCAGCACGTAGGGGTCCACCAGCCCGCCGGACTGCGCTTCGATGATCCGCAAGACGGTTTCGTGCTCCATTGCGTCGCGATACGGGCGTACGCTGGTCATCGCATCGTAGGCATCGACAATGGTGACGATGCGCGCGCCCAGGGGGATGGATTCGCCGCGCAGCCCATCGGGGTAGCCGCTGCCATCGAAGGCCTCGTGATGGGCGCGGATCAGCCGCGCCACCGGCAAGGCGTCGCTGCGGCCGGTGGCCAGGAAGATGTGTTCGCCGCGTACCGGATGCTCGCGCATGATCGCGCGCTCCTCATCGGTATGCCGGCGTGGTGCCAGCAGCACATCATCGGGTATGCCGATCTTGCCGATGTCATGGAAGCGCGCGGCCAGGCCGATCTGCGCACGGGCCTCGTCATCAAGATCGCAGTGCGTGGCCAGACACTGCGCGAGCAGGCCAACGCGGTCGCAGTGGTGGCGGGTGTAGGCGTCGCGCATCTGCAGCGACATCGCGAGAGCATCGATCAGGCAGGCCTGCGCGTGCAGCAGGTCGGGGGCGGGTACGGCGTCAGGGAACATGGTCATCCGCCCGCACCGGGTGGGGGCCGGTGCGGGGTGTTCGGGGGGTGATCAACCCGGGGCGAGGGTGGTCAGAAGGGCGCGGGCCGCGTTGAAGCGGTCTTCCGGCAACGGCAGCGGGTGCTTGATGCGCAGCTTGTCGGGCCCTTCCATGGCATAGAGGTTCGGTTGTTTCTGGATCAGCTGGATCACCGCCATCGGATCGATGTTCGGCTTGGACTCGAACACGATGCGGCCGCCGTTCTCGCCCAGGTCGAGCTTGCGGATGCCCAGCGTATTGGCTTTCAGCTTCAGCTCGGCGATGGCGAACAGGTGCTTGGCTGCATCCGGCAGCAGGCCGAAGCGGTCGATCATCTCCACCTGCAGCTCGCGCAGTGCATCGCTGTCGCGCGCGCTTGAAATGCGCTTGTACAGGGTCAGGCGGGTGTGCACGTCCGGCAGGTAGTCTTCCGGGATCAGTGCCGGCACATGCAGCTCGACCTCGGCGCCGCGCACTTCCTCACCGGCATCCAAGTCGGGCAGCTTGCCCTGCTTGATGCTGCGTACCGCGCGTTCCAGCAGCTCGGTATACAGGCTGAAGCCGACCTCGGCCATCTGCCCGCTCTGGTCCTCGCCAAGCAGTTCACCGGCGCCGCGGATCTCCAGATCGTGCGTGGCCAGGGTGAAGCCGGCGCCCAGCTCGTCCATCGAGGCGATCGCTTCCAGGCGCTTCTCGGCGTCGGGGGTGATCGCGCGACGGTCGGGGGTGATCAGATAGGCGTAGGCACGGTGGTGCGAACGACCGACGCGGCCACGCAGCTGGTGCAGCTGGGCCAGGCCGAAACGGTCGGCACGGTTGATGATGATGGTGTTGGCGTTGGGGATGTCGATGCCCGATTCGATGATCGTGGTCGACAGCAGCACGTTGAAACGCTGCTTCTGGAAATCCAGCATCACCTTTTCCAGTTCGCGCTCGGGCATCTGCCCGTGGGCGATGCCGATGCGTGCCTCCGGCACCAGCTCGGACAGCTCGCGCTGCATGCGGCCGATGCTCTCCACGTCGTTGTGCAGGAAGTACAGCTGGCCACCGCGCGCGAGCTCGCGCTGGAAGGCTTCGCGCAGCAGCGCGTTGTCCCACTGGGTGATGAAGGTCTGCACCGCCAGCCGGTTCGGCGGCGGCGTGGCGATGATCGACAGGTCGCGCAGGCCGGCCATGGCCATGTTGAGCGTGCGCGGGATCGGCGTGGCGGTCAGCGTCAGCAGGTGCACGTTGGCGCGCAGCGCCTTCAGTGCCTCCTTCTGGCGCACGCCGAATCGTTGCTCCTCGTCGACGATGACCATGCCCAGGTCCTTGAACTTCACGTCCGGCTGCAGCAGGCGATGGGTGCCGACGATGACGTCGATGGTGCCGGCAGCGACCTTTTCCAGTTCGGCCTTGATTTCCTTGCTGGTCTTGAAGCGCGACAGCACCTCGACCTTCAGCGGGTAATCGGCGAAGCGGTCGCGGAAGTTGCGGTAGTGCTGTTCGGCCAGCAGCGTGGTCGGCACCAGCACGGCCACCTGCTTGCCGGCACTGGCGGCGGCGAACGCGGCGCGCACCGCCACCTCGGTCTTGCCGAAGCCGACGTCGCCGCAGACCACGCGGTCCATCGGCTGGCTGCTGGCCAGGTCGCGCAGGGTCGCATCGATCGCGGCCAGCTGGTCCGGGGTCTCCTCGAACGGGAAACCGGCCGCGAACGGCTCGTACATCGCGCGGTCGACCTGCAGTGCCAGGCCGGCACGCGCCTGGCGGCGGGCCTGGATCTCCAGCAGCTCGGCAGCAACGTCGCGTACTTTCTCGGCGGCCTTGCGCTTGGCCTTGCTCCACTGCTCGCCACCGAGCGAATGCAGCGGCGCGGTTTCCGCCGACGCACCGGAATAGCGGCTGATCAGGTGCAGCTGGGCGACCGGCACATACAGGCGGTCGCCCTTGGCATATTCGATTTCGAGGAACTCGCCGGGCATGCCGCCGACGTCCATCACGATCAGGCCACGATAGCGGCCGACGCCATGATCCTCGTGCACGATCGGCGCGCCCTCGGTCAGTTCACCGAGGTCGCGGATGATCGCTTCCGGCTCGCGGCCGGCACGGCGCGTGCGCCGGGTGCTGCCGGCGCGCTCGGGGAACAGCTGGCGCTCGGTCAGCACCGCGATGCGCGGATCGTCCAGCGCGAAGCCATCCTCCAGCGGTGCCACCGCGATCGCGAAGCGCGCGTCGTCGGCGAGGAAGCTGGGCAGGTCGGTCACCACCGGCGGCTTCAGCTCGGCGGCCTGCAGCACTTCCAGCAGCGCCTCGCGGCGGCCAGGTGAATCGGCGGCGATCAGTACCCGGCCCGGATAATGGCCGAGGAAGGATTTCAGCGCATCGCCGGCGGGGGCTTCGCGCGCGGCCACCGGCAGCGGTGGCAGCGGCTGGTCGCCCAGCGCGTGCGCGTCGGCGATGCGCGCATGGTCAGCCGCCCACACCTCGATGCGCGGGGCATCGTTCAGGCGCTCGCGCAGCAGCTCCGGCGACAGGTACAACGCCGAAGGCGGCAGCAGCGGGCGCTCCACATCATGGCGGCGCTGCTCATAGCGGTCCGCGGTCTGCGCCCAGAACGCGACGGACGCCTCATACGCACCGGCGCAGACCACCGGCAGGCTGCCGTCGGGCAGGTAGTCGAACAGGGTCGCGGTGCGTTCGAAAAACAGCGGCAGGTAGTACTCGACGCCGGCCGGGGCCAGCCCGGACTTCAGATCCTGGTACAGCGAACTGCGCCGGGTATCCACATCGAAACGCTCGCGCAGCGTGGCCAGCACGCGTGCGATGCTGGCCTCGTCCATCGGCACTTCGCGGCCGGGCAGCATGTGCACCGCCTCGACCTTGTCCAGCGAACGCTGGCTTTCCGGATCGAAGGCACGGATCGAGTCGATGTCCTCGTCCAGTAGTTCTACCCGCAGCGGCTCGTCGGCGCCCATCGGGAACACGTCCAGCAGGCCGCCGCGCACGGCGAAGTCGCCCGGGTCCATCACCTGCGGCACGTTGCGGTAGCCGGCGCTTTCCAGGCGGCGCTTCTCGGCCTCCAGGTCCAGGCGCTGGCCGACCTTCAGGTCGAAGCTGCCACCGATCACATAGCTGCGCGGGGCCAGCTGCTGCAGCAGGGTCTGCACCGGCACGATCACCAGGCCACGCTTCAGCGTGGGCAGGCGGTGCAGGGCAGCCAAGCGCTGCGAGATGATGTCCGGATGCGGGCTGAAGCGGTCGTAGGGCAGGGTTTCCCAGTCAGGGAAGGCGACCACCGGCAGGGCCGGGTCGCCGCCAAGCAGGGTCTGCAGGTCGGCTTCAAGCTGGTTGGCACCGTGGTTGTCACGGGCGATCACCAGCAGCGGGGCGTCGTGCGCGCGCGCGGCCTGGGCCAGGTACCAGGCCAGGGCGGTCGGCGAGGCGGGGGCGCGCCACCAGGCGCGGAGCTGGCCGGCACGCGGCAGCGGCGGGGCGGGGTATGAGGTACGCGACATGGACTCCGGATTTTAGCAGAAGCCCCTGCCGGGCCCATGATCGTGACGTGAGCGGGTGTAGCGCCGGGCCAAGCCCGGCGAGCGCGGCGGTTGAATCAACGTCGCCGGGCAGGGCCCGACGCATCCGTCAGTTGTCCAGCTCCAGCACCATCCGCACCAGGCCTTCGGCCCCGTTCGGATGCGGCACCGGCTTGAAGCCCAGCGAGGCGGCCAGCTGCTTCATTGGCTCGTTCTCGGCGGCAACGTCGCCGTACAGGCGGTCCAGGTACTTGCCGCGGCCCCACTTCACCAGCTTGCGCATCAGCTGCCGGCCCAGGCCCTGGCCGATCAGGAAGCGGCTGATCAGGATCGCGTACTCGGCTTCACGGGTGCCGGGGATGATCGAGGCCCGGGCAACCGCGCCGACCACCGCTTCGCCAGCGGGCAGGGACTCGGCTGCGACCAGGGTGATCTCGGTCTTGGGGTTCGGGTGGGTCAGGCGCTGGGTAGTCTCCGGCGACAGTTCGGTCACCGCCTGCAGGAAACGATCACGGATTTCTTCCGGCCCGAACAGGCTGAATGCCGCTTGCAGCGGTGCGCCATCTTCCGGGCGGATGGGGCGGATCAGCAGCTCGTGGCCGCTGGGAGCCTTGAAGATCTCATGCCAGGGCGGCATGCGGTTGCGAGTGGCCATACCGGGTGATTCCTTGGTGGTCCATCGATTGTGGCATCACCGGGGCTGCATTCCGTGAACGGAAGGCTCACGGCGGTACAGCCTCGTGAAGGCCGTTATTCGGGGGCTTTGAGCCAATCCAGGCGGGTGCTGGCACCGGGTTCGCCCAGGTGCTGGCGCAGCGCCGGCAGGGCCGGGCCGACCACCCGGTCGAACTGCCAGGGCGGGTTGAGCAGCAGCATGCCGCTGCCGTTGAGCCGCAGCGGCGAGTCGTCAGGGCGCACCAGGAACTCAATCGTCATCGCCGACTTGACCGGCAGGGCAGTGGCCTTGCGCAGGAAGTGCAGGATGGTGCGCCGCTGCTTGATCGGGAACCAGACCGCACAGGTGGCCTGCGGCCAGCGTGCCAGGGTCTCGGCCAGGGCGGCCAGGACGTTCTGGTATTCCGCGTCCTGGGCCTCGTACGGCGGGTCGATCAGGACCAGGCCACGGCCGATCTTGCTGCCGTTGAACTTCGGCGGCAGCAGCGAGCGCAGCAGGGCATAGCCATCGCCGGCGCGCACGTCGACGCGGCTGTCATGGGCGAACAGGGCCTTCAGCGTGGCCGTTTCGGCCTCCTGAAGTTCACAGACCGCCATGCGGTCCTGCGCGCGCATGGCCTGTGCGCTCAACAGCGGCGAGCCCGGGTAGTTGGTCAGCGCGCCCACCGGATTGTCGGCCTGCACCGCCTTCAGGTAGCGCTCGACCACCTCGGGCAGCTTGGGCTGGGCCATCAGCCGCATGATTCCGGACTCGGCCTCCAGCGTCTTGCGGCTCTCTTCGCTGGCCAGCAGGTAGCGGCCGGCACCGCCGTGGGTATCGAGCACGAAGAACGGGCTGTCCTTGCGCTTGAAGCTGTCGATCAGGGCCAGCTGCACGATGTGCTTGAGCACATCGGCGTGGTTGCCGGCATGGAAGGCGTGGCGGTAGTTCATGGGCGGCAGTGTACGGGGCGGCGGCCGCAGCGGCTATGCTGCGCGCCATGACAGCTCCCGTTGCCCATGTCCTGGTGGTCGAGGACGAAGCCGCCATCGCCGAAACCGTGCTCTATGCGCTGCGCAGCGAAGGCTATGCCGCCAGCCACTGCCTGCTCGGCGGCGAGGCCCTGCAACGGCTGCAGGCCGGCGATATCGACGTGGTGGTGCTGGACGTGGGCCTGCCCGACCTGAGCGGTTTCGAAGTGTGCCGGCGGCTGCGCGCGCAGCCCGGGCCGGCGGCCCAGCTGCCGGTGATCTTCCTGACCGCCCGCAACGATGAAGTGGACCGCGTGCTGGGCCTGGAACTGGGCGCCGACGATTACATGACCAAGCCGTTCTCGCCGCGAGAACTGGTGGCGCGGGTGCGTGCGCGCCTGCGCCGCGCGGCACCGGTCAACGCAGGGCCCAGCGCCGATGCGGGCTGGCAGGAACATGGCGCCTTTGCCATCGACCGCGAAGGTCGGCGTATCCGCTTCCGCGGCCAGGCACTGGACCTGACCCGCTACGAGTACGCGCTGCTGGAAGCGCTGCTGCAGCGCCCGGGCGCCATCCTCAGCCGTGCCCAGCTGATGGACCGTGGCTGGGACAGCAGTGCCGACAGCGCCGACCGCACCGTTGATACGCATGTAAAGACGCTGCGCGCCAAGCTGCGCGCGGCCGGTGCCAGCGAAGACCCCATCCGCACCCACCGTGGCCTTGGCTACGCGCTGGAGGTCTAGCCGATGCGCCTGGTATTGAAGCTGTTCCTCGGCTTCTTCCTGATAACCGGCATCGCCGCGTTCTTCGTGATGCGCGTGTTCGTCAACGAAGTGAAGCCCGGCGTGCGCCAGGCGATGGAATCGACCCTGGTCGATGCGGCCAACGTGCTGGCCGAGATGGCCGCCGCCGACGTCAAGGCCGGCACCATCGGCAGCGGCAGCTTCACCCGCAACCTCGCCAAGGCGCGGCAGCGTGACCTGAAAGCGATGGTCTGGCGCTTTCCCAAGCGCTCACTGGACTACCGGGTGACCATCACCGATGCCAAGGGCATCGTCATCTACGACTCGCTGGGCCGCGACCTGGGGCGCGACAACTCGCGCTGGAATGATGTCTATCGCACCCTGCGTGGCGAGTACGGTGCCCGCTCCAGCCCGGAAACGCCGGGCGAGGAAGGCAATACGGTGATGCATGTGGCGGCGCCGGTATACGACCCGGACGATGGGCGCACGCTGATCGGCGTGCTCAGCCTGGCCCAGCCCAACCGCAGCATCGATCCGTTCATCGCTGCAAGCCAACGCGCCATCATCGAGCGCGGCGCCTGGCTGATCGGATTGTCGGCGCTGGTCGGCGTGCTGGTGACGATGTGGCTCACCACGGGCCTTGGCCAGCTCAGCCGCTACGCGCGTGCGGTCAGCGCCGGCGAACCGGTGCCACCCCCGCGGCGGCGCCGCGACGAGATCGGCGACCTGGGCCAGGCACTGGAAACGATGCGCCGCAAGCTGGAGGGCAAGGCCTACGTCGAGCAGTACGTGCAGTCGCTGACGCATGAAATGAAGAGTCCGCTGGCGGCGATCCGCGGTGCCGCCGAGCTGCTGCAGGAGCCGCTGCCGGAGGCCGACCGCGTGCATTTTGCACGCAGCATCGTCGATCAGCAGGAGCGGCTGACCGAGACGATCGACAAGCTGCTGGCGCTGGCCGAAGTGGAACAGCACGGCTGGCTGCAGACCCGCGATCCGATCGCGCTGCCAACCCTGCTGGCCGATGCGGCGGCGGCCGCGCAGGTGCGTGCGCAGGCGGCCGGCGTGCAGGTGCGCATCGGCAGCGTACCCGACATGCGCGTGCAGGGTGATGCCTATCTGCTGCGGCAGGCGTTGCACAACTTGATCGACAACGCGATCGCCTTCTCACCGCCCGGCGCGGACATCGCGCTGCTGGCCGAGGTGGACGGGCAGGGAGTACGCCTGCAGGTAGCGGATCGCGGTGCCGGCATTCCCGACTATGCGCGCGAACGCGTGTTCGAGCGCTTCTATTCGCTGGCGCGACCGGGCAGCGGCCGGCGCAGTTCCGGCCTGGGCCTGCCGTTCGTGCAGGAGGTCGCGCGCCTGCATGATGGGCGCGCCAGTGTCGATGCCCGCGACGGCGGCGGTATCGTGGCCAGCCTGTGGTTGCCGCTGGGTACACCAGGCCAGCGCCCCCGCCGCTGACTTCACATTCGCTTCAAATTCGCCACAAACCCCGCTCACCGTGGCGGTCCATCCTGCAGTCCTCTCCAACGAGGATGGACCATGAAATCCCTGAAGATGCTGCTGCGCTTCGCCATTGTCGGCGGCCTGATCCTGCTGCTGCTGGTTCCGCTGACGATGATCCGCAGTGTCATCAACGAACGCAGTGCGTACCGCGACGAGGCTTTCTCGCGGGTGGCCGACAGCCGCGCCGGCGCACAGCAGCTGGTGGGCCCGGTGCGGGTGGTGCCATGGGTGGAACGCAAGCAGGTTGAACTGGTTGATCCGCTGGGCGTCAAGAAGACCGAGGTGCAGGTCACCGAGGGGCACTGGCTGCAGATGCCGGCGTCGCTGGAGGTGGGCGGCGAGATGCTGCCGAGCCAGCGCGAAGTCGGACTGTTCAAGGTGCCGGTGTACAGCTGGAACGGCCAGATGAAGGCGACCTTCGCCGCAGACGATTACCCGGTGAAGGCGGGCCGCAGTTACGGCCAGCCGTATGTGGCGGTGGGGGTTTCCGATGTGCGTGGCCTGGTCGGCACGCCGAACCTGCGCGTGGATGGCAAGCAGCTGCGTTTGCTGCCGGGTGTTGGTGCGGCCGGCGAGATCGGGCGGGGCCTGCATGCACCGGTGGCCGGTTTCGATGCGGATCAGGGCGGCACGCTGGCCGCCAGCACCGTTGAACTGGAGCTGCGCCTGGATGGCAGTCGCATGCTGTCGGTGGTGCCGGTGGGCGATGACACCCACATCGCGCTGCGTTCGAGCTGGCCGCATCCGTCGTTCAGCGGAGCTTTCCTGCCCAACGAGCGCCGCGTTGATGCGCAGGGATTCGATGCGCGCTGGGCGGTGTCCTCGCTGGCCTCCGACGCACAGCGGCAGCTGCGCAATGACGGTTCGGTGGACTCGCAGGCGGTGACGGTGTCGCTGGTCGATCCGGTCGATAGCTACACCCAGGCCGACCGTGCCTCGAAGTACGGCGTGCTGTTCGTGCTGCTGACCTTCCTCGGCTTCATCCTGTTCGAGCTGATCAAGTCGCTGCGCATCCACCCGCTGCAGTACCTGATGGTGGGCCTGGCGCTGGCGATCTTCTTCCTGCTGCTGATCAGCCTGTCCGAGCACATCGCGTTCTGGAAGGCCTACCTGGTTTCGGCGGTGGCCTGCATCGGCCTGCAGGCGGTGTACCTGGCCAATGTGCTGGGCCACTGGAAGCGCGGCTTCGGCTTCGCGGCGCTGCTGACCGTGCTGTACGGCGCGCTGTATGGCCTGCTGGTGTCGGAGAACAATGCGCTGCTGATGGGTTCGCTGCTGCTGTTCGTGATCCTGGCGCTGGCGATGTGGGTGACCCGCCGGGTGGACTGGTACGCGCTCGGCGCGGACCTGAAGTAAGGAGCAGGCCATGAGTTGGCGCCAGGGATTGCGGCAACGGGCACGGCAGGGCATTCCGGCCCTGCTGGAAGTGGATGCGCTGCTGCAGGCACATGGCGTGCTGGCGGCCCTGCCGGGGGCACGGATCGCCCCCGGCCTGGTCCGCTTCCAGCTGGCGGCGGTGACCTGCGAGGGATTGCGGGGGCAGGGATTGCGCTGGTTGCAGGGTGCGCGGCAGGGACGTGGCGCAGTGGCCGGACGGGTCCCGCGCTACCGGCCCTGGAAGGCCGGGGCGGAAGCGCTGGCCGAAATCGGCATCGACGGCCTGCCCGATGACTGGCCGGCACACGCGGCGGTGTACGGCTGCAGCAGTATCGACCGGCGGCACTGGTTGTTGTTGCTGCCGGAGCGGGCGCAGTTGTGGTTGGGGTGGAGGGGGTGATCGGGTTGTTCATCCACGCATGGCGTGGATCTACTGCTGTCCATGACCGATGGGACGGTATCGGCGCGCCCCTGCTGGCTAGACTCGATGGGTTGATGATCGAGCCGAAGGGCAGGGGTGCGATGTGTTGAAGTGGGGCGTGCTGGCCGTAGCGCTGGCGATGGGTGGCAATGCAGCGGCACAGCAGCGCGAGACGGTGGACCTGGACATGGTCAGCCGCATCCGTCAGGAGGCGTTCCACCGTTCGCAGGTGATGGACACCTTCAGCTATCTCACCGAACGCATCGGCGCGCGCCTGACCAATTCGCCGGCGATGGGCCGCGCCAACGCGTGGACCCGCGGCAAGTTCAGCGAATGGAAGCTGGACAACGTCCACGACGAGGCCTTCGATGATTTCGGCCGTGGCTGGGAATTCACCTCGGCGAGCGTGGAAATGCTGGGTGACCGCGTGCAGCCGCTGCATGCGCTGCCCAAGGCCTGGACCCCCGGTACGAAGGGCCCGGTCGAAGGCGAGCTGGTGCAGGTCGACATCAAGAAGCCCGAAGACATCGAGAAGTACCGCGGCAAGCTGCGTGGCAAGATCCTCCTGCTGGGCGAGGCACGCGAATACAAGCGGGGCACCGAGCCCGATTCGCACCGCCACGACGCCACCTCGCTGGAGGGCCTGCAGGAGTTCACCCTGCCCAAGGACAAGGACGCCACCGCCGAGCGCGCCAAGCGGGTCAAGGAATACCAGGAACGCCAGCAGCTGGCGGCCAAGGTCAATGCCTTCTTCGTGGAAGAGGGCGCGCTGGCCTCGATCGGCATCAGCAGCTGGGACAACGGCATCATCCGCGTTGCCGGTGGTGGTTCGCGCAAGGCCGGTGAGTCGGTGGGCATTCCCGAGCTGGCGATGATCAGCGAGCACTTCAATCCGCTGGTACGCGCGCTGGAGGCCAAGCAGACCGTGCGCCTGCGCGTGGATGTGGCCGCACGCTTCACCGACGAGGCCGACCAGCCCGGCTACAACACGCTGGCCGAGATCCGTGGCAGCAGCAAGCCCGATGAAGTGGTGATGATCGGCGCGCACCTGGATTCCTGGCACAGCGGCACCGGTGCGGCCGACAACGCCGCCGGCGTGGCGGTGATGATGGAGGCGATGCGCATCCTCAAGGCCACCGGCGCCAAGCCCAGGCGCACCATCCGCGTGGCGCTGTGGAGCGGCGAGGAGCAGGGCCTGATCGGCTCGCAGGCCTATGTGGCCAAGCACTTCGGCAAGTTCCCGGAGCCGACCGACCCGGCGCAGAAGGCGCTGCCGGCGTCGCTGCGCGAGCCGACCGGCGCACTGCAGAAGACCCGCGACTACGGCAAGTTCCAGGTCTACTTCAACATGGACAACGGCTCGGGCCGCTTCCGTGGCATCTACGCTCAGGAAAACCTGGCGGCCATGCCCATCTTCGAAGCCTGGCTGGCGCCGTTCCATGACGTGGGCGCCACCACCGTGGCCACCCGCAACACTGGCAGCACCGACCACATCAGCTTCGACCGCATCGGCCTGCCGGGCTTCCAGTTCATCCAGGACCGGCTGGACTACTTCACCAACGTGCACCACAGCCACCTGGACACCTGGGACCACGCCGAGCCGGAAGACCTGAAGCAGGCCGCCGCCATCGTCGCCTCGTTCGCCTACAACGCCGCGATGCGCGAGCAGCCGTTCCCGCGCAAGGTGGAACCGTAAAAGGGGACGGAGGGGATTAAGTCGCATCTCCCCTCCGTTTCCCGGTTGCAGTGCCCACGGGCTGGGCAATCGCGACTTAATCCCCTCCGTCCCCTTTTTCCGTCGGGGGCGGCGGGCTGGTAAAATCGGGGGAGTCCCGTTCCTCGAGCCGTCCATGACCTGCCGCACCCGCTTCGCCCCCAGTCCCACCGGCTACCTGCACATCGGTGGTGCCCGCACCGCGCTGTACTGCTGGCTGGAGGCCCGCCATCGTGGCGGCGAGTTCGTGCTGCGCATCGAGGACACCGACCGTGAACGCAGCACCCAGGGTGCGATCGACGCCATCCTGGAGGCGATGGAGTGGCTGGGCCTGGACTATGACGAAGGCCCGATCTACCAGACCGACCGCGTTGCCCGTTACCAGGAAGTGGCCGAGCAGCTGATCGCCGAGGGCAAGGCGTACTACGCCTACGAGACCCGCGAAGAGCTGGACGCGATGCGCGAGGCTGCCATGGCCAGGCAGGAGAAGCCGCGCTACAACGGCGCTGCGCGCGATCTGGGCCTGCCCTACAGGGACGACCCGAACCGCGTCATCCGCTTCAAGAATCCGCTGGAAGGCACGGTGGTGTTCGACGACCTGATCAAGGGCCGCATCGAGATCGCCAACAGCGAGCTGGATGACATGGTGATCTTCCGCCCGGACGGCTACCCCACCTACAACTTCGCGGTGGTGGTGGACGACTGGGACATGGGCATCACCGAGGTCATCCGCGGCGACGACCACATCAACAACACCCCGCGCCAGATCAACCTGTACGAAGGCATTGGTGCGCCGGTGCCGAAGTTCGGCCACATGCCGATGATCCTGGACGAGCAGGGCGCCAAGTTGTCCAAGCGCACCGGCGCGGCCGACGTGATGCAGTACAAGGACGCCGGCTACCTGCCCGATGCGCTGCTGAGCTACCTGGCCCGCCTCGGCTGGTCGCACGGTGACCAGGAGCTGTTCAGCCGTCAGGAGCTGATCGAGCTGTTCGACGTGAAGGACTGCAACTCCAAGGCCTCGCGACTGGACATGGCCAAGCTGGGCTGGGTCAACCAGCACTTCCTGAAGACCGAGGATGTGGCCGCGATCGTGCCGCACCTGGTCTACCAGCTGCAGAAGCTGGGGCTGGACGTGGCTGCCGGACCGGCACCGGAGGACGTGGTGATCGCCCTGCGTGAACGCGTGCAGACCCTGAAGGAGATGGCCGAGAAAGCCGTGGTCTGGTACCAGCCGCTGACCGAGTACGATGACGCGGCGGTGGCCAAGCACTTCAAGGCCGGTGCCGAGGTGGCGCTGGGCAAGGCCCGCGAGCTGCTGGCAGCCCTGCCGGAATGGACCGCCGAGTCGGTGGGCGTGGCCCTGCACGACGTCGCCGCCGCGCTGGAGATCGGCATGGGCAAGGTCGCCCAGCCGTTGCGCGTGGCCATCACCGGTACCCAGGTCAGTCCTGACATTTCGCATACCGTGTACCTGGCTGGCCGCGAGCAGGCCTTGAAACGCATCGATGTGGCCATCACCAAGGTAGCAACGGCCTGAGGCATCCTTGCCAGGCCCGAACCGGAGAACGCGCATGTCCGCCAAGACCGCCACTGCTTGTACCGCCCCGCACCACCACGTCCACGACGCATCGGATTTCGTGGCGGTGGTCGAGCGTGTCTCGCGCGAACGCGGGCTGCGCCTTACCCCGATCCGCGCCAATGTACTGAAGCTGATCGCCGAGGCCGGCAAGCCGGTCAAGGCCTATGAGTTGCTGGAATGGGTGCGCAACGGCAAGGGTGTGGGTGCTGATGCCCCGCCCACCGTGTACCGCGCCCTCGACTTCCTGATGGCCAATGGTTTCGTGCACAAGCTGGAATCGGTGAATGCCTTCGTGGCCTGCCACCACCCCAGCAGCGCCGCGCATTCGGTGCCGTTCCTGATCTGCAACAGCTGCCACAGCGCGGTGGAACTGGAAGACCGGGAAATCGTCAGCCAGCTGGAAAAGCGCGCCAAGGAACTGGGCTTCCAGCCGCAGGCACAGACCCTTGAAGTGCACGGTCTCTGCGCGCGCTGCGCGGGTTGATCGTGTCGGCGGTAGAGTCGGTCGGCGGTAGAGTCGACTGTTAGTCGACTGCTCTTCCGTGAAGCCCAAGAGCAACCCGCCCTGCGCGCGATAGTCGACTAACAGTCGACTCTACCCAGCCGTCTCTACCCAGCCGAGTCCTGCAGGGGCGCGCCCTAGTCCATGGGTTTGCCTGCCGTATCCACCCGCACGATCACCGACATGCCGGGCCGCAGCCGCGCCGCCAGTGCCTGACCCGGATCGATCGAGATCCGCACCGGCAGCCGCTGCACCACCTTGGTGAAGTTGCCGCTGGCATTGTCCGGGCGCAACACGCTGAACTCCGACCCGGTGGCGGGCGCGATCTCTTCGACACGGCCCTTCAGCACCTGCCCCTGGAACGCGTCCACCGAGAACGTGGCCGGCTGGCCGATCGCCATCCCCCAGGTCTGGCCTTCCTTGTAGTTGGCCACCACCCACAGCGTGTCAGGTACCAGGAACAGCAGCTGCGAGCCGGCCGCGACGTACTGGCCCACGCGTACGCTGGCTTCACTGATCTGGCCGTCGCGCGGTGCGTGGATCACCGTATTGGCCAGATCGATGCGGGCCAGCTCCAGCTGCGCCTGCGCGCTTTCCACCTGGGCCTCCAGGCTTTTGCGCGCGACCTGGGTCGACACCAGCGTTTCCTCGGCGATGCGGATCTGCGCCTGCGACTGCTGCACGCTGGCCTGCGCCGAGGCCTGGCTGGTGCGGAACTTGTCGCGGTCATTGATCGACACGAGTTGCTGTGCGGCCAGTTCCTCGTAGCGCTTCAGCTCGTTGCGCGAGCGCTGCAGTTCGGCCTGGCCGGCCGAGAGCGTGGCGCGCGCCGAGGCGATCTGCGCACGGTTCTGCGCCTGCGACTGGTCGGAGTTGGCCAGCGCCGCACGCGCGCTGTCCAGCGTTGCCTGCGCCTGGGCGACACGCTGCGCATAGATGCGGTCATCGATGCGCAGCAGCGGCTCGCCTTCCTTCACGTGCTGGAAGTCCTTCACCAGCACCTCAGTCACATAGCCGTTCACCTGCGGCGCCATCACCGTGATCTGGCCGCGCACATAGGCGTTGTCGGTCACCATCACGCTGCTGGTGAACGGCCACAGGTGCCAGGCACGCAGGATCAGCGCAATGCCCAGCAGGGCGACAATCACCATCACCGCCACGCTGCGCGCGCTGGGCTTGAGGTACTTCGGCGCGACCGCGGGTTCTACCGGCGTGGACGCGGGCGCCGCGTCGGTGGGCGGCGGCGGGGTGACGTTGTCGGCGTCGTCGGGTCGGGGCGGCACGGGAGGCATGGGGGGACTCAACGGGATGCGGCCGGCGTGGCCGCGGTGGACTCGGGCGGGTGGCGCTTGCGCCATTGCTTCAGTACGGCGGTACGCAGCGACAGCAGCAGCAACCAGCACAGGAAACCGATCGCCAGCCAGCCGCTCAGGGTGAACACATCGTTGAAGCCACGCACGTTGGCTTCTCGGCGCGTGGTCTGTGCCAGCTGCGCGCTGCCCTGTGCGCTGCGCAGGACCGGGTCGGTGATCTGGGCGCTGTACAGCTGCTGCTGGAGACGCAGGCGTTGCGCTACCACCGGATCGGCCGGATCGAGCTGGCTGGTCAGCGCGCTGGAATACAGTTGCTCGCGATGCAGCTGGAAGGTGCCCAGCACCGCCGAGCCGGCCAGGCCGCCCAGCGTCTGCGTGATCGACAGCGTCACCAGGAAGGTGATCATGTGGTCCACGCCCTGTTTCAGCGCAGCAGAGATGCCAAGCATGATCAGGGGCCCCATGAACATGCCCGCACCGACCGAGGCCAGGAACTGGCTGGCGTAGAAGTCGTGCGGCCGATCCATGCTGGTGCGGTGCTGGTCGAAGAACGCGGCGGCGCCCAGCAGCAGGATCGCCATCAGCAGCTGGGCGATCAGCCGCTTCGGGCCGAAGGTAAGCGAGGCACCGGCGATTCCGGTGATCACCCCGGCCAGGATCACCACGAACAGCGGCCGCATCTGGTCCGGTCCCATGCCCAGCGTGCGCATCAGGTTGACCACGCCGTAGGACTGCTCGGTGGTCAGGAAGCGGATCAGGAAGGCGCCGACGATGAAATGCAGCACCGGCAGCGTCGACAGCCAGCGGATCTGCAGCAGTGGGTTACGCCGGTAGTGCTCGATGATCAAGGCGGTGGTGGACAGCACGATCGAAGCGATCAGCGCCCAGCCCAGCCACGCTGTATTGAGCCACCAGCGCGTGTAGCCCTGCGCCAGCACGATCACCAGCAGGGCGACGGCCGGGGCGAGCAGCGCGAACGTGAGGAAGTCCAGTGGCTCGAACGCCTTCACCTGGATGCCCGGCGGCAGCTTCAGCACTACCACTGCGGCGAAGGCGCACAGGGCCAGGCCGGCCTCGAACGAGTACAGTTGGTGCCACTGGCCGGTATCGACCAGGCCCGGGGAGACGATCCAGGCGATCGGCACCGCCAGCTGGGAAAGGCCGACGCCGACCACCAGCAGATTGCCGGTGAAGCGCCGCGGCAGCGCCTGCAGCATGTACAGCGTGCCCAAGGTCGAACAGGCCGCGCCGGCGAAGCCGCTGGCGGCTCGGGTCAGCATCGTGGTCTCGAAGCTGCCGACGAACAGGTGCAGGACCGCCAACGCCGCGTACAGGCCCAGCCCGATTTCGGCGAACAGGCGGATGCCGTATTGCTGGCGGAACTTGAAGGCCAACAGGTTGGCGGTGACATTCACCATCGCATAGGCCGCTACCAGCCAGCTGCCCTGGGTCGGGGTCAGCGCCAGCTGGCCCTGCAGGAACGGCAGGTTGGCGGTAACCAGCGCATTGCCGAGGCCGCCGGTGATCGCCACCAGCAACGATACCAGCGCATAGGCCGCGCGCCGGTACGGCGGGTGCCAGGGCATCGACGCCGAGCCGGGCATGGTCGGCTTCTCATGCTCCTCCCAATCCGGAACCGGCTTCAGATACGGCTGGACCATCAACGGGCCTCGCTGGCAGCTCCCTGGAGACCCCCACGCAGCAGCTGCAGGGCGCGCCCGGCCAACTGGGCGCGCTCGTCGCGGGTCTTGCCGCGCAGGGCCGCACCCAGCATGCCCGAGATCAGTGAAATATCCGTCTTTTCCAGGTCGGCACGGCACAGCCCGGCCGCCTTGGCGCGCGCGATCGGTTCCTCCAGCAGGTCGCGCACTGTCTCGCGCGCGGCGCGCATGGACGGCACGTCCGAATCGACCGCACGCCAGTAATCGGCCAGTGCCGGCGAATCGATGATGCGCTGGGCCATGCCCTCGAACACCTCGAACAGGGCGTCGTCGCGGTCGCCGAGCTGTTCGACCTGGCGCCGGATGCGGTCGACCGTGCGCTGCAGCAGCGCCTGGATCAGTGCGGTGCGGTCGGGGAAGTTGCGGTACAGGGTGGCGCGGCCCACCTGGGCGCGTTCGACCACCAGGTCCAGCGGGGCGGTGACGCCATGTTGGCCGAAGACATGATCGGCGGCGTCGAGGATGAGGGCACGGCGGGCAGCGGCATCGGCACGTTGGGCAGTCATGGAATTATTTTCGGACAAAAGTGTCCGATTGGCGAGACATTGGGTGACGGGATTGTCCGCTTGTTGTGGTACGCACATCTTTGTGACGGGTGTGTGAGCGAGGGCGCCGCGACCTCGCTCACGCATAAAGAAACGGGGGCCAGACGGCCCGCCGGGAGAGAGAATGGTATTCGTGGTGCGGTCCCGCCATGCGTTGAAGGGCGAGTGGGGGCAGAGCCCTTTCCCGCGGAAAGGGCTCCGCCCCCCTACATCGATCAGAAGAACGCGCGGATGCCGAATGCGACACCACGGCCCGGCAGCGGCGAGTAGTCGCGCAGCGGCGAGGTGTGCGGACGCACTTCGCGGTTGGTCAGGTTGCTGCCATCCAGGAACACCTCGTAGCTGTTGCTGGCGTTGCGGTCCCAGCGGTAGGCCAGGTGGGCGTCGACCAGGGTGTAGCCATCGCTCGGCTCCTCGTTCTGCGCCACGTCCTTCTGGCGGCTGTAGCGCACCGCACCGACCGAGGCGCGCCAGCCGTCCTTCGACCAGCGCAGGTCGGCGCCGACGCGGGCCGGGGCAATACGCGGCAGGTAGCCGGTGTTGGCCAGTTCCACGTTGTAATTGTGGTTGTGGTCGCCGTGCGGCACGGCGATGTCGAGGTTGCGGCTGCCGCTGCCATCCAGCTTGGCCTTCACGTAGTCACCGAACAGGCGCAGATCCCAGTCACCGGCGCCACCTTCGAACAGGTGCACCAGCGCTTCGGCCTCGGCACCGCGGAACACCGCGTCCTGCTGGGTCCAGGCGCGGACCGGCAGGCCTTCGGTAACACCGGTGTCGGCCAGGTAGATGAAGTCCTTGAACCTGGTCTGGTAGACCGACGCGGAGAAGTCCAGGCGCTCACTGTGAGTGTGGATACCGAGTTCCACGCGCTGGCCGCGCTCGGTCTTCAGGTTGGCGTCGCCGATCTCCAGCGAACGGGTGGCGATGTGGGCGCCGGCGGCATACAGCTCCTCGTTGGTGGGTGCACGCTCGGAGCTGTCCACGCCGATACGCAGGTCAACGGCGTCGTTGAGCTTCCAGATGCCGGCGGCAGACAGGTTGGTGGCGCCGAACGTGCGGCGCCGGTAATCACCGGTCGGGTCCAGCTTGACCTGGTCGTGGCGGCCGCCCAGTTCAAGCTTGAACGGTCCGAACTGCTTTTCCTGCAGCACGAACAGGCCGATGTTCTTCGTGCCTGTATCCGGAACGAACGCCTCTTCGCCCTTGGCACCGAAATCACTGTTGCCGAACTGCAGGCCGAAGGCACCGTCCCAGCCACCGATCTGCTGCTGCACCGCTTCCAGGCGCGCTTCGATGCCACGGTTGGTGAAGCGGGTCGACGGCGTGCCGGCCTCCAGCTCCACGTGCTCGTAGTCGGTATAGGCCACGCGTGCGTTGATGTTCTTCAGGAACGAGACCGGGTCATAGATGCCGGCCTTGGTCTCGAAGCGGTTCTGCACCATGTCGATGCGCACGTCATGCTCGTCGCCGCCTTCCTCTTCGTCGCCATGGTCGTGGCCGTGGTCATGGCCGTGATCGTCGCCATCGGCGTGCACGTGTGCGCCGTTGGGAATGCCGTAGTTGGTGCGGTAGGTGCTGGCCGACACGCCGAAGTAGCCGCCTTCGCCCAGCCAGGTCGCACCGACGCCACCGGCACGGGTGCGGATCGAGCTGTTGTCGAGGCGGCCGCGACGCGGCTCTTCGCCTTCCTCGCCCGCGTGGTCATGGTCGTGGTCGTCATGGTGGTCTTCCAGGCTGTCGATCACCGCGTAGCCAGGGATACGGTAGTCGTCGCCATTGCGCACCAGGCCGTCCACATGAAGCACGACATTGCCGCTGACGCCATCGAGGCGGAACATGCCGCTGCGCTCATTGTTCACCGAATTGCCGCGCAGTTCGGCGCGGCCGCTGAGCGGCCGCTCCGGCAGCTCCCGTGCGATGCGGCCATCGACCACGTTGACCGCACCACCGATGGCACCGCTGCCGAACAACAGCGTGGCGGGGCCCTTCAGCACTTCGATCTGGTCGGCCAGGAACGGCTCGATGCTGGTGGCGTGGTCGGCACTGACGGTAGAGGCATCCATGTTGCCCATGCCGTTGGACAGCACGGCCACGCGCGGGCCTTCCTGGCCGCGGATGATCGGGCGGCCGACGCCGGGCCCGAAGAAGGTGCTCTGCACGCCGGGCAGCTTGGCCACGGTATCGCCGAGGGTGCCGGCCTTCTGCTCGTCCAGGCGCTCACCGGCCAGAACCTCCACCGGGCGGGCCAGCGATTCGGCATCGCCCTGCAGTGGCGACGCGGTGACCTGCACCGACGACAGTTCAGTCAGGTGGCGGTCACGATGGGAATCGTCTTCGCTGGCGGCGAAGGCAACGGTCGGAAGCAGGGCGGCGAGGGCCAGGGCCAGGGAATGCGGCTTGAGCCGTGGGGTGTGGGCAGGCATGGATCGGTCCTTTGTTACACTGTATCAATCGCAGGGCGCACGAATCCCGCCGATGGGAGAGGGGGAGGGGAAACCGTGCGGTTCGGGAAGGGATGTTATATTATTCCATAACGATTCGCCGACCCTGCTGGAAGTCATGTCCCTGTCCTCACGCCTGCGCCATCTGCTCGACCGTTTCGGCGCTACCGGTTCGATGCTGTGCGCGGTGCACTGCGCGGTGATTCCCGTACTGCTGGCGGCGGCGCCTTCGCTGGGCCTGTCGTTCTGGCTGAGCGATGGCGTGGAGCAGGCGCTGGTGGTGTTCGTGACCCTGCTCGGGCTGTTCAGCCTGGTATGGGGCTACCGCCGCCACGGCGCGCTGCGCGCGCTGGGCTTCCTGATTCCCGGCCTGGTCGCGTTGTGGGCCGGTGTGCTGTACGACCCGCTGCACCACAACGCCGTGCCGCATGCGGTGGTGATGACCATCGGCGGCCTGCTGGTGGGGGTGGCCCACCTGGTCAATCTTCGCCTCAACCACGGCCACGTGCACGACGCCAGCTGCGCGCACTAGGCGCTCCGTGATAGGATTTTCGATCGTGCGCGGGGGCGCCCAGCAAGGCGGCCCCGCCGAACCCGTGTCAGTACGGGGTAACCAGATTTCACACTTGAGGAGTTGAAGACATGGGTAAGGGTGACCGCAAGACCGCCAAGGGCAAGCGCTACAACGCCAGCTACGGCAACGCCCGTTCGCACACCGCGAGCAAGGTCGCCGTAGGCGCCGCCGCCCCGGTTGCCAAGAAGACCGTGGCCAAGGCTCCGGCGAAGAAGGCTGTGGCGAAGAAGGCCGTCGCCAAGGCCTGATCCGGCCGACCGACCGGTCCAAAGAAAAACGCGGCGCCTGGCGCCGCGTTTTTTTTATGCACGTTCTTGTAGAGCCGAGCCCATCCTCGGCGCAATGCAGCCGAGCGTGGGCTCGGCTCTACAATCGGATCAGCGCAGGGTCTTCTTCAGCGTTTCCGGATTTCCGTCGTTCGGCGCGGCCGGCACCTGCAGCAGGTGCGCCAGCAGCGGGTAGACGTCGACATTGTCGAAGCCATCGATCACCAAACCCTGTCGGAATGACGGGCCGCTGGCCACGAACACGGCACGCATGGAGGGCAGGGCATTGTCGTAGCCATGCGAGCCGCGATCCTGATGGTCGCGTTTGGCGATTTTCTCCTGATGCAGGGCATCCCAGCCTTCATCCATGACACAGACGATGGCCGGAACCCGCGGATGCGTGCCATAGTGCCAGCGTGCCGGCAGGTTCTCCTTCTTCCAGCATTCGTAGTGCGCGTGGCGTCCGAGCAGGGCGCGTTCGGCTTCCGCTTCGCGGCCGGCGACCGGCGCAAAACCCACCGACTGGCCCTGGCTGATATTGCGTGCAATGGCCGGGTCGGCCATCGACTCGGTGGAGATCACCTGGCCGACCGGCACGCTGGCCATGCCATGGTCAGAGACCACGATCACGTTGGTGGTCGCGGCGAGGCCGCGCTGCTGCAGCCCATCGAGCACCTGGCCGACGATCTGGTCGGCGTGCACGATGGCGTCGGCATACTGCTTCGACTCGGGGCCGTAGTTGTGGCCGGCCTTGTCCACGTGTTCCATGTACAGCGTGGTGAGGCGCGGTGCATCAGCATCGGTCTGCGCCAGCCAGTCGAGCACGATGCCGGCCCGCTGTTCCAGCGGTTGCTTGCCGTCGTACACGCGCCACTTGCTGGGGCGCACGCCGCGGATTTCAGACTCACTGCCCGGCCACGCCGTGGTGGCCGAACGTACGCCAGCGTTCTCGGCACTGACCCAGATCGGTTCGCCACCCCACCAGCCGCTGGTGGTGACCGCGTCGCGGTTGCTCAGTTCGAAACGGCCCAGGGTTGCATCGTCCATGCTGTTGTTGACGATGCCGTGGTGGTCCGGACGCAGGCCGGTGACGATGGTGTAGTGGTTGGGGAAGGTCAGCGACGGATAGGACGGCGTCATCCAGCGTGCACGCACGCCGCCGTCGATCAGTCGCTGCAGGTTCGGGGTCAGGCCGCGGTCCAGCGCGTCGGCACGCAGGCCATCGATGGAGATCAGCAGCAGCTTGGGCGGCGCAGCCGCAGCGACGGGTGTGGGAACGGAGGCGGAAGGGGCGGGCGCGGTGGTGCAGGCGGCCAATGGCAGCAGCAGCGCCAGCGCGCAGGTCAGGCGTACGGAAGTCATCCGCGCATGATAGTGCGAGGTAATGACGCGCCCAAGACACGGCGCACTATTGCGCGCCGTGTCCGCGCATTTTTCCTTATCCCCGCGCCTGTCGGCGCGCCCCCTTCAACAAAAAGGGGGCTTTTCTCCAGACAGTTTACAGACGCTTCCATCCACGCATGGCGTGGATCTACCGCGTCGACCAAGGTCGACACCTACCCACCGCCGCGGGAATCTGTCGAAGGTGGGGCGGTGTGGGTTGGCAGGACCGTTGGCGCCATGGATGGCGCCATCGAGCCCCCATGGGTGAGGGCGCTTTGCTTGCGAAGCACTGCTTCGCAAGCGCCCGAACGCCCAGCCGCCAGCGGCTGGACCGGACCGCGGAGCGGGGTTTACGGCGTGTCCTGCCCACCCATACCGCCCCACCCAACGCGTAGAAAATCGGAGCTGTATTGGCTCTTGACCTTGCCGTTGCCTCTGCGGGTGCCGGGCGCAGCCCGGCCAGCCCTCTCAGGCGAACAGCGGGGCCTGGCGTTGTTCCAGCCGCAGCAGCGCCGCCTTGGTTTCCAGGCCGCCGCCGAAACCGGTCAGTGCGCCGTTGCTGCCGATCACGCGGTGGCAGGGCAGGATGATCGGCAGCGGGTTGCGCCCGTTGGCTGCACCGACCGCACGGGTCGCGCTGGGTTGGCCCAGGTGCTGCGCCAGCTGCAGGTAGCTCCAGGTCTGGCCGAACGGAATCAACGCCAGCGCCTGCCACACACGCAGCTGGAACGGCGTGCCGCGTGGTGCCAGCACAAGGTCGAAGCTGCTGCGTTCGCCGTGCAGGAACTGCAGCAGTTGCTCGCGCGCTTCCGGCAGCGCATCCGGTGCGTAGTGCCAGTCATCGCGCCCGCGTGCCGGATGGCGGTTCTCGGGGAAAAGCACATGTGACAGGCCACGTTCGTCACCGGCGATGGTCAACACGCCGATCGGGCTGTCGAAACGGTCGAACAACAGGGTCATGTCGGTTCTCCAACGAACGTGCCGGACAGGTTCCACAGGTGCAGCACCGCGTAGGCGCGCCACGGCCGCCACGGTTGCGAGCGCGCTTCGGTTGCACGTTCGCTCAGGCGCTGGCCCTGCGCGTGGCCGAGCACCTGCTGCAGTACAAGATCGCCGGCCGGGAACGCATCGGGCTGGCCGAGCCCGCGCAGGGCGATGTACTGCGCCGTCCACGGGCCGATGCCGGGCAGCGCAACGCAGCGCGCAACGAATTCCTCCAATGCCTGCCCGGGCGCGAAGTCGAGCTGGCCGCTGGCGCAGGCGGCCGCCAGCGCACGCACGGTGGCGGCGCGGCTGCGCGGCAGGCCGATCGATTCCAGGGGCGCTTCGGCCAGCACCTCGGGCGCCGGGAACTGGCGATCGAATTCCGATGGCATGCCCGGCAGGTGCGCGCCATAGGCGTCGACCAGGCGCCGCGCGAAGGTGGTGGCTGCGGCCACACTGACCTGCTGTCCGAGCACGGCGCGTACGCCCACCTCGAAGCCATCCCAGCCGCCGGGTACGCGCAGCCCGGGGCGTTCGGCGATACCGCGCGCCAGCAAGGGTTCTTCGCTCAGCGCGGCGTGCACCTGCTGCAGGTCCGCGTCCAGATCGAATACGCGGCGCACGCGGCGCACGATGTCCGGAATCAGACGCGGATCGACCGCGCCCAGCTGCAGGCGCAACTCCGGGCGCTTCGGGTCGGCGGTGACCCGCAGCAGGGTGGGGCGTTCGGGCGTGCCCAGCACACGCTGGTAGCTGTCTTCGCCGATCAGTTCGATGCCAGGCAGGCTGCGTTTGCGCAGGAAGGCCAGCATGCGCGGGAAGTCCAGCGGCGGGCGATACACCAGGCGCAGCACCAGGCCGCCGTCATCGGCGGCCAGCGGCTGGTGCTGGCGACGCAGCGCCGTCGGTGCCATGCCGCAACCCTGCAGGAAAGCGGTGTTGAAGCGGCGCAGGCTGTTGTAGCCGGCGGCCAGCGCAACGTCGGTCACCGGCAGCGTGGTCTCGGTCAGCAGTTGCTTGGCCAGCAGCAGGCGATGGGTGGCGTGGATCTGCGCCGGCGTCGCGCCCAGATGTTCAACGAACAGGCGCTGCAGCTGGCGCGCGCTCAGGCCGATCTTCTGCGCGAGGTCCGCGACGGGCTGCTCCTGAAGGAAGCCGCCATGGATCAGGGCGAGTGCGCGTTGCACGGTCTGCCCGGCCAATGCCTGCTGGGCCTGCGGTGCCAGTTCAGGACGGCAGCGCAGGCACGGGCGGTAGCCGGCAGCTGCGGCCGCAGCGGCGGTGGGGTAGTAGGTGATGTTGCGCGGCTTCGGTGCCGGTGCCGGGCACACCGGGCGGCAGTAGATGCCGGTACTGCGCACGGCGGTGAAGAACACGCCGTCGAAGCGCGCGTCGCGGGCCAGGCGGGCACGGTCGCAGGCGGCGGTGTCGAGGGCGAGGGCGGTATCCATGGCGCCAGTCTAGGCATGTGCGGCTGGAGATACTCGCCACATTCGGACATGGATGCTGAAGAGGGTTGGGCAGGGCTGCGCCCTGCACCCGCAGAGGCAACAGCAACAGCAGGCTTCCTGCGGGAGTGCGGGGTGGGGCCGGTGGCAGGGGGCGCTGCAAGTACGTCCCTGTAGCTCGGTCGCGCCATCCATGGCGCTCACGCCCCTGCCACCGGACCCACCCCGCCTTCGACAGTTTCCCGCGGCCTGCCGGAACGGCATCCCGCTCTGGGTGTCGACCTTGGTCGACACGGTAGATCCACGCCATGCGTGGATGGAGTGGTGCAAGACGCTGTAATGAAAAGGTTGGAGCCAGAGGGTCAGAAGGGGTTCAGTGCCACGCGCTGAACGGGTGCCCCGGACGGGTAGACTGTGGCTCCTGCTCACGTGAAGACTGGTTGCCCGATGTCCGCCAAACGCCGCTGGTTGCCCCTGTTGTGCCTGGCCCTGGCGGGCTGCAGCCAGCTGGAAAATCCGGGCAATGTGACTGCTGCCGACAAGGCGGCGCGGGCACCGGCCAGCGATGGCGAGAACATGGTGTCGATCAATGCGGCCGATGCACCGCCACCGCCAGCGCCGCCGCGCAGCCAGGCGGATCGGCCGTGGCCGCAGGCGCAGCTTGAGAATGGCCGTGCCTGGGTCAGCTGCAGCACGGAATATGCTGGCGATGCCGGCGACGGTGTCGAGCTGGAAGGCCTGCAGCGCGAGCAGATCACCCAGGCGCTGGCGCCGTGCGCCGAGCGCGGCCTGATGCGCGTGCGTTACGCCGGCAAGATCAATCCGGGCTTCGCCGAGATGATGTGGCGGTTGGCGGTGGTCGCCGACCAGCAGAAGATCCACAAGCGCATCCTCGATCTGGATTCCAGCGGCGGCCAGGTGGAATCGGCGATCGTTGCCGGTGACAGCATCGGTGAATCCGGCTGGACCATCTGGGTGCGCGAAGGCTCGATCTGCCACAGCGCCTGCGTGTTCGTGCTGGCCGCCGGTGACAACCGCCTGCTGTCGGGCAAGGTCGGCATCCACCGCATGATGCGGATCAGCTCCAAGGCCACCTCGCGCGCGGAACTCAACCGCGAGCTGCACGAGGTCTACGACAACGTGAAGGACTATCTGCAGCGCAATGGCGTGGCGGTTGGCGTGGCCGATCTGATGATGACCGTGCCCAACCGCAGCCTGCGCCTGCTGACTCCGGACGAGCTGCGCCAGTACGGCCTGGATGGGACCAATGCGGTGCAGGATGATCTGGAACGGATCAAGCAGATGCGTGCCTGCGGCGATGATTTCGTGCAGCGCAAGGACGCGTTCCTGGTCGCCTTCGACCAGCAATGCAAGCGCGAAGGCGCCGACATGGAGTCGATCAACAGCTGCGGCCAGGCGTTGAAACAGCGCTTCGGCTTTCCCGACGCGGTGTGCCCGGACGAAAGCCCGCTGTCGGAGATCGATGTGGCGACGCTGCCCCCGGCACCGCCGGAACCGCCGATGGCCGAGCAGGCAGCCGACGATGCAGGCAAGTCTGCGGCGCAGGCCGATGCGGCGGCGGTGGAAGGCAACGCCCACGCGCGCTGACGAACCGCTCACCGCGCTGGCGTAGACTGCGGTCCTTTCCTCGAGAACCGGCGGTGTCCATGAAGCGCGCGCTCCTGCTGCTGTCCCTGCTGCCCCTGACTGCGTTGGCGCAGGCACCTGCGCCGGCACCGGCACCCGCGCGCCCGGCCCCGGCATCGCCGGCGGCTGCGAAACCGGCCACCGCCGGCGCTCCGGCATTGACCGCCGCGCAGCAGGCCCAGGTGCAGAAGCAGGACGCCGAAATGGGCGCGGCTGCGTTGAAGGCGGCGCAGCTGGTCGATGCCAACCGCGCCGGCGAACTGTGGGATGGCGCTTCGGCCGTCGCCCGTCGTGCGGTGCCGAAGGCCGCCTTCGTCAGCCAGCTGACCACCGAGCGTGCGCGCCTGGGGGCGTTGGCCGGGCGTGGCCAGCCCACCATCACCCGGGTCAAGTACAGCGCCGGTGCTGCGGTGCCGGAAGGGCTGTACATCAACGTCAGCTTCCCGACCCGTTTCGCCAACAGCGCGCAGCCGGTGCGCGAGCTGGTCTCGTTCCGTTTCGACGAAGACCAGGTGTGGCGCCTGGCCGGTTACAGCCTGCGTGCGTCGGCACCCTGAGGAGATGAGCGATGGCAACTGAACTGGCAATGCTGGCCTGGTCGATCGTGCTCGGCTTCGTGTACATCTTCGCCACCTCCACCGTGGTCACCCGCGAGCGCGGGATGAAGTGGAATGCCTCGGCACGCGATGGCGATGCAAAGCCGCTCAGCCCGCTGGCCGGCCGCCTGCAGCGGGCCCAGGCCAACTTCCTGGAAACCTTCCCGTTCTTCGCCGCTGCCGCCATTGCAGTAGTCGTGGCCGGTCGCGGCAACGGCACCACGGCGCTGGCTGCGCAGGCCTACTTCTGGGCGCGTGTGGTCTATCTGCCCCTGTACGCGGCCGGCGTGCCCTACCTGCGCAGCCTGGTGTGGCTGGTGTCGCTGCTGTCGATCCTGGCGCTGGTGTTCGCGTTGTTGTGACCCGCGCCTGATCCAGATCAAGGCCGGTCAGGCGCGCGGCGCTATGCTGGCCCGGACTGAATCAACGGCAGGAGACGCGCATGCGCAGGATGGACGTGGTGGTGGTCGGCGCCGGACCGGCGGGCCTGTGCTTCGCTCGGGCGCTGGCCGGCAGTGGCCTGCAGGTCGGGCTGGTCGAAGTTCAACCGCGCCAGGCGCTGGCCGAGGCCGCCTTCGATGGCCGCGAGATCGCGTTGACCCATGCCTCGCGGCAGAGCATGGAGCAGCTGGGGCTGTGGCAGCGCCTGCCGCCGGCCGAAGTCGCTGAACTGCGAGATGCCAAGGTGATGAACGGCGGTTCGCCGTTCGCGCTGACCTTCGCCAGCAGCCAGGTCGACGGCCAGCCGCTGGGCTGGCTGGTGCCCAACCATCTGATCCGCCGCGCTGCATGGGATGCCGTGCAGGACCAGGATGGTCTGGACCTGTTCGACGGGCGCAAGGTGCAGCGCGTCCAGGCCGATGCGCAGGGCCACGTGGTCAGACTCGATGACGGCAGCCAACTGCACGCCCGCCTGCTGGTCGCGGCTGACAGCCGCTTCTCCGCCACCCGCCGCATGCTTGGCATCGGTGCGCAGATGCGCGACTTCGGCAAGTCGATGCTGGTGTGCCGCATGCAGGTCGAGCGCGACCATCACCACACGGCCTGGGAATGGTTCGGTTACGGCCGCACCATGGCGCTGCTGCCGCTCAACGAGGGCCAGGCATCGGCGGTGATCACGCTGCCGCCGCGGCAGATCGAAGAACTGCTGGCGATGGATGAGGTGGCCTTCGGCGATGCCATCAGTGCGTGCTTTGAACATCGCCTGGGCCGCATGCAGCCGGTGGCGACGCCGCAGGCGTACCCGCTGGTGGGTGTGTACGCGCACCGTTTCGTCGGCGAGCGTTCTGCGCTGATCGGCGATGCCGCAGTCGGCATGCATCCGGTCACCGCGCATGGCTTCAACCTGGGCCTGGCCAGCGCACAGCGGCTGGCGCAGGGCATCGTCGCGCAGCAGCGTCGCGGTGCCGACATTGCTGCCGCCGGCATGCTGACCAGCTACCAGCGGGGCCATCGGCTGGCGTCGCGGCCGCTGTACGAAGCCACCAATGCGATCGCCAGCCTGTACACCGACGACCGTCGCCCGGCGCGCCTGCTGCGTGCGGCTGGCCTGCGCCTGGCGCAGGGCGTGGCACCGTTCAGGCAGCTGATCGCCTCGCACCTGACCCAGCGCGTGGCCTGAACGGCTTCAGATCAGCCGGCAGCCAGCACTCGGATCTGGCTGCCGGAAAATTCGACCACCTGGCCCGCGCGGATCTTGCAGGCCTTGCGCAGCTCGATTTCGCCATCGACCCGCACCTGGCCTTCACTGATGACCATCTTGGCCTCGCCGCCGCTGGTGACCAGGTCGGCCAGCTTGAGCAGCTGCTTGAGTTCGACGTAGTCACCGTCGAGGTCGAATTCGAGAATCTGCATGGAGCGGGTTCCTGGGAAGAGGGCGCAGGCCAGCGGCCGGGCCGGGAAGCGGGCGCGTATTGTGCGCCAGCACGGGCTCGACGGCACGCGCACGGAAAGCTGTACGCCTCGTTCAGGATCAATGCGGTATCATCCCGCTCTGAGCGAGTGAAATCTCCTCCGACCGAGCAGCGCCAGGGCACGCGATAAGAAGGGCGCCCAAAGCGCGGACCATCCCTTTTTTATCGCACTGCCAGGAAGACGGCAGTGCCTTCGGAGTTCCCCATGTCCCAAGATTCCCAAGCGCCGCTGCAGTTCGCGCAGCTCGGCCTGTCCGAGCCCGTGATGCAGGCGGTCACCGCCATCGGCTACGAAACCCCGTCGCCGATCCAGGCCGCCACCATCCCGGCGATGCTGGAAGGCCGCGACGTGCTGGGCCAGGCCCAGACCGGTACCGGCAAGACCGCTGCGTTCGCACTGCCGGTACTGTCAAACATCGACCTGCAGCAGATCAAGCCGCAGGCCCTGATCCTGGCGCCGACCCGCGAACTGGCCATCCAGGTCGCCGAGGCATTCCAGTCCTACTCGTCGAAGATCCCGGGCTTCCGCGTGTTGCCGGTGTACGGCGGCCAGCCTTACGGGCAGCAGCTGTCGGCGCTGCGCCGTGGCGTGCATGTCGTGGTCGGTACCCCCGGTCGCGTGATCGACCACCTGGACCGCAGCACCCTGGACCTGTCCGAGCTGAAGACCCTGGTGCTGGACGAAGCCGATGAAATGCTGCGCATGGGCTTCATCGACGACGTCGAAGCGGTGCTGAAGAAGCTGCCGGAGCAGCGCCAGGTGGCCCTGTTCTCGGCCACCATGCCGCCGCAGATCCGCCGCATCGCGCAGACCTACCTGCAGGATCCGGTGGAAGTGACCATTGCGGCCAAGACCACCACCTCGGCCAACATCCGCCAGCGTTACTGGTGGGTGAGCGGCATGCACAAGCTGGATGCGCTGACCCGCATCCTGGAAGTCGAGCCGTTCGACGCGATGATCATCTTCGCGCGCACCAAGGCCGGCACCGAAGAACTGGCCAGCAAGCTGCAGGCCCGTGGCCTGGCCGCTGCCGCCATCAACGGCGACATGCAGCAGGCCCAGCGTGAGCGCACCATCGCCATGCTGAAGGAAGGCAAGCTGGACATCCTGGTTGCCACCGACGTGGCTGCGCGCGGCCTGGACGTGGAGCGCATCAGCCACGTGCTGAACTACGACATCCCGTACGACACCGAAAGCTACGTGCACCGCATCGGCCGTACCGGTCGTGCCGGCCGCAGCGGCGAGGCGATCCTGTTCGCGACCCCGCGCGAGAAGGGCATGCTGCGCCAGATCGAGCGCGCCACCCGCCAGCCGATCGAAGAGATGCAGCTGCCGAGCGTGGAAGCGGTCAACGACACCCGCATCAACAAGTTCACCTCGCGCATCAGCGAAACCCTGGGTGCCGGTGGCCTGGACTTCTACCGCCAGCTGCTGGAGCGCTTCGAGAACGAGCAGAACGTGCCGGCCATCGAGATCGCCGCCGCGCTGGCCAGGATGCTGCAGGGTGACACCCCGTTCCTGCTGCAGCCGCCGGTGCGTGCCCCGCGTGAAGAGCGCACCCCGCGCGAGCGTTTCGACCGTGGCGACCGTCCGGAGCGTGGCGATCGCTTCGACCGCAACGAGCGCGGTCCGCGCTTCGAGCGTGGCCCGCGTCGCGACGACGCCGAAGGTGGTTTCGAGCAGCGTCCGCGCCGTGAGGTTCCGCCGCGTGGTGCACCGGAGCAGGGCATGGAGACCTACCGCATTTCGGTGGGCCATCAGCATGGCGTGAAGCCGGCCAACATCGTCGGCGCCATTGCCAACGAAGCGGGCCTGGAAAGCCGCTTCATCGGCCGCATCGACATCCACGACGACTTCTCGCTGCTGGACCTGCCGGCACAGATGCCGCCGGACGTGCTGTCGCACCTGCAGAAGGTGTGGGTGTCCGGCCAGCAGCTGCAGATGCGTGCGCTGGCTCCGGGTGAAGAAACCAACCCGGCCCCGCGTCCGTTCAAGCCGCGCTTCGACAAGCGTGGCCCGGGCGGCCCGGGTGGCCCGCGTCGTGGTGGCCCGGGTGGTCCGGGTGGCCATGGTGGCGACCGCGGCGGTGACCGCGACAGCCGCCCGCCGCGTCGTGACGGCTTCAAGCCGCGCGGCCCGCGCAGCTTCTAAGCCGCACCCGCAGCCGTCCATAACAACGCCAGCCCCCGGGCTGGCGTACAGGAAAAGGGGACGGAGGGGATTAAGTCGTAAATGGCAGGCCATGCGCTTATGCCGAAAACGACTTAATCCCCTCCGTCCCCTTTTTCGCATGGCCCACACATTGCCGGTCATAGGCTGGGCCGGTTCCAAGGCAGGTTGTCACCGCAGCACATTCGGGGGGATCCGGGATGGGTAGAAGTGGCACGGACCAGCAGAGCCGGCGGGTGCCGATGACCCGTGGGCTGGGATTGCGCTTTGCGTTGTTGACGGGCATGGCGATCGGGCTGGTCGCGTTGTCCGCGTTGATCCAGGAACTGCAGGCGGCTTCGACGGCCTGGATCGCCGGGCAGGGTTACTGGTCACGCGGGCAGCAGGATGCCACTGCTGCGCTGAGCCGCTACCTGGCGCGCGGCCATGCCCAGGACCTGGAGGACGCGCGCCAGGCCCTGCGGATTCCGTTGGGAGATCTGCAGGCCCGGTTGGCGCTGGAACAGGCGGTACCGGACGAGGAGAAGGCCCGGCAGGGCTTCCTGCAGGGTGGCAACGCGCATGCCGATATCCCGCGTCTGGTGTTCTCGTTCCGCTATGCACGCGACATCGGCGCCTTCCGCGAAGCAACCGCGTTGTGGCGGCAGACCGACGATGACCTGTTGGCGGTGCAGCGGCTGGTCGCCGAGCTGCAGTCGGCGCACGCCGAAGGCACGCTGCCAGTGGCCGACCGCGACCGTTACCTGCAACAGCTGCGCGATCTGGACCGGCGGCTGCAGGTGCAGGCGCAGTCGTTTTCCCGAGCGTTGCTGCGCATGGCCACGATGGTGCGGATCGCCACGCTCGTGGTTGGTGGGCTGTCGGTGCTTGCGATCAGCCTGATGGCGGTGGCCCTCGCGCGCCGCGTCGGCAAGGACCTGACCGAACATGAAAGCCGCTTCCGCGCCGCCTTCTATCAGGCCAATGTCGGCATGCTCAAGCTCGACACCGAAGGCAAGGTGATCGAAGCCAACCAGGCGATGGCCGATATCCTCGACTACCGGCGCGACGTGCTGCTGCAGATGTCGTTGGGCGATCTGCTGATGGACGGCGAGCTTGTCATCGATGGGGTGGGCCGTATCGACTGGGACCGGCAGCTGCGGCCGAGCGAACTGCGCTTCCGCCGTCGCGATGGCAGCCTGGTCTGGGGCCGCTGGAGCGGCACCGGCGTGCGCAGCGCCGCCGGTGGCCTGTCGGTGTTCGCGATCATCGAGGACGTCAGCCAGAACCATGCACTGGCGCGCGAGATCGAGCACCACGCCAGCCATGACCCGCTGACCGGCCTGATCAACCGCCGCGAGATCGAACGGCTGCTGGAACGCGCGCTGTTGCAGGTGCGCAGCGAAGGCGGCACGCACGCGCTGTGCTATATCAACCTGGACCATTTCAAGCTGGTCAACGACAGCTTCGGCCACGCCGCTGGTGACCAGATGCTGCGCGCCTTCGCCGAGTACCTGGTGGCGGCGGTGCGTGATGGTGACTGGGTCGGCCGGCTGGGTGCGGACGAGTTCGCGGTGTTCCTCGCCCATGCCGGGCAGGACGAGGCCAAGCGCGTGCTGCAGCGGGTGATCCGCAACCTGGGCCAGGCCACGTTTCCGATCAGCGAGGGCAGCCCGCAGCTGAGCTGCAGCATCGGCGTGGTCGAGGTCAGTGCAGATGCGCCGGATGTGAACTGGTTGATGAGTGCCGCCGACAGCGCCTGCTATGCCGCCAAGCAGGCCGGGCGCAACCGCGTGCACTGCTTCAATGAGAACCGCATGGCGCTGGAGGAGCGGCGGCAGGAGGCCGAGCGCCTGCAGGGCGTCAGCCTGGCGATGGCCGAGAATCGCATGCTGCTGTATGCACAGCGCATCGCCCGCGTGGGGGATCCGTCCTACCTGCACTACGAGGTGCTGGTGCGCATGCGTGGCACCGATGGCAGCCTGCATCTGCCCGGCCAGTTCATGCCGGCGGTGGAGCGCTATGGCATGGCGGTGGCGCTGGACCGGCACGTGCTCGGGCTGCTGTTCCGCCACCTGCAGGTGTGCCCGGCGCACGTGCGCCAGCTGGGCCTGTGCAACGTCAACGTGTCCGCGCAGTCGATCGCCGAGCCGGGATTCCTCGCCTTCGTCTGCGACCTGCTCGAGCGCAACCGCGCGCTGGCCTCCAAGCTGTGCTTCGAGATCACCGAGACTGCGGCGATCAGCAACCTCAGCCAGGCCCGCGCCTTCATCGATGCGGTGAAGGCACGGGGGTGCCGGATGGCGCTGGATGACTTCGGCTCCGGCCTGTCTTCCTTCGGCTACCTGCGCCAGTTGCCGGCGGACATCCTGAAGATCGACGGCGCCTTCGTGCGCGACATGGATACCGACCCTGTCAGCCACGCCACGGTGCGCGCGATCAGCGAGCTCGGGCGCGAGCTGCAGATGGAAGTGGTGGCCGAGTGGGTGGAGACCGCCGAGGTTGCCGGTGCGCTGACCCGGCTTGGCGTACAGGGGCTGCAGGGCTATGCCATCGAACGGCCGCAGCCGCTGGAGCGGCTGACCCTGGTCGATCTGCGCCCGGTACGGCTGGTCGCGGTGAAGGGGCCGCCGGCGGCTGGCTGAACCGCGGGCGCCGACTTTGGTGTACACATGCGTGGCGTGCCCGGCTGCGATAATGCGCGTCAGGGGCGGCGCGCAGTGGGCGCGGACGTAAGCAGGAACAGGACGTGGCGTGGGCGGCAGGCAGTGGCGGTATGGAACAGGAGCGGTGCTGGCCGTCCTGATGGTGTGGTTGGCGTTGCCGTGGCCGCTTCAGGCTGCAGAGGCCGTGTCGGGCCATGATTATCTCCTGGTCGGCGGCGCTACCGACGAGCCGACGCCGCACCGCGCATGCACGCCGCAGATGCTGTCCGGCGCCCGCCAGCAGGTGCTGGTACCGGCTCCGCCGCAGGGCTGGTCAGGCCAACCGCAGGCGCTGGACGTGTTCAACGTCTTTGCCGGTGAAGTGCGCGTCCAGCATGGTGACCGCGAGATCTGCGGCAACATGCACGACGCGCGCACCCGCGATTCACGTTTCCGGGCTGGCATCGGCCTGGTGGCGGTACCGCCGGCCGGCAGCCATGAGCCGTTCTTGGTCTCCTGGCAGACACCGCTGAAGACACGTTGGGTACCGACCCTGCGGCTGGGCGCGCCCAGCCCGGTGCAGCAGAACGACACCGCCCGCCTGCTGGTGCGCGCGGCCTGCATCGCGGTGGCGATCGCGCTGGCGCTGTCGGCGTTGATGGCCTTCCTGACCACCCGGGACCGCAGTTTCCTGGTCTACATCGCCGGCACCACCGTGATGGTGCTGTGGCAGGCAATCCTCGGCGGGCTCAGCGGCTATCCGGAACCCTGGCTGCCGGTGGGCGAGCACGGCGCATGGTGGCTGCTGGCGCTGACCGCTGCGACCCAGGCACTGGTGCTGCCGGCGCTGTGGCGGCTGAACGGAGGCGATCGCGTGCTGCCTCGATCGCGCCCGGCCCAAGTGGCGGTGTTGTGGGCCCTGATGGCGCTGGCCGTGCTGGTGCCGTGGCTGCGCTGGGAGCATCTGGCCTGGGTCGCGAAGGGCTTGCAGGTGTCCTATCTGTCCGGATGTGGCCTGGCACTGATGGTCGGCGTCTGGGCACGCTGGCGCGGCGACCGTTGGGCGCAGGCGGGTCTGGCCGCGCTGGCACCGATGCTGATACTGATCATCGCCGATGCCTGTGGTGCGGCGTGGCTGCTGGAATACCGGGTGGAGGCGCTGCAGCTGGCGGTGACCTGGCTGTTGATGATGGCCGCGTATGCGTTGAACCAGCGGCTGGGCCGGCTGCGCCAGCAGCGTGATGAACTTCGCCAGCTGGCCGAGACCGACGGCCTGACCGGGCTTCCCAACCGTCGCGCCGGACTGCAGCAGCTGGCCCGCCATCTGGAACGGGTGGACCGTGAGCGCGGCCCGCTGGTGATCGGCTTCCTCGACATCGACCTGTTCAAGGACATCAACGACCGCCATGGTCACGCCGTGGGCGACCTGGTGCTGGTGGCGGTGGCGCGTGCCCTGCGCATGGCAGTGCGCAGCCAGGACGAAGTGGTACGGATGGGCGGCGAAGAGTTCCTGCTGCTGATGCCCGGCATGCCGCGCGTGGCGGCGTCGGCACGGCTGGACCGCCTGCGCCAGCGCATCACCGAGGCTGGCCAGGCCCTGCAGGTGCCGGGGCTGGAGGTGACCGCCAGCATCGGCCTGGCGCAGTGGCGACCGGGCGAGGACGATCTGGCCGGGCTGCTGCGGCGCGCCGACCATGCCATGTACGTGGCAAAGCGGGCGGGCCGCAACCGGGTGTTCGACGGCGAGGAGCTCGATCCGCCCGCCCTGGCATGAAGCGCAGCGGGCGGCGATGCCGGATAATGGGCCGATGACCACCCGACTCAACAAACATATCGCCGACACCGGCTTCTGCTCCCGCCGCGAGGCCGATCGCCTGATCGCCGCGCGCCGCGTTACCGTCAACGGCCATCCGGCCGGTACCGGCGCGGTGGTAGGCGAGGAAGACCAGGTGCTGGTCGACGGCCAGCCGCTGCGCGCCCGCGTGGCACGCAAGCCCGGCGCCCGCCGCCACGTCTACATCGCACTGAACAAGCCGGTAGGCGTCACCTGCACGACCGAAACTTCGGTCAAGGGCAACATCGTCGACTTCGTCGGCCACGAACAGCGCATCTTCCCGATCGGCCGCCTGGACAAGGACTCCGAAGGCCTGATCCTGATGACCAGCAATGGCGACATCGTCAACCAGATCCTGCGTGCCGAGAACGGCCACCAGAAGGAATACCTGGTGGCGGTGAACAAGCCGGTCACCGATGAGTTCCTGCGCGGCATGGCGCGCGGCGTGCGCATCCACGACCAGATGACGCTGCCGTGCAAGACCTCGCGCATCGCCAAGTTCGGTTTCCGCATCACCCTGCAGCAGGGCCTGAACCGGCAGATCCGCCTGATGGCTGCCGAGTTCGGCTATCGCGTGACCCAGCTGCGCCGCGTGCGCATCGACAACATCAAGATCGGCGCGCTGAAGCCGGGCCAGTGGCGCAACCTGACCGAGCAGGAGCTGCAGGGCCTGCTGCCGAAGCAGCTGGACTGGTAACGCGCGGTAGTGCCGGCCGCTGGCCGGCTACTCCAGGCATCGAATGCGCGCGGGATGCCGGCCAGCGGCCGGCACTACCCGTTGTGCGGATTACGCGCCGGCATCAGCTAGACTTTGCAGTGACCTGCCGGAAGTGACGCTGCATGATCAAGCCCGACAAGCCTGCCAACGAAGCCCTCCGGCTCGAGGCGCTGTACCGCTACCGGATCCTTGATTCGCAGCGCGAGAAGTCATTCGACGACCTGGTGGCGATCGCCAAGGCGGTCTGCGGTACCTCGATGGCGGCGGTGACCCTGATTGACGTCGAACGGCAATGGTTCAAGTCGATCCAGGGCGTCGACGCGGCGGAAAACCTGCGCAGCGAATCGATGTGTGGCCACGCCATCCTGCAGCCGCACGAAATCATGGTGGTCGAGGATGCGTTGCAGGACATCCGCTTCCACGACAACCCGGTGGTGACCGGCGACCCGCACATCCGCTTCTACGCCGGTGCGCCGCTGATCAGTTCCGATGGCCTGCCGCTGGGTACGCTGTGCGTGTTCGATGCACAGCCGCAGCACCTGCCAAGCGACAAGGCCGAGGCGCTGGCCGCGCTGTCGCGGCAGGTGATGCTGGTGATGGAGCTGCGCCGTTTCGCGCTCGACATCCAGAACCACATGCTGGAACGCGATGATTACGAGCGCCTGCTGTCGGAGTACCACGACGTGCTGCTGGCGCAGAACGCCGACCTGGCCGAGCAGAGCCGCACCGATGCGCTGACCGGCCTGCCGAACCGCCGCGCGATGGCGGCGGCGCTGGACGAGGCAGTGGCGGTGACCGGGGATCAGCCCGCTGTGGCCTGCGTCGCGCTGCTGGACATCGACCACTTCAAGCACATCAACGATTTCCAGGGCCACGCCACCGGCGACCGGGTGCTGGCCGAGCTGGGCACGCTGCTGCGCTCGCACTTCGCCGGCCGTGGCATGGCCGCGCGCTATGGCGGCGAGGAGTTCGTGGCGGTGATGCCGGCGACCGACCTGCAAACCGCCGAACTTCAGTGCGAGTTCCTGCGCCTGGCCGTTGCTGATCTGCCGCTGGGGTTCCCGGTCACGATCAGTATTGGAGTGGCCCAGCACCAGCCCGGTGAAAGCGTGGATGAGACGCTGGCACGTGCCGACAAGGCGCTGTACCGGGCCAAGGGCAAAGGTCGCAACCGGGTGGAACGGGCGGACTGAAACACGGCGGTTCGCGCGTTGAACGCATGCGACGCGTGGATGATTCGATGCCGCTCCAGTAGATCCACGCCATGCGTGGATGCTCTTCCCGTTTCACTTGGCGTCGCAGCTCCTGCGATCAGAACCGGCCAGCATGACGCCCTGTTTCCCCGGACGCCGCCCATGCTGCAGACCCTGGCCATCGCCCACTATCGTTCGCTGCACGGGCTCGTACTGCCGCTGCAGCAGTTGAATGTGGTGACCGGTGACAACGGCAGTGGCAAGTCCAGCCTGTACCGTGCCCTGCGCCTGCTGGCCGAGACCGCGCAGGGCGGCGTCGCGGCGGTGCTGGCCCGCGAAGGCGGGCTGGGCTCGGCGCTGTGGGCGGGTCCGGAAAAAATGGACCGTCGGGTTGCTGCCGGCGAAATCCCCCTGCAGGGCGGCCCACGCCAGGAATCGGTGGGATTGAAGTTGGGCTTCGCCACTGACGAATTCGGCTACGCCATCGATCTGGGCTACCCGCCGCCCAGTCGATCGGCCTTCGCGCTGGACCCGCAGATCAAGGCCGAGGCGATCTGGGCCGGCCCGTTCCTGCGCAGCGCCAACCTGCTGGTTGATCGCCGTGGGGCAATGGTTCGGCAACGCCATGCGCGCGGTTGGGATCTGGTGGATGACAGGTTGTCGCTGTTCGACAGCCTGTTCACCCAGGTCGGCGATCCGCAGCGCCTGCCGGAAACCATCGCCCTGCGCGAGTACATCCGTCGCTGGCGCTTCTACGACCATTTCCGCAGCGACGCCGATGCACCGGCGCGGCAGCCGGCGATGGCCACGCGCACGCCGGTGCTGCATCACGACGGCCGGGATCTGGCCGCGGCCTGGGTCACCATCCTCGAGATCGGTGACCCGGTGGCGTTGGCACGCAGCGTCGACGATGCGTTCCCCGGTGCCACGGTCGGCTTCGAAGAGCTGGACGGTCGACTGGCCCTGCGCTTCCACCAGCTGGGGTTGCTGCGGCCGTTGTCGATGGCCGAACTGTCCGACGGTACGCTGCGCTTCCTGCTGCTGGCTGCTGCGCTGCACACGCCGCGTCCACCGCCGCTGCTGGTGCTCAACGAGCCGGAGACCAGCCTGCATCCGGACCTGCTGCCGGCGCTGGCGCGGCTGATCATCGCAGCCAGTTCGCGCAGCCAGGTATGGGTGGTGTCACACGCCAGCCGCCTGATCGCGGCGCTGGAACAGGCGCCAGGGTGCCATTCGCTGCATCTGTACAAGGAACAGGGCCGCACGCTGTTGAGCGGGCAGGGCCTGCTGGATGCGCCGGCCTGGCATTGGCCGCAGCGTTGATACGGGCGTCCACGCCATGCGTGGATGCATTCAATCGGCGATGTTGCGCGCCTCGGCCGTGCCAAGAATCTCCGGATGCTGCACCGGCTTGCGGCGGTTCAGCAGCGGATGCAGGAACACCGCGCCGACGATGATCGCCACGCCCAGGTAGAACCACGGGGTGACCTCGTGCTGCTCGCGCAGCAGCACCACCGCCAGCACCACCGCATAGACCGGCTCCAGGTTGGTCACCAGTTGCACCGTGTAGGCGCTCAGGTGGCGCAGTGCGACCAGGGCCAGGGCAAACGGCAGCAGCGTGCAGAACCCGGCCAGCACCAGCAGCAGGATGCCGTCGTGCAGGTCCGGGACCACCCACAACGGGCTGGCCAGCGCAGGCAGCAGGTAGGGCATCAGCGGCGCCAGCAGGGTCAGGGTGAGGGTGCCCGCACCCAGCTCCAGCGCGGTGACCGTGAGCGGATCGGCGTGGCTGACCATGCGCTTGTTGAGCGAGCCGAACACCGCCACCAGGAGCGCTGAGATCGCGCCGATCAACACACCCAGGCGCATGCCATCGGGCACGCCACCGACCACCAGCGCAACACCCGGCAGCACCGCCAGGCCGAACGCCAGCTCACGCAGCTGGAACGGCCGCTTGGCCACCCACGGTTCGATGATCGAGGTGAACACCGGCGCCAGTGCGATGCAGGTGGCAGCCACCGAGGCATTGGCCAGCTTCACCGCGCCATAGAAGGTCAGCCAATGCAGGGCGACCAGCGCGCCAACGCCGGCGTAGCCGGCGACCAGCCGCAGGGGCAGGGTGCGCAACCCGCGCCAGACCCGTGGCAGCAGGGCCAGCATCGCCGTCACCAGCAGCATGCGCCACCACACCAGCGGCAGTGCGGGCAGGGTGATCAGCTTGCCGAGGATGGCGGTGATGCCCCACAGCAGGACACAGAAGTGGATCTGCCACAGCGCTTTGCGGGTGTCGGGTGTGCTCATCAGCCTATTGTGAGGCAATCGCGCGGCCGTCGGCGATGACTGTGGCATGCTCGCGGCATCGACCCAGAGAACCGAGCCATGGCAGCCGATTGCTCCCTTCTGCGCGGATGGGCCGCACTGACTGCCCTGATGGCGGCAGCCTCGCTGCTGTTGCAGTACCTGTTGCTGGTGCAGGGGCCGGGGGCGGCGGCCGGGATCGGCGTGGCGACGCTGCGTTTCTTCGGCTATTTCACCATTCTCAGCAACCTGGCTGTCTGCGTCGGATGTGGGTGGGTGGTCCTTGGCAGAGTGCTCAAGCCGGCGGTGGCGGCGAGCCTGGCGCTGTGCATCGGTGTGACCGCGTGCGTCTACGTGCTTGCATTGCAGGGGCTGTGGCAACCGACCGGGCTGCAATGGTGGGTCGATGCGGGCCTGCACTATGTCGTGCCTGCCCTGTTCCTGCTGGGGTGGCTGCTGCTGTTGCCGCACGGTGAGCTGCGCTGGCGCGCGCTGGGCGGCGTGCTGCTGGTACCGCTGGCCTACCTTGGCTGGGCGATGCTGGTCGCTGCAATGACCGGACAGGCGCCGTATCCATTCCTCGAACTGCAACGCCTGGGCCTGGCGGCCTTCCTGCTCAACGTGCTGCGCGTTGCGGGCGTGTTCGTGGTGGGCTGGACCCTGCTGTGGGGGCTGGACCGCTGGCGCCGTCGATGAGGCGCTGCAGGGCCATCGCTGCCGCCGGGTTGCGGGCCTTGCCGGCACCGATGCACAGCAGGTAGACCTCGCGCGGGGTTTCCGGGGCGTGCCCGGCCAGACAGGGCAGGTCGTCCACCGGCTCGCCGCGTGACCAGCGTCGCGCGCGTTCAGCCCAGCGCTGCTGCACGGGCGCAGGCAGGCCCTCTTTCAAGCGGGCCTGGCTGCGCTTGATCCGCGCGTAGACGAAGCCCGAACTGACGTCGCCGTGCAGCGGCGCCTCGTCGCTGTCCTCGATCACCAGTGCCACGCCGTGGCGGCGCGCGGCGGCGACCAGTGCGGGGCCATGTGCTGCGGCATTGCGGACCTCCAGCGCATGCTGCAGCGGCACCCCTTCCAGCTGCTTCGGCAGCTGCGCCATCAGCGCGTCCAGTGCATCGGCGTCGGCCGGGTGGCGTGGATCGAACTGCCACAACAACGGGCCAAGCCGGTCACCGAGCGCGATCGCTGCCTGCAGGAAGGGCGCGGCTGCCTCCACCGTGCTGGACAGGTCGCGGCGCTGCACCAGGTAGCGTGGTGCCTTCATCGCAAAGCGGAAGCCTTCCGGCGTCTGCGCGGCCCACTGCGCACACTGTGCGGCGGTGGGCGTGCGGTAGAAGGTGCCGTTGATTTCGATGCAGCGCAGGGCGCGGCTGGCATGGGCCAGCTCTTCACGCTGCGGCAGGCCCACGGGGTAGAAAACGCCGCCGCGCCATTCGGGAAACACCCAGCCACCGATGCCGCAGCGGATCTCCGCCTGCCGGGCGGTCGCGGTCACTGGCCGTGGTCCGTGCGCCACGGGTCGTAGCTGCCGAACCACCACAGATAGCCTTCCGGGTCGGCGCAGGCATAGCCACGGCCGCCGTAGTCCTGGTCGGCGATGTCGATGACGATGCGGGCACCGGCGGCCTTGGCCCGGGCGTAGTGCGCGTCGGCATCGGTGACGATCACGCAGGCACTCTGCGTCTGGCGGCCGCCGACCTCATCAGGCAACGCCGCATGCTCGCTCCACGCGCTCTGGTTGCTGGCCGAGCCCAGCATGATCATGCCGGTGCCGAAGGTCAGCTGCGCATGGAACACCGTGTCGCCGTCGGCGTAGACGGCCTGGGCATGGAAGCCGAAGGCGCGCTGCAGCCAGTCGATGGCAGCCTGCGCATCGCGGTAGCGCAGGCACGGAATGATGGTGGAGCCGTTGCTCGGTTGGCCGTTTCCGCCCATGACACCCCTCCTATGGCACAGGGCAGGGTGCGCCGCAGACCGTTACCATCCCGCGAAACCCCGGTGACGGCCTGCACATGGCCGCCACCCCTGTTCGGAGATCGTGCTGGATGAAACCCTGGATTGGAGGAGCCGTGCTGCTGGCGTGCACGACCATGGCGAGCGCTGCCACCCCGGCGCAGCTGCAGGAGCTGGATGCGACCGTCGAGCGCGTGCGCGCGCAGTTCGACGTGCCCGGTGTTGCGGTGGCGGTGGTCAAGGATGGCGAGGTGGTGCTGGAGCGCGGCTGGGGCGTGCGCGAGCAGGGCAAGCCGGAACCGGTGCAGGCCGATACGCTGTTTGCCATTGCGTCCAACACCAAGGCGTTCACCGCCACTTCGCTGAACCTGCTGGCCGAGGACGGCAAGCTGAAGATGGATGACAAGGTGATCGACCACCTGCCGTCGTTCCGCATGTCCGATCCGTTCGTGACCGGGCAGATGACGATCCGCGACCTGCTGTCGCACCGCAGCGGGCTGAGCCTGGGTGCCGGCGACCTGCTGTTCTGGCCGGCCACCTCCTACAGCAATGCCGAAGTAGTCGAACGGCTGGGCAGGGTGCCGCTGAAGGGCGGTTTCCGCGAGAGCTACGCGTACGACAACATCCTGTACGCGGTTGCCCAGCAGGTGATCGAGCATGTCTCGGGCATGAGTTACCAGCAGTTCCTGCAGACGCGCATCTTCGACAAGGTGGGCATGACCGGCACGCGCTACAACGCCGATCACCTGAAGCCGGGCGACAAGGCCGCGGTCGGCCACGCCAAGTACGATTTCAAGGACCTGCGCACCGTTGCGCCGCTGACCTGGTCGAACAATGCCGGCGCCGGCGGCATCTATTCCAGCGCGCACGACATGGCGCGCTGGATGCAGGTGCAGCTGGCCGAAGGCAAGCTGGCCGACGGCACGCCGTTGTTCAGCGAGAAGAGCCAGCAGCAGATGTGGCGGATGATCACGCCGCAGTCGATCCCGGCGCCGAGCGTGCCGGAGCTGGCACCTGCGCGGGCCAACTTCGCCGGCTATGGCGAAGGCTGGAGCCTGAGCGACTACCGTGGGCAGAAGCTGGTCTGGCATACCGGTGGCTGGCCGGGCATGGTTTCGCGGCTGACCCTGGTACCGGGCGAGAAACTGGGCGTGGTGGTGCTGACCAATCAGGAAGTGGGCGCGGCGTTCAATGCGATCACCCTGAGCGTGCTCGATGCCTACCTGGGCGGTGAAAAGCATGACTGGGTGGACGCCTATGCCAAGGCCGTGGCCAAGGGACAGGACAAGGCCGACGAGGCCTGGGCCAAGCACCAGAGCGCACGCGACAAGGGCAGCAGGCCATCGCTGGCGCTGGCCGGCTACACCGGCAGCTTCCGTGACCGCTGGTATGGCGACATGCAGATCAGCGCCGAAGGCAAGGGCCTGCGCCTGCGCTTTGCGAAGACCGCGCAGCTGAGCGGGCGCCTGGAGCACTGGCAGCACGACACCTTCATCGTGCGCTGGGACGACCGTTCGCTCAACGCCGACGCCTTCGTGAACTTCAGCCTGGACCCGGATGGCAAGGTGCGCGAGGTGCGCATGCAGCCGATTTCCGACCTGACCGATTTCAGTTTCGATTTCCAGGACCTGCTGTTCACCCCGGTGAAATGACGCCGCCGGGCGTGCCCCGGCGCTGACGTTTGACGAATCCGATGGGTAGTGCCGGCCGCTGGCCGGCCACTTCAGCTTCGCGGGAGGCGTCACAAGGTTGCCGGCCAGCGGCCGGCACGACCGCAGCCGCAGCGATCGTCGGCCGGCGTACACATGCGGCGTGGGATACTCCGTCGGCTAAGATGGCGAGGGAATGCGATGTTCCGTTGGTTTGAATCCCTGATTCCGGTGTTCCCGCCCGTGGATGGGCGCATGCCACCGCGCAAGGTGCTGCCGTTCTACCTGCACTACCTGCGCCCGGTGTGGCCGGTGCTGCTGGCCACGCTCATCGCCGGCCTGCTCCTGGCGCTGGTGGAAGTGGCCATGTTCGATTACCTGGGCCGCATCGTCGACATGGTCGCCGAGCAACCCGGTGCCGATTTCTTCAAGCGCCATGCCAATGAACTGGGCTGGATGCTGTTCATCACGGTCATCGCGCGGCCGATCCTGGTCGGCCTGCACAACCTGCTGGTCAACCAGGCCATCGTGCCCGGCCTGAGCAACCGCTCGCGCTGGCTGATGCACAACTACGTGGTTCGGCAGAGCCTGAGCTTCTTCCAGAACGACTTCGCCGGCAGCGTCGCCAACCGGGTGATGCAGACCGGTACCTCGCTGCGCGAGTCGGCGGTGCAGATGGTCGACTCGCTCTGGTACATCGTGGTCTATACCGGCACCGCGCTGTACCTGTTCGCGCAGGCCGACTGGCGGCTGATGGTGCCGCTGATCCTGTGGCTGCTGGCCTACGTGGTGATCATGGTCTACTTCGTGCCGCGCGCGAAGGAGCGGGCCTGGATCGCCTCGGAAGCACGTTCGAAGGCAATGGGCCGCATCGTCGATGGCTACACCAACATTCCCACGCTGAAACTGTTCGCCCATGGCGGGCGCGAGCAGGCCTACGTGGCCGAGTCGATCCAGGAGCTGGCAGTCAAGCACCGCGCGCAGACCCGGGTGACCACCGGCATGGACCTGACCATCGCCATCGTCAACGGTTTCCTGATTGCCGGTACCTGTGGCCTGGCCCTGTGGCTGTGGAATGGCGGCCACATCACTGTCGGCGCGATCACGCTCGCGACCGGCCTGGTGATCCGCATCCACAACATGTCCGGCTGGATCATGTGGACCATCAACGGCATCTTCGAGGACATCGGTACGGTACAGGATGGCATCACCACCATTGCCCAGCCGCTGACCGTGCAGGACCGCGAGGATGCGGTGCCGTTGCAGGTGACCCGCGGTGGCGTGCACTTCCAGGACATCCACTTCCACTACGGCAAGAAGGGCGGCGTGATCGCAGGCCTCGACCTGGTGGTGAAGCCGGGCGAGAAGATCGGCCTGGTGGGTCCTTCCGGTGCCGGCAAGTCGACCCTGGTCAACGTGCTGCTGCGCCTGTACGACCTGGAAAGCGGCCGCATCCTGATCGACGACCAGGACATTGCCTACGTCACTCAGGAAAGCCTGCGCCAGCAGATCGGCGTGGTCACCCAGGATACCTCGCTCCTGCATCGCTCGATCCGCGACAACCTGCTGTACGGCCGGCCGGACGCGACCGATGAGCAGTTGCGCGCTGCGGTGGCCAAAGCACGTGCCGAGGCCTTCATCGATACGCTGGTGGACGGGCAGGGGCGTCGTGGCTACGACGCGCATGTCGGCGAGCGCGGCGTGAAGCTGTCCGGCGGCCAGCGCCAACGCATCGCCATTGCCCGCGTGCTGCTGAAGGACGCACCGATCCTGGTGCTGGACGAAGCAACCTCGGCACTGGACTCGGAAGTGGAAGCGGCGATCCAGGACAGCCTGGATGAGCTGATGGGCGGCAAGACGGTGATCGCGATCGCGCACCGGCTGTCGACCATCGCGCGCATGGACCGGCTGGTGGTGATGGACCAGGGCCGCATCGTCGAGACCGGCAGCCATGCCGAACTGATTGCGGCCGGTGGGCTCTACGCACGGTTGTGGGCGCGGCAGACCGGGGGGTTCGTGGCGGCCGATCAATGAGTGTTTTCGGGGTCCGAGCCCTTCCCTTCGAAAAAGGCTCCGACCCCGGCGTGCTTCTGGGGACCTGCATGATCCGCTCCCTATGCTCCCTGCTGCTGGCGCTCGCGCTGGCCGGGAGCACTGCGACCGCGATGGCCGCACCCGTCGCCGACGAGCAACTGCAGCAGCTAATCCTGCTCAGCCGCCACAACCTTGCAGAAAAAAATGGCCCGGGTTTCCCCGGGCCGCTCCGCTTCACCTCACACCGGCTCGATCACTCGATCGGCTGGTCCAGCATCAGCTGGCGTGCGAAACGCACCGGCGGTGCGCCGTAGGACAGTACCTGGTCGTGGTACGCCTTCAGGTTGAACTTGTCGCCCAGCTTCTCCTGCACTGCCTTGCGGGTGTCGAAGTGTTCCTGCGCACCGACGAAGTAGGTCGGCAGCTGCGCCGAGGTCAGCTGCGCGCGCACCCACTTGCCGGCCGCTTCGCTTTCCTGCTGGAACGCGTCGTGGGTCATCAGGTGCATCGCCTTCTCGCGATCCCAGTTGTCCACGTGCACGCCCTGGTCGAGGATCGCGTTGGAGATCGTGCGCAGGTAGAACTTCAGCTGCACCAGGTGGAACAGCGGGTCGTTGTTGAGGTAACCCTGCTCCTGCATCATGCGCTCGGTGTAGACCGCCCAGCCTTCGGCGAACAGGCCCGAACGCAGCACCGCACGCAGGGTGGAAGGGAACTTGGCCGAATGCCAGCCCTCCAGGTAATGGCCCGGGGTGCCTTCGTGGATGCTCAGCAGGTGGATCATGCGCGAGTTGTACTCACGCAGGAACGAGTCGACCTGCTTGTCGTTCCAGTCGTCCGGAATCGGCGACACGGCGTAGAAGGTCTTCAGGTTCTTGTCCAGCGGACCCGGCGAATCGCAGTAGGCCACGGCCACGCCACGTTGGAATTCCGGCATCAGGATGATGTCCACCGGCGCATCGGGCAGCGTCATCAGGTCGTGCTCGCGCACGAATGCGGTGGACTGCTCCAGCGCGGCCTTGGCATCGTCGACGACCTTGTCGCGTGCCGGCTTGTCGGCGTAGGCCAGTTCCAGCGCAGCTTCGATCGCCTTCTGCTGCTGCTCGTCGGTCGGCTGGGCCGGCATCTCCGGCGCACCCGGCTTGTCCTTCAGCACGGTCTGCGCGATGCCGTACATGTCCTCGCGCACGCGCTTTAGTTCGGCACGTGCACGCTCACCGATCTCCTGGCGCGACAGCGACGAGCTCAGCGCGAACTTCAGCTTCTGGTCGTACTTTTCCGCACCGATGCGGAAATCGCCCTTTGCGTTCGGCACCAGGGTCTTGTCCAGCCAGGTCTGCTGCTCGTCCACGGCCTTCTTCAGGCCGTCGATGGCGGCCTGCAGGCGCTGCTGGTCGGCCTGCGGCAGTTCACCGATGTGCGGGGTGATGAAGGTATCGACGATGCTGAGGATGCCCTTGTTCTGCTTGGCCACCGTCTCGGCGTGGATCTTCGGCACGCGCGCCGGATCCAGGTTCTCGCGGGCCTGGGCGAAGATCGCCGGCAGCTTTTCCATGCGCGCGGTGGCCGACTTCAGGCGCTCCGGCAGTGGCGCGAACTCGCGCGCCATCAGGCCGTAGATCGCGCTGCCGGCGATGCCGTTGTACAGCTGCGGGTCCCACTTGCCGGACTGCAGCACTTCGGCGTTCCAGATTTCCGACTGCAGCTGGTTGCGCAGGATCGCCGCGTCCACCTGGTTCTCGCGGCCCAGCTTGGCCACCTCGATCTTGTCCAGCTCGCCCAGCAGCGCCTTGTAGGCGGCCACGGTCTTCTGCTGGCCGGCGGCACTGAGGTCGTCCAGCTCGCTGTCGTAGCGGTGGTCACCGATCTGGGTAGCGCTGACCGGCGACAGCTGCATCCAGGTGTCCAGGGCGCGCTTGGACAGGTCGGCGAAGGCGGCATCGACCGCCGCGTCACCGGCCTGCTGGCTGGTGGCCGGGGTGGAAGCGTTGGTCGGGGCGTCGGCCGGCTGGCAACCGGCCAGGGCGGCGACCAGGGCGAGGGCAAGAAGATGCGGGCGCATCGGCGTTCCTGTACGGGGTCAAACCCTGAGCATAGGGCCGCGTGGCTGCTTTGTCCCCGTGCCATAGGATTACCATGGGCGCAGACAAGGACCCTCCAAAGGAGCGCAGGACATGGAATACCAGGGAAGCTGCCATTGCGGCAGGATCGCATTCACCGTACAGGCCGGGGCGCCGATCAGCGACGTCATCGACTGCAACTGCTCGATGTGCCGCCGCCGTGGCAGCCTGCTGTGGTTCGCCCCGCGTGCGGCGTTCCAGCTGACCACCGATCCGGCTGACGTGGCCACCTACCACTTCAACAAGGCCCACATCGACCATCACCACTGCCGCGAATGTGGCGTCGCCCCCTACAGCGAAGCGGTCGATCCGCGTAGCGGCACACCGATGGTGGCGGTGAACGTGCGCTGCGTGCCGCAGGTCGATCTGGCTGGCCTTTCGGTGACCTCCTACGACGGAGCCGCACTGTGACGGGCGCGCGCGCCTGGACGCGCAGCCTGGCGATGCCGGTGCTGCTGCTGGCATTGGCGGGCTGCGCCAAGCAGGGCGACATGGCCGCGGATGCGGGCGCCCCGGCCGCCGAAGCGGCCGTCGCGTCGCCAGAAGGTGCGTTCCTCGCCTATGAACATGACGTGCAGGTGCAGCTGGAGGCGGCAAAGATCGCGCCGCGCATCCAGCAGATCGCCCAAGCCTGCCAGAGCGCGAAGTTCGGCGACTGCGCGGTATTGCAGGTCGACCAGCGCAGTGGCGAGCAACCCAGCGGTGAGGTCAAGGTGCGCATCGCGCCGAAGGGCGCCGAGCCGCTGATCGCGATGGCCGGTGAAGGCGGCAAGCTGCAGTCCCGCAATACGCGCGCCGAGGATCTCGCGCAGGCGGTGGCCGACACGGCATTGACCAAAGCGCGGCTTGAAAAGGAGCACGCCCGCCTGCTGTCCTACCAGGACCGCAAGGACCTGAAGATCGAAGATCTGATGGCGATCACCACGCGCCTGTCAGAGATCGAGGCGGGTGTCGAGCAGGCCAACAAGGACGCCGCGCAGCAGCGCCGGCGCATCGATACCCAGCTGGTGACGCTGCACTTCGAGACCACTTCGGGCCAACGCAGCCGAAGTGAGATCGGCGAGGCGCTGAGCGAGTCGGGCAGCATTCTCAGCACCAGCGTGGCGTTCCTGATTCGTGCTGTTGCCGCGCTGCTGCCGGTGGCGGTGCTGGCCCTGGTCGCAGCCTGGGGCGTGCGCGCATGGTGGCGTCGCCACCGTCGCAAGCTGCCGCCCAACCGCTGAGGTCGAGGCTGATGCCGGCAGCCCGCCGGCATCAGCCCTCGTCGGTTTCGTACTCGACGAACACATCCAGTTCCAGCGCCAGATCCTGCACGGCGTCGCGCACCTTCTGCGCGGTGCTTTCATTGCCCACTTCCACTTCCAGCTCGTGGATGCCCGGGCCGATGTCATCGGACAGCCCGGCCGAGCTGGAGTCGTCGTCGTCCATGTGCGGCATCAGGTCGTCGGTTTCCTCGACATGCTCGATGCCATCCAGGCCGAGCAGCAGGTCGCTGATGGCACGGGCGTCGTCTTCGGTTCCGGTAATGCGCAGTCGCAGCATGGCCATGGCGTAGGTACGTTGTGGAGTTGCCTGCAGCCTAGCCAGCATCGGGCAAAGAATGGGTGAGGGCGAAGTCAGGTGGGCGTGGCCGAGCGCCCGAGCAGGCTGTCCGGCAATGCCGGAATCGGTGTGCGTTCGTCCTGCGCCTGCTCCAGCAGCCAGTCGATGAACAGGCGTGCGGCCGGGCTGGGCGGTTGTCCTTCGGCATGCACTACGTGATACGCATAGCGCGCCTTCAGCGCCGGGCCGGGCAGGCGCACCACCTCGTAGCGCTGCAGGTAGGGCTGGGCGATGTGGGTGCGCGCCAGCACCGCGCCCATGCCATACACCGCTGCACGCATCGCGTCGGTGCTGTCGGCGAAGGTGTGCATGGGTGGCAGCGGCGACGGCGTGCGCACGCCGGCGTGGCGGAACCAGTCGCGCCAGCCCTGCGGCGACAGGTCGGTCAGCAGCGGCAGGTCGGCGATGCGCGCCGGATCGACCAGCGTTTCGACGCCGGCCAGTGCCGGTGAGGCGACCGGGAACAGGTAGTCATCCATCAGGTGCTGCGCACGCAGGCCGGGCCATTGGCCCAGGCCGTAGCGGATGCCCACTTCCGGGCCGTTGTCGTCATAGCGATCCAGCCCGCTGCCGGTATGCAGCTCGATGCGGATGTGCGGGTAGGCCTGGGTGAAGCGCGGCAGCCGTGGCAGCAGCCAGCAGTAGGACAGCGAGCGCAGCGTGGTGATGCGCAGCGGCACGCTGTCGGCATCCGGCTGCAGGTGATGGGCGACGGCCGCGACATCGGTGAAGGCGGCGCTGGCAGCGTCGGCCAGTTGCCGGCCCTCGGCAGTCAGGCGCACGCCGCGGGCGTGGCGTAGGAACAGCCGTACTTCCAGCACTTCTTCCAGGCGGCGGACGTGGTGGCTGACCGCGCTGGCGGTCAGGTGCAGCTCCTGCGCGGCCTGGGCGAAGTTCTGGTGGCGCGCCGCGACCGCGAACACGGCCAGTGCGGGTAGCAGGGAAGGGCGTAGCAGCATGTCGAGCCTCAAACCATATTTGTGGCTGGCAGCGATACTACGCGCTTGTGCCGCGGGCGTCTGCGCCTGATCCTGTCCGCCTTGGCGAAGAATTGACGATGTACGGAGGCAAGGCATGAATGCGGTCCCACAGGCGGCCGAGCGCGATTGGCGCACGCCGCTGGAATTGACCCTGCTGGGCGCCATCTGGGGCTGCTCGTTCCTGTTCATGCGGGTGGCGGTGCCGTCGTTCGGCCCGTTCGCGCTGGTCGAGGTGCGGCTGGTGCTGGGTGCGCTGGTGCTGCTGCCGTTCCTGTGGCGCGCCCGCGCGCAGTTCCCGCCGCGGCGCTGGCTGTGGCTGGCGCCGATCGGCCTGATCAATTCGGCGCTGCCGTTCGTGCTGTTTGCCTATGCCGCCGAGCAGGCGCCGGCTGCGATCGGTGCGATCTGCAATGCGATGACGGTGCTGTTCGCCGCGCTGATCGCGTTCCTGTTCTTCGGCGAGAAGATCGGCATGCGCCGTGCCGGGGCGCTGCTGGTCGGCTTCGCCGGCGTGGTGGTGCTGGCCACGGCCAAGGTTTCCGGCCTGAGTATCGGCACCGCAGTGCTGGCCGGTGCGGCGGCATCGCTGCTGTACGGCCTGGGCGTGAACCTGGTGAAGCGGCACATGACCGGGTTGCCGTCGGCCGCCGCTGCGGCGGCAACGCTGTCCTGCGCCTCGCTGTGGATGCTGCCGATGGCGGTCAGCCACTGGCCGCAGGCGGCGATTCCGGCCAAGGCCTGGGGCGCGGCGATCGCCCTCGGCGTGGCCTGCACTGGCTTGGCGTTCCTGATGTTCTATCGCCTGATCGGTCGTATCGGCCCGTCGCGGGCGTCGACGGTGACCTACCTGATTCCGTTGTTCGGTGCGGCGTTTGCGTGGTTGTTCCTGGGGGAGGCGGTGACGGTACAGATGCTGGTGGCGGGGGCGTTGATTCTGGGGAGCGTGGCGGTGAGTCAGAAGGGCTGAGGCGTTGGCGTTTTGCGCGTGGCGCGTGCTGAAGGTGCTTCATTGTTCATGGGCGTTACTTTTCTTTGTACGCAAAGAAAAGTAACCAAAAGAAACGTTCCGCCGGCCGCGAGCCGGTGCTGCGCACCGGTACCCTGCGCTCCTCGGCCCGTCGAGGGACGGCGCGGGAACTCGCTGCGCTCAAACACCCGCGCCTCTTCGCCCTCGCCGGACCTGCGGTGCTCGGCTCGCTCAAGGCGGACCCAAGATCAAAGGCAAAAGCGGTCGCTTCGCTCGCCGGGCCCGGCCCGGCACTACCAAACATCGTCGTGCAGCTGTGGCTCTTGACCTTGAGTCCGCCTTGAGCGAGCCGAGCATCGCAGGGGAATCAGGGGCGAAGAGGTGCCGATGTCTGAGCGCAGCGAGTTCGGCACCGTCCCCTGATTCACCGAGAAGCGCAGGGGACCGACGTGCGAAGCACGGCGGCTCGCGACCTGGCGGCGCGTTTCTTTTGGTTACTTTTCTTTTCGCGCGAAAAGAAAAGTGACGCCCATGAACAGTGAAGCACCTTCAGCACGCGCCACGTGCAGGAAGCCAGGCTCCTACCGCACCGGCACCGGAATATTGCACAGATCGATATGCCCGGCCGGGCGCTTGTAGAAATCATCCACGCGATTGCGCCGCGCCTCCACCGTATCGGCGAAGGTCTTCGAATCGGTGCGCAGCACCTGGATCGGCGTGCGCTCGGCCGCCGGCACGTCGCTGGCACGGCGGATCGACAGGATCGGCGTACGCAGCTTCGGGTCGGTGTAGAAGCCCATCGGCGCCGGTCCGCGCCGGGTCGCGCTGAGCAGTTCCATGCCCTTCAACACGCGACCGACCAGAGTGATGTTGCGGTCCAGCTGGCGCGGCGACTGACCGGTCACCACGTACAGTTCGGCGCCGATGCTGCTGTCTTCCTCGTTGCTGCGGCCGGCACCGAGCATGCCGTAGCAGTGCGCCAGCCAGGCCTTGCCGGCTTGCGGGTCCTGGCCGACCGGGAAGCCGTCGACGAAACCGGTCTGCGCGGCCCAGCCATCGCGATCCGGCAGCACGCTGACCTTCAGGCCGGCGCTGGCGCGTTCGAACTCGGCCGGCAGCTTGCGCGCGGCGCTGCCGAACGGCCTGGCCTTGGCCGCGTCATCGGCGTCGGCATCGCCGAACTGCACCACGAAGTTGTCCTGCGAGCGGTAGATGCTGGTGCCGTCCCAGAAGTGCTCGTGGGCGAAGGTCTGGATGTTGGCGACATGGCGGGGGGCGAACTGCGGCGCCAGTTCGATGATCACGCGCCCGGCTGGCAGGTCCATGTACAGCAGGTTGGCCGGGTCCGGGGTGCGCCAGTCGCTGGCCGCCGAGGCGTCGAGGATCTGCTGCGGGCTGCGGTAGGGCGTGGCTGCACTGGCCAGTGCGGGCAGCAGGCAGGCGAAGGCGAGGGCGGTCAGGGCAGGGCGACGACGGTGCGGCATGGGAACCCCGGAACATGAACGAGACTTCGATTCTGCGCGAGCCGCGCAGCCGCGCCAACCGGCAGAGTGACTAACGACACATTCGCTATACCGAACTTCGCACTACTGTGGACTTCAACGTAGTGGAGGGCCGGCCATGTCCGAGGACGATGTCCACCTGAAGAAGTTCCAGAAGGAGCTCAGCGCCGGAACGGTGTCGCTGGCCCTGCTGGCGGTGCTGGCCCGGGCCGGGGAGCCGTTGTACGGCTACCTCATTGCCAAAGAGCTGGAGCGGGTGGGCGAGGGCGTGCTGAGCGGCAAGCAGAGCGCGCTGTACCCGGTGTTGCGCAACCTGGAGGGCGCCGGGCTGCTGGAAAGCCATGTGGAGCCGTCCAGCAGCGGGCCGCCGCGACGCTACTACCGCATCAATGAACGTGGCCGCGAGGTGCTGGCGCAGTGGCGCCAGGCCTGGCAGGCCACCCGCGATTCCGTCGATTCCGTGTTGGAGGGGGTACCGCAATGAACGACCCGAGCCTGGCAGGCCGTGCCCTGCCCACCACCATTCCGCAGTACCTGGCGCAGCTGCGCGCGGCGCTGGAGGGCGCCGATCCGGCGATGGTGCAGGACGCGCTGTACGACGCCGAGGAATACCTGCGCTCGGAGCTGGCGGCGCAGCCCGGCCGCAGCGAGGCCGAGGTGATCGCCGACGTCGCCGGCAGCTACGGTGCGCCGGACGAGGTGGCCGAGATCTACCGCGAGACTGAGGTAACGGTGAACCGCGCGCTGCGTACGCCACGTGCGGATACCGCGCCGGTGCTGCGTGCGGCGGCCGAAGCCAGTGGCGTCGAGCCGGCCTCGCCGCCGCCTGTGCCGGTGCCGCGTTCGCTGCTGGCGCGCTTCTTCGGCGTGGTGGCCGATCCGCATGCTTACGGCGCGCTGTTCTACATGCTGCTGTCGCTGGCCACCGGCATCTTCTTCTTCACCTGGGTGGTGACCGGCCTGTCGCTCTCGCTCGGCCTGTTGATCCTGATCGTCGGCATTCCGCTGACCGTGCTGTTCTTCGGCTCGGTGCGTGGGCTGGCGCTGCTGGAAGGGCGGCTGGTGGAAGCGTTGCTGGGCGAGCGCATGCCGCGCCGTCCGCGCTACACCGACCGTAGCCGCACCTGGCTGCAGCGCATCGGCGACATGTTCACCGATGGGCGTACCTGGCTGACCCTGCTGTACTTCGTGCTGATGCTGCCGCTGGGCGTAGTCTACTTCACCATCGCGGTGACGCTGCTGTCGCTGTCACTGGGGTTGATCTGGGCGCCGGTGGCCGCGCTGTTCAGCGGTGACATTCCGGGTGTCTACGTCGATGGCGTGAACGTGCTGCCGATGGCCGCCTCGCCGCTGGTGGCGATCGCGGTTGCTGCGGCGGGCGCACTGCTGCTGGTGCTGACGATGCACCTGGCACGCGGCATCGGCAAGCTGCATGGGCTGATTGCCAAGAACCTGCTGGTGCGGTTGTAAGCGGGAGCCCAGGCTTCGGTAGGTGCCAACCTTGGTTGGCACGATCGATCGGATGCCGGGATCCATGGTAGAGCGCCAACCAAGGTTGGCATCTACCAGGGCCTGGTTACCCCGCCTTTCGCCGCAACGGGGTGACGTTGCTCTTCTTCTTCGTGGCCTTCGCCGCCGGTGCTTCGGCATGCGCGGCGAAGAAGTCGCGCACCTTCGGATACACCACCTCGCGCCAGCGACGGCCACTGAAGATGCCGTAGTGGCCCGCACCTTCGACGATGAAATGCTCGCGGCGGTCAGCAGCAATGCCGGTGCACAGCGCCTGCGCCGCCTCGGTCTGGCCGAGGCCGGCGATGTCGTCCAGCTCGCCTTCGATGCTCAGCAGCGCGGTATCGCGGATCGCCGACGGATCGACCTTCTCGCCGTTGACCACCCACTCGCCACGCGGCAGCAGGAAGTCCTGGAACACCACGCGGATGGTATCGAGGTAGTACTTGGCCGGCATGTCCAGCACCGCGTTGTACTCGTCGTAGAAGCGACGGTGCGCGTCGGCGTCTTCCAGGTCGCCCTTGACCAGGTCGGTGTAGAAATCCCAGTGCGAGCTGAAGTGGCGGCTCGGGTTCATCGACAGGAAGCCGGCGTGCTGCAGGAAGCCCGGATACACGCGGCGGCCGGCGCCGGGGTAACTGGCCGGCACGGTGTGGATGACGTTGTTCTCGAACCACGACAGCGGGTTCTGCGTGGCCAGGTTGTTCACTGCGGTCGGGCTGCAGCGCGCATCGATCGGGCCGCCCATCATCACCAGCGTGCGCGGCGTCGGCTCGCCACGGCTGGCCATCAGTGAAACCGCGGCCAGCACCGGCACGGTGGGCTGGCACACGCTGACCACGTGCAGGCGCTCGACACCCAGGTGGCGGATGAACTCCTGGATGTAGGCGATGTAGTCGTCCAGGCCGAACTCGCCTTCGCTGGCCGGTACCATGCGCGCGTCAACCCAGTCGGTGACGTACACGCGGTGGTCGCGCAGCAGCGTGCGCACGGTATCGCGCAGCAGCGTGGCATGGTGGCCGGACAGCGGTGCCACCACCAGCACGAACGGCTGGTTGAGCATGGTGTGCAGCTGGTCGGCTTCATTGCTGTGGCGCTTGAAGCGCAGCAGCTTGCAGAACGGCTTGCTTACTTCCTCGTGCACGACGATCGGCACGCGCTCGCCTTCGACCTCGATTTCGTTGATGCCCCACTCGGGCTTCTCGTAATCCTTGCCGATGCGATGGAACAACTCGTTGACCGCCGCCAGGCGATCGGCACCCGGCATCTGCGACCACCAGTGGCCCGGGTTGGCGAAGAACTTGGCGTTGGCCTGGGCCTGGTGCACCCAGGGGGCAAGCAGGTTGCGGGTCAGTTCGTGCAGTTGATAGAGCATGACGACCGAATATGTATGGTCATATGTTGCCGCGCAGCATATCCCATCCGGATGTCCCGCAGGTTAAGTTGCCTGAAAATAATGAATCCGGATTCACATCCGTTCCAGCGCGGCGGCATCGCCTGCCAGGGCGGGGCCGAGCCAGCAGTGCGACCCCACCGGCTGCAGGCCGTGCCGGGCCAGCGTGCGGCCGTACCAGCGCGCCGGGCGAGCGTGGAAGCCCTCGTGGTCGCCGTCGAATTCATCCTCGGCGGCGAAGGTCTCCAGGAAGGCCACGCCACCGGTCAGCTCGGCCACCCCGGCCAGGCCGGCGCGCAGTTCACGGTCGGGCACGTAGTGCATCACGTCCGAGCACACCAGCAGGTCGACCGGGGCGCAGGGCCGCAGCCAGGCGAAATCACCGAAGGCGGCCAGGTGCAGGTTGCGGGTCCTGCCGTAGCGGCGCACAGCGTACTCGCTGCTGTCGAAGCCGAGATATTCGACCTTCGGACGCAGCTTCAGCAGCGGCGCGCGCCAGGCGCCTTCACCGCAGCCGATATCCAGCACGCTGCGGATCGGCCGCTCCAGGTAGTACTCGGCGCTGGCCACGGCCAACGCAACCTTGCGCGCCAGGCGGGCGCTGCCGCCGATGTCGGCACGGCGGTACCAGCGTTGGAAGTAGGCGGCGTCGTAGGTCTTGTCCATGGGGCGGTGCGCGATCGGGGAAAACGGCGCCTATCGTACGGTGTTGCGGCGCGCCATGCGTCGATGTGTCGCGGCGGGCGTGCCTGCGGCGGCTTCGCCAGGGCATGCGAGAATGGCCGCCAACCTACGCCAGCCGCCGGAGCGAGCGCATGCAGAGCTACTACTGGGTCAAGACCTTCCACATCGTGTTCGTGGTGGCGTGGATGGCCACGGTGTTCTACCTGCCGCGCATCCTGGTGAACCTGGCCGAGACCGCGGGCCAGCCGGCGGTGAGCGAGCGCCTGCAGCTGATGGGCCTGCGCCTGTACCGCTTCGGCCACTCGATGTTCGGCCTGGCGTTCCTGCTCGGCCTGGTGCTGTGGCTGGGCTACAAGGTCATCCCCGATTTCCCGACCATGGTGGCTCCGGGAGCTGCCGGCTGGCTGCACGCCAAGCTGGGGCTGGTGGTGGTGCTGCTGGTGTACTTCGGCTGGATCGGCCGCCTGCTCAAGGGCGTGGCCAAGGGCCGGGCGCTGCCGTCGTCGCGCGCGCTGCGCTGGATCAACGAGATCCCGCTGCTGGCGTTCATTCCGATCGTGTGGCTGGTGCTGGCCAAGCCGTTCTGAACGGGGCGCGCTGCGCGCGCGGCGCATCGCACAGATGCATCCACGCATGGCGTGGATCTACTGGGTGCAGCTGTGGCTTTTGATGTCCAGGTCCGCCATGAGAGAGCCGAGCATCGCAGGTGAAACAGGGGCGAAGAGGCGCCGATGTCTGAGCGCAGCGAGTTCGGCGCCGTCCCCTGATTCACCGAGAAGCGCAGGGAACCGGTGCACAGGACCGGTTCGCGTTCGGCGGCGTGTTCTTTGGTTACTTTCTTGCACGAGCAAGAAATTAACAAGCCGATGAATCAGGCTGCCTCGTACGTGCCGTAACTGCGCAGGCGCGTGTAGCGCTGTTCCAGCAGCTGTTCGGTGGCCAGCTTGTCCAGCGCGTCCAGCTCGTTCAGCAGCACGGCCTTCAGGCGCTTGGCCATCTGGGTCGGGTTGCGGTGGGCGCCACCGGTCGGCTCGCGCACGACCTTGTCGACCAGGCCCAGGCTCTTCAGGCGCGGGGCAGTCAGGCCCAGTTGTTCGGCCGCTTCCTTGGCCTTGCCGGCGTCCTTCCACAGGATCGAGGCGCAGCCTTCCGGCGTGATGGTCGAGTACACCGCGTATTCCAGCATCACGGTGCGGTCGCCCACACCCAGTGCCAACGCACCGCCGGAGCCGCCTTCACCGATCACGGTGCAGATGATCGGCACCTTCAGCTCGGCCATCTCGATCAGGTTGCGCGCGATCGCTTCGGACTGGCCGCGCGACTCGGCGTCGATGCCCGGCCAGGCGCCGGCGGTGTCGATCAGGGTCAGCACCGGCAGGCCGAAGCGCTCTGCCATCTTCATCAGGCGCAGTGCCTTGCGGTAGCCCTCCGGCTTGGGCATGCCGAAGTTGCGCTTGATCTTTTCCTTGGTGTCGCGGCCCTTCTGGTGGCCGATCACCATTACCGCGCGGCCATTGATGCGGGCCAGGCCGCCCATGATCGCCTTGTCGTCAGCGAAGGCGCGGTCACCGGCCAGCTCCTGGAACTCATCGAACATGACGCGGATGTAGTCGGCGGTGTACGGACGCGATGGGTGCCGGGCCAGCTGCAGCACCTGCCACGAGGTCAGGTTGCGGAAGATCTGCGCGGTGCGCATGCGCAGCTTGTCCTGCAGCGCGTGCACTTCCGCCTCGACATTGACCGCCGGCCCGGCACTGGCGTTGCGCAGTTCCTGGATCTTGGCTTCCAGGTCGGCGATGGGTTGCTCGAAGTCGAGGTAGTTCGGATTCATCGGAAGCCGTCGTGTAAAGAAGGGGGCAATTCTAGCCGAATGCGTGCAAACCACCCGTACGCCTTCGTCTGGAAGGCGACGGTAGCGCAGCCGGGCAGGCGGCGCCAGTCAGCTCAGGGCACCACCAGGGCGCTGCGGCCCATCAACTGGCTGCGCTGGGAAACGAAGTCGTTGTAGGCCTCGTTGGCCTCCCGGCCCAGGCCGCTGCCCAGGGTGGCAGTGGCCGAGGTGAAGGCCATCTGCGCGTCGAAGTCCTGCTTGCGCAGGGCCTTCTGTTCATCGGCGGTGGTGGCCTTCAGCCAGCGCGCATAGACCTCGCGCAGCGGCGCGGCGTGCGCCTCGAAGGCGGGGTCAAGGGCCGGCAGGCTGGCCGGGGCCGGCTCCAGGCTGAATGCCGGCGCGACGTAGCCGGCCGGCTGTTGGCGCTTGAATGCACCGGGTTCGCCCATGCCTTCTTCGACGTAGGTGATGAAGTCCGGGGCCGTGAACACCTTGGCCACGATCTGGCCGCCGCTGGAATCGACATGGGCCACCACCTTTTCCTTCGGGAATGGCTCGCGCACGCCGTAGGTCCAGGTCTTGTCGATGAACAGGTCGTGGCGCTTCTCGAAGGGACCTTCGAAGCTGACCCCGCCCAGTTCGATCCCGTTGTTGCCGACGCCGAAATTCTTCAGCTTGCTCTCGTCGGTGACATAGACCTCGCGAGCAATCACGTACTCGCTCAGGGTCGGGTTGATCAGGCCGCCACGACCGTCGACGTAGACGATGAAGCGCACGTCGCCAAGCGCGTCTGTGTGCAGGCGATGTTCGCCAATGGCGAGCGAGATCGGGCGCGAGCCGTGCGCGGCCACTGGCACGTCCTGGCCGTCGATGCTCAGCGCCAGCGGCGCGTCGGTCGGGTTGTCGATCTGGAACTCGATCTTCGACGGCGAGCAGGCGGCCAGTGCCAGTGCGGCAACGAACGGAAACAGCAGGGTCTTCATGGGCGATCGTCCTTGATGGTTGGAACTGGAAAACAGGAACACGAAGGAGCCAGCCTCAGCTGGCCCACGGCGGGCTGTAGCGCACCTTCAGCGTGCGTACGGCCGGGTCGGCGCGCAGCGCCTCCATCAGCTTGGAATCGATGCGTACCGCGCTCTGCCCGGAGACATCGAGCATGCCGGCGACACCGCCGTGCGGGCCCTTCAGCAGCAGGTCCAGGCGCAGCGGCGTGCGCCCCGGGCGATGGCGGTCGAGCAGGGCATTGATGCGCTCCCAGACCGGGCGCTGCTGGCGCAGGTCCAGGCGCAGCGACAGCCGCGTGGCGTAGTTGGCGCAGACTTCGTCGAAGTCCCAGCACTGGCGGATGCGCAGCGCGTAGCCACCGTTGAACTCGTCCTCGCGCAGGCCGCCCTTGACCACCAGGATGCGGTCCTTGGTCATCAGGTGGCCGAACTCGGCCATTGCATCGGAGAACGCACTGCACTCGACGCGGCCGCGGCCATCCTCCAGCTGGATGAAGATCTGGCTTTCGCCCTTGCGGCGCACGCCGACCACCTGGCCTGCCAGCACGGTCTGCACCTCCGGGCGCCAGCGCTTCTCGCCGCCACCGCCGCCACCGCTGTTGGCGCTCCAGATTTTCTCCACCGAACCCAGGTCGTTGCCTACCAGATCGCGCACATCGTCGCGCCAGGGATCGAACGGGTGGCCGCTGAGGTAGAAGCCCAGCGTGTCGCGCTCGCCGTTGAGGCGCTGCAGCAACGGCCATTCTTCGGCTTCTGGCAGGTCCAGCTGGATCGAAACGGTGCTCGGGTCGGGCCCGCCAAACAGCGAGTTCTGTCCGGACGCACGCTCGCGTGCCATCTGATCAGTGGCCTTGATCACTTCCGGCAACTGCAGCATCAGCGAGGCACGGTTGCGGCCGAGCTCATCGAGCGCGCCGCAGTTGATCATCGCTTCCAGCGTGCGCCGGTTGAGCTTGGCCGAGCCGACGCGGGTGCAGAAGTCCAGCAGATCCTTGAACGGGCCGCCCTTCAGTCGTTCCTCGACCACCGCTTCGCAGGCGCCCTGGCCCACGCCCTTGATCGCGCCCAGGCCGTACTGGATCGTGTCCGGGGTGACCGCTTCGAACATGAAGGCCGACTGGTTCACCTTCGGCGGCAGCACGGTCAGGCCGAGGTTGCGCACCTCGTCGAGGAAGCCGACCACCTTGTCGGTGTTGTCCAGGTCCGAAGACAGCGTGGCCGCCATGAATTCGGCCGGATAATGGCGCTTCAGCCACGCGGTCTGGTAGCTGACCAGTGCGTATGCAGCGGCGTGTGACTTGTTGAAGCCATAGCCGGCGAACTTCTCCATCAGGTCGAAGATCTCGTCGGCCTTGGGGCCATCGACGCCGCCCTTGGCCGCACCTTCGCGGAAGATCTCACGGTGCTTGGCCATTTCCGCCGGCACCTTCTTGCCCATCGCGCGGCGCAGCAGGTCGGCGCCGCCCAGCGAGTAGCCGCCGACGATCTGCGCCATCTGCATCACCTGCTCCTGGTACACCATGATGCCGTAGGTGTCCTTCAGGATCGCTTCGGTGCGCGGATCGGGATAGATGATTTCTTCCTGGCCGTGCTTGCGCGCGTTGAACGAAGGAATCAGGTCCATAGGGCCAGGGCGGTACAGCGACACCAGCGCGATCAGGTCTTCGAAACGGTCGGGGCGCGCGTCCTTCAGCAGGCGGCGCATGCCCGAGGATTCGAACTGGAACACCGCGCCGGTGTTGCCGTTGGCGAAGATGTCCTTGTAGGTGGGCGCATCGTCGAGCGGGATCGCGGCAATGTCGACCGACGGAATGCCCGCGCGTTCGTGGCGCTTGTTGATCGCCTTCACCGCCCAGTCGATGATGGTCAGCGTACGCAGGCCGAGGAAGTCGAACTTCACCAGGCCCACTTCTTCCACGTCGTTCTTGTCGAACTGGGTGACCGGGTTCTTGCCGAGCCCATTTTCGTCGTGTTCCGCATACAGCGGGCAGAACTCGCTCAGCGGCTCGGGCCCGATCACCACGCCGCCGGCGTGCTTGCCGGCGTTGCGGGTCAGGTCTTCCAGCTGCAGCGCCAGGTCGATCAGGTCGCGGACATCGTCCTCTGTCTCGTAGCGCTGGATCAGTTCCGGCGACGCCATTTCCGAGCTCGGGCCTTCCTTGCCCTTGCCCAGCGCATCCTTCAGGTGGATGCCCAGGATGTTCGGGATCAACTTGGAAACGCCGTCGACCAGGCCGTACGGGAACCCGAGCACGCGGCCGGAGTCGCGCACCACCGCCTTGGCGGCCATGGTGCCGTAGGTGATGATCTGGCTGACGCGCTCGCGCCCATACTTGCGCGCGACGTAGTCGATCACCTCGTCGCGGCGGTCCATGCAGAAGTCGATGTCGAAGTCGGGCATCGACACGCGTTCCGGATTGAGGAAGCGCTCGAACAGCAGGTTGTACGGCAGCGGATCCAGGTCGGTGATCTTCAGCGCCCACGCCACCAGTGAACCGGCACCCGAGCCGCGGCCGGGGCCGATCGGAATGCCCTGGTTCTTGCCCCATTGGATGAAGTCGGCCACGATCAGGAAGTAGCCGGGGAAGCCCATCTTGATGATGGTGTTGAGCTCGAACTCCAGGCGTTCGAAGTACTCTTCCCGGGTCTTGCCCGGCGCCAGCGGATTCTTCTCCAGGCGCTCTTCCAGGCCCTCGCGCGACATCTTCTGGATCCAGGTATCCAGCGTTTCGTCGTCGGGCACCGGGTAGTTGGGCAGGAAGTAGGTGCCCAGCCGCATCTCGATGTTGCAGCGCTCGGCCAGCGCCAGCGTGTTGTCGATCGCGTCGGGGATGTCGGCGAACAGCGCGCACATCTCCTCGGCCGACTTCAGGTACTGCTGGTCGCTGTACTCGCGCGGACGCTTGGGATCGTCCAGCACGCGGCCGGTGGAAATGCACACGCGCGCCTCATGCGCGCTGAAATCGGAGGGCGACAGGAAGCGCACGTCATTGCTGGCCACCACCGGCAGGCCACGCTGGCCCGCAGCCATCAGCGCGAACTGGTTGAAGGTTTCCTCGCCCTCGCGGCCGGTGCGGGTCAGCTCCAGGTGCAGGCCATCGCCGAACACCCGTTGCCAGTCGGCCAGCTGCTGCTCGGCCAGCTCATGCTTGCCGTCCAGCGCCAGGCGTCCGGCCAGGCTCTGCCGGCCGGCCAGCGCGAACAGGTTGGCGTTGCCGGCCTTCAGCCAGTCCGGGTGGATGGCTACGCCGCCTTCGGGGCGATGGCCTTCCATCCAGGCGCGGGTCAGCAGCCGCGACAGGCTCAGGTAGCCTTCGCGATCACGGCACAGCAGGGTCATCCGCCACGGGTCCTGGCCTTCCTCGGCGATCAGCACGTCGGCACCGGCGATCGGCTTGATGCCCACGCCTTCGGCGGCCTTGTAGAACTTGACCAGGGCGAACAGGTTGTTGAGGTCGGTCACCGCCAGCGCCGGCAGGCCGAGCTCGACCGAGCGCGACAGCAGGTTGGCCTGCTTGGCCTTCTTCGGGTCCGCCTGGTCCGGCTTGGCCGGCACACGGATGGTGGAGTCCGCCAGCGAGAACTCGGTGTGGACGTGGAGATGTACGAAGCGGGAGTTGGACATGCCGGACCAGGTTGGAGCGCGCGGGCCCCGGGTGCTGACGGAGGTTCGTCGCCGGGGTCGGGAAGCGCTGGAATGCCCGGTCAGGGTAGCGAGGGCAGGGGGTTGCCACAAGGCTTGACAGGGGCACGGCGTGGCGCCGGATTCAGGCGTGCGGGAGGCCGCCTTCTTAGAGCCGAGCATGGGCTCGGCACTACAACTCCAGCTGGCTCAGGCGATGGCCGCCGCCTGCGTCAGGTCCAGACACTCACGCACCGGAGCGAAGCTGCGGCGGTGCTCCATGCAGGGGCCGTGCTCGCGCAGGGCGGCCAGGTGGGCCGGGGTGCCGTAGCCCTTGTGCTGTTCGAAGCCGTACTTCGGATGGCGGGCATGCACCTCCTGCATGTAGCGGTCGCGCGAGACCTTGGCCAGGATCGAGGCGGCCATGATCGCGCGGTCGATGCCATCGCCGCCGACCAGCGCCTGCGCCGGCAGTGCCAGGCCCTTGGGCACCACGTTGCCGTCGATGCGCGCGAAGCCGGCCACATGGGCGACCGCTGCAACGACGTCACGCATGCCCTGCAGGGTGGCCTGGTAGATGTTCAGGCGGTCGATGGTGTCCACGTCCACCAGCACCACATGCCAGGCCAGGGCGCGCTCGATGATGCGGTCATGCAGCTGCTCGCGGCGGGCCGCGGTCAGCTGCTTGGAGTCATCCAGGCCGTTGATCCGTGGTCGCGACGGGTCGAACACCACCGCTGCCACCGCGACCGGCCCGGCCAGTGGGCCACGGCCTGCCTCGTCGACGCCAGCGACCAGGCGCTCCGGCTCGACCACGGGCGCACCGTCGAACAGGGTCAGGCTGGCTGCGGCGGCGTGACGGCGGCTCATGCCTGTGCCTGGTCGCGCATCAGCAGTTCGCCAACGGCGTCGGCGGCACGCGCCGAGGCGTTGCGGCGCAGCCGCTCGTGCAGGCGCACGTAGGCATCCTGCAGATCGGTCACCCGCTGCGGGTGGTCGAACCACTGCTGGATGGCCGCGGCCAGCTTGTCCGGCGTGCAGTCGTGCTGCATCAGTTCCGGTGCCAGGTCCTGCCCGGCCAGGATGTTGGGCAGGGCGAAGCGGTCGACCTTGATCAGGCCGAGCGCCTTCACCAGTCGATAGGTCAGTTCGTTGACGCGGTAACCGACCACCATCGGCCGCTTCACCAGCATGGCCTCCAGGGTCGCGGTACCGGAGGCCAGCACCACCACGTCGGCGGCGATCATCGCGTTGCGCGCCTGGCCATCCAGCACATGCGAATAGGCCACCGGCAGCGCCGAGCGCGACAGCTGTTCCTCGATCAGTTCCCTGCAGGCCGGGTTGGCGGCAGGCACCACCACATGCAGGCCCGGAATGCGTTCGGAGACCTGCCAGGCGGCTTCGAAGAACGGTTCGCCCAGGCGCGAGATCTCGCCCAGGCGGCTGCCCGGCAACACTGCCAGCACCTTGGCCGAGGCCGGCAGTCCGAGCGCGGCGCGTGCTTCCTCGCGATTGCCCTGCAGCGGAATGTCATCGGCCATCGGGTGGCCGACGAAGCGCGCGTCGATGCCGTGCCTGGCATAGATCGGTGGCTCCATCGGGAACAGGCACAGCACCAGGTCGGCGCTGCTGCCGATCTTCTCGGCGCGCTTTTCGCGCCAGGCCCAGACCGAGGGACTGACGTAATGCACGGTGCTCACGCCACGCTGCTTCAGCCAACGCTCGATACCCAGGTTGAAGTCGGGGGCGTCGATGCCGATGAACACGTCCGGCTGCCAGTCAAGCGCACGCTGGCGGAACGCCGAACGCAGCTTGAGCAGGCGCGGCAGGTGGCGCAGCACTTCGGTCAGGCCCATCACCGCCAGCTCGCTGGCATCGTGCCAGGTCTGGCAGCCCGCGCTGCGCATGGCGTCGCCACCGATGCCGGCGAACTCGGCATTCGGGAAGCGCGCTTTCAGTTCGCGGACCAGGCCCGCACCGAGCAGATCGCCGGAGGCCTCGCCGGCCACCAGCGCGATCCGCAACGGGCGCTCGCTGAGCACCCGTTGCGCCGGGACGCTGCCGGTCATCGAGGCCAGCGGGATCACTGCGGCGCCGGCCGGCGCCTGGCCGGTCGTGCTGCTCATCGCAGCAGGGGCCTCTCGGCGTGCTCGATGAAGTCCAGCATCGCCTTTACGTCGTCGCTGTCACGCGCCTGCTCGGTCAGCTGCACCTTGGCCTCTGCCAGCGGCAGGCCCGCCACGTACAGCGTGCGGTAGGCACGCTTGATGGCCGAAATGCGGTCAGCGTCGAAGCCACGTCGCTTCAGGCCTTCGCTGTTGATGCCGCGCGGGCGTCCCAGCGAATCAGTACCGACCATGGTGAACGGCGGTACGTCACCATTGGTCAGCGCGCCCATGCCGAGGAAGGCATGCGCGCCGATCCGGCAGAACTGGTGGGCACCGGCGAAGCCGCTGATGATCACGTAGTCGCCCACGGTCACATGGCCGGCCAGGGTGGTGTTGTTGGAGAACACGCAGAAATTGCCGACATGGCAGTCGTGCGCCACGTGCGTGTAGGCCAGCATCCAGTTGTCGTTGCCGATGGTGGTGATGCCGCCGCCGCCGCCGGTGCCACGGTTCAGGGTGACGAACTCGCGGAACACGTTGCGGTCGCCGATCACCAGTTCGGTGCGCTCGCCGCCGAACTTCTTGTCCTGCGGCTCGCCACCGATCGCGGCATGGCCGACGAAGCGGTTGTCGCGGCCGATCCGGGTCGGGCCGTGGATGCTGCAATGGGGGCCCACCACCGTACCGGCACCGATTTCAACGTCGGGGCCGATCAGGGTGAAGGCGCCCACCTGGACATCGTCGGCCAGGCGTGCGGCCGGGTCGATGACGGCGGTGGGGTGGATCCGCGGTGCGTTGTCAGTCATTGCTGCCTCCAGTGGATCAGCCCTTGGCGCCGGCACACATGACCTCGGCCGACGCGACGACTTCACCGTTGACCTTGGCTTCGCCGTAGTACCAGCCCATGTTGCGGATCAGGCGCTTCATCTGCACGTCCAGCATCAGCACGTCGCCGGGGACGACCTGCTTGTTGAAGCGGGCGTTTTCCACCTTGACCATGTAGAACAGCTTGGACTGCGCATCGCGGCCAAGCGTGAGCTGGGTCATCACGCCGCCGGCCTGCGCCAGCGCTTCGATGATCAGTACGCCGGGCATGATCGGGCGGCCCGGGAAGTGGCCCTGGAAGAACGGCTCGTTGATGCTGACGTTCTTCTGCGCCAGGATCCGCTTGGCCTCGACGTCGAGTTCAAGCACCCGGTCCACCAGCAGGAACGGGTAGCGGTGTGGAAGCAGTTCCTGGATCTGGCAGACGTCGATCGGAAGCTGCAGCGAATCGTTCATTCTTTCTCCTTGCCAGCAGCCAGGACGCGGCGAGCCAATGCGTCCAGCTGCTTGAAACGCGCGGCGTTCTTGCGCCACGTACGGTTGTCGGTCAACGGGGTGCCGGATGAGTACTCGCCCGGCTCATGGATGGAATTGCGGACCACCGACTTGCCGGTGATCACGACCTTGTCGCAGATCTCCAGGTGGCCGACAACGCCGACGTGGCCGCCGAGCAGGCAATAGCGGCCGATCTTGGCGCTGCCGGCGATGCCGGTGCAACCGGCGATGGCCGAATGCGCACCGATCTGCACGTTGTGCGCGATCTGCACCAGGTTGTCCAGGCGTACGTCTTCGTCCAGCACGGTGTCTTCCAGCGCGCCACGGTCGACGCAGGTGTTGGCGCCGATTTCGCAATCGTCGCCGATGCGCACGCCGCCGAGCTGCGGCACCTTGATCCACTTGCCGGCGTCCATCGCCAGGCCAAAGCCGTCGGCGCCGAGCACGGCACCGGGATGCACGCGCACGCGCTTGCCCAGCCGGACCCGGGTGACCAGGGTGACCCGGGCGATCAGCTCACAGCCGGAATCCAGGCTGCAGTCCTCGCCGATCACGCTGCCGGCGCCGATGATGCAGTTCTCGCCGACCACGCTGCGCGCACCGACCGAGACGAACGGACCGATGTGCGCGCTGGCCGCAACCTGGGCACTGGGGTCGATCACCGCGCTGGGGTGGATGCCCGGCGGACGGGTCGGCGCGATGTCGAACAGCGCGGCGATCTTGGCGAAGGTGGTGTACGGGTCCTTGGCGACGAGCGCGGCGCCGGGAGCGGACTCGGCGTCTTCGGCACGCAGCACCACCAGCGAGGCTTGGCTGTCGGCCAGCTGGGCGCGGTAGCGCGGGTTGGCAAGGAAGGTCAGCTGGCCAGGACCGGCATGGGCGAGGGTGGCCACGCCATGGATGGCGGTGGCGGGGTCGCCATGGACCTGCAGGCCGAACTGCTCGGCGAGTTGCTGGGCGGTGTAGGTGGGAGTATTCACGGCGGGAGTTTAACGTGTGACGCCATTGCGGTCATGCGGGGTCAAAAGCGGCGCCTGCCTGATGTCCCGGGGTGATGGCGCAGGGGGCTGCCCAGGACACGCCGTAGACCCATCCCTGGGGGCTCGATGGCGCCTTGCTCGTGTGCGCTGTCCTGCGCACACGGCAAGACCGGGGTTGGGGGTCCTGCCCAACCCGCCCGAGGCATGCCCCGGGCCCATGGCGCCAACGGTCCTGGTCAGCCCCCTGCGCCATCACCAGATGATTTCACGCGAGCGCGGGAAGTAGCGGCGGCGAGCAAGTAAAACGAAAACGCCGGGCAATGCCCGGCGCTTCGCGCCCCGTCTGATGGAGAGCCCCCCTTTGTTGAGGGGGGCGCCAGCGGCGCGGGGGATAGGTGGAATGCGGGGGGCGTTCTGGCGAACCGCCTCACGGTTCGTCAGAACTGCCCACCGAACGTGAATTGCAGGCGTTCGATCTTGTCATCGTCTTCCTTCTTCAGCGGGAAGGCGTAGCTGATCGAGATCGGGCCGACCGGGGCGCGCCACAGCAGGGCCACACCGGTGGAAACGCGCAGCTCGTTGGCCTTGAAGTTGTCCACGCCGGTATACACGTTACCGAAGTCGACGAAGGCCGACACGCGCGCCGACGGGCTGTCGAACAGGCGCGGGAAGTAGGCCTCCACCGAGCCGACGGTCTTCAGCGAGCCACCCAGCGGCTGGCCTTCTGGGTAGCCGCGGGTAACTTCGCGCGGGCCGAGTGTGTTGTCCTCGAAGCCGCGTACCGAGTTGGTACCACCGGCGTAGAAGTTCTCGAAGAACGGCAGGCCGCTGGCGGTGACGGTGCGGGTGGTGCCATCCGGATTGGTCAGCGTACGGGTGTAGTCCTTGCCGTACGCATCACCGTAGCCGATTTCGGCGCGGGTGTTGATCACCAGCGACGGCATGATCGGCCAGTACTTGCTGATCTGGTAGTTCAGCTTGTAGTACTCGATGGTCGAACCCGGCAGCGTGGTTTCCAGGCCCACGCGCTGGTAGGTACCGCGGGTCGGCATGAAGTAGTCGTTGCGCGAGTCGCGCGCCCAGCCCAGCTCGGTGCGCCAGGCATGGAAGGTGCGCTTACCGACGGCGTTGATGTAGTCGATGATCGACTGCGGGGTCGAGCCTTCGTAGGTGGTGATCTGGTTGCTGTCGATGCCGAACATCAGCGAGACGGTGTCGGTCTCGGTCAGCGGCACGCCGAACACCACCTGCGCGGCACCGTTGGTGCTGTTGTACTGCGCGGTGTTGAAGTCGGAGTAATCCAGTTCGCGCCAGGACAGGTTGTAGCCCAGCGACACGCCGTCATCGGTGAAGTACGGGTTGGTGTAGCTGAAACCGTAGCGCTGCAGGTAGCTGCTGCGCGAGGCTTCGACCGACACGCGGTTGCCGCCGCCGAGGAAGTTGTTCTGCGACAGCTGCACCGACGTGGTCATGCCGTAGGACTGCGAGTAACCCAGGCCGAACACGAAGCTGCCCGAGGTGGTTTCCTTGACGTTGTAGACGACGTCGACCTGGTCGTTGCTGCCGCTGACGGCCGGGGTCTCGACGTCCACCGATTCGAAGTAGCCCAAGCGCTGCAGGCGGATCTTGGAACGATCGATCGCGGCCTGCGAGTACCAGCTGTTCTCGAACTGGCGCATTTCGCGACGCATCACTTCGTCGGACGTACGCGTGTTCCCGCGGAACAGGATGCGACGCACCGACACGCGCGGGCCGGGCACGACCTGCATGTTGATCGCCACGGTCTGCTCGGCGCGGTTGGTGGTCGGGATCGGGTTCACCTTGGCGAACGCGTAGCCGATGTTGGACAGCGAATTGGTGATGGTGTCCGAGCTGAACTCCAGCAGCGCACGCGAGAACGTATCGCCGGACTTCTGGATCACCATGCGCTCGACGTCCTCCTGCGGGAGGATGGTGTCGCCGCTGACCTTGATCTCGGAGATCTTGTACTGCGCACCTTCGGTCACGCCGGCGGTGAGGAACATGTCGCGCTTGTCGGGGCTGATCGACACCTGGGTCGAATCGATGCTGAAGTCGACATAGCCGCGGTCCAGGTACCAGGAATTGAGCTTTTCCAGGTCGCCGGACAGCTTTTCCTTGGAGTACTGGTCGTCACGGCGGTACCAGGACGCCCAGTTGTGCTCCTTGGACTCCCAGGTTTCCAGGATGTCCTTGCTCTCGAACTTTTCGGTGCCCACCAGGTTGACGTGGCGGATCTTGGCCGCCTTGCCTTCCTTGATGGCGATGGCGATGTCCACGCGGTTGCGGTCCAGTGGGCTCACCGTGGGGGTGATTTCGACGTTGTACTTGCCGCGGTCGTTGTACTGGCGGCGAAGTTCCTGGGTCACGCGGTCCAGGCTCAGCCGATCAAAGGTGCCGCCCTCGGTCAGGCCGATGTCGGACAGGCCCTTGAGCAGCTGCTCGGACTTGATGTCCTTGTTGCCGGTCACGGTCAGCTTGTTGATCGCCGGGCGTTCCTTGACGGTCACTACCAGGATGCTGCCCTGGCGGTCCAGCTGCACATCCTCGAAGAAGCCGGTCTTGTACAGGGCGCGGATCGTCTCGCCGACCTTGCTGTCGGTGACCGTCTCGCCACGTTCCACCGGCAGGTAGGTGAACACCGTGCCCGAGCTGATGCGCTGCAGGCCGTCGACGCGGATGTCGCTGACAGTGAAGGGCTCGGCTGCCTGGGCCAGGGCGGGGGCGCCGGTGACGGCGGCAAGGGCGAGGGCCAGCAGGCGGCGATTGGGGAGTCGCGTCATGTCACGTCCGGTAGGAAGGTCGATTTCATTGGTGCGGGATGCCGACGCTGTAGACGGCAACAACGTGGAAAAGTTCATCGCGGGACCAGGCCGAGGATGTCGTTGTAGAACGCCAACCCCATCAGCCCGGCCAGCAACGCCAGGCCGATGTACTGGCCGGCGGCGATGGCACGCTCGCTCAGCGGGCTGCCCTTGACCAACTCGATAAGGTAATACAGCAGGTGGCCGCCGTCCAAGATCGGGATCGGCAGCAGGTTGATGATGCACAGGCTGAGGGACAGCAGGGCAAGGAACTGCAGGAACCAGTCCAGGCCGCGCTTGGCCGAGACATTGGCCACCCGGGCGATGGTGACTGGCCCGGACACGTTCTGCAGCGAGGCCTTGCCGGTGACGATTCGGCCCATCATGCCCAGCGAATCTGCCGCCAGGCGGCCGGTTTCGCGCACAGCCACGGTGACCGCGTCGAGCGGGCCATAGCGAAGCAGGGTGTCGTAGGGAGGGCTGAACGAAGTCGGGAACTGCACGCCGATCTGCCAGGTCGGTTCACCCCTGGAATCCTTGCCCTGGCGCGGGGTGACTTCCAGCGCCAGGCGTTCACCGCCGCGCAGGACCTCGATCATGCCAGGGCCGCCGGCGCGGCCCAGCGTCTGGATCTCGCCGATGACCTGATCGGCACCATCGATGCGCTGGCCATCAATGGCCACGATCAGGTCCCCCGGCTGCAGCTGCCCGGCCACCACCGAATCCGGCGTCAGCGAGTCGACCAGCGCCGGCTGCAGCCACGACTGCCAGTACAGGCCGGCCAGGATCGGCACCCGCCGCTCATCGAAACCTGCCGGCAGCTGCGACAGCGGCAGAGTGCGCATGCGTACCTGGTCAGCCGTATCCAGCACCTCCAGCCTCACGTCGCGGCGGTCCATCGCGGCCGCGGTCAGCGCCATGCTGGCTTCACCGAGGGTAACGACCGGGCGCTCGTCCACGCGCAGCACGCGGTCACCACTGGCCAGCCCGGCATTGGCAGCGATGCCGCTGACACGGCCGATCGTCGGCGAATAATCCTGCTTGCCGATCACGAACATCGCCCACAGCAGCAGGATGCACAGCAGCAGGTTGGCGATCGGGCCGGCGGCAACGATGGCAATGCGCTGCCAGACGCTCTTGTGGTTGAAGGCCTGGCCGCGCTCGTGGGGGTGGACTTCAACCTCGCGTTCGTCGAGGAACTTCACGTAGCCGCCGAGCGGGATGGCGGCAATGGCGAACTCGGTGCCGTGCCTGTCCCGGCGCGACCACAGCGGCCGGCCGAAGCCGACCGAGAAGCGCAGGATCTTGACCCCGCACAGGCGCCCGACCCAGTAATGCCCGAACTCGTGGAACGTGACCAGCAGCCCGAGGCTGACAATCATCCACCAGACCGATCCGATGAAGTCAGTCATGCAGGCTCACAATGGCGGGCAGGGGCGGCGGCGTCATGCTGGGCGAGGCAGTCGTTCAGGCGGCGTCGATGGCGTTCAGGGTGAGCTGGCGTGCCCGCTGGTCGGCGCACAACAGGACCTCCAGTGTATCGGCTGGCTGGGTCGGCAGTGTTGAAAGAGCGTTAGCAACCAGCTTCGGGATGGTCAGGAAACCGATCCGGCCCTGAAGAAACGCTGAAACCGCCTCTTCATTGGCGGCGTTCAGCACCGCCGGTGCGGTGCCGCCGGCCTGCATGGCCTGCCAGGCCAGCGCCAGACAGGGGAACGCGTCCGTGTCCGGGGCCTCGAAATCCAGCCGGCCCTGGGCCAGCAGATCCAGCCCGGCCACGCCCGATTCGATGCGTTGCGGCCAGCCCAGGCCAACGGCGAGGGTGGTGCGCATGTCCGGCAGGCCCATCTGTGCCAGGGTCGAACCGTCAACGAACTCGACCAGCGAATGGACCAGGCTCTGCGGGTGCACCAGTACCTCGATGCGTTCGCCGGGTACGCCGAACAGGTGGTGGGCCTCGATGACTTCCAGGCCCTTGTTCATCAACGTCGCCGAATCGACCGAGATCTTCGGCCCCATCGACCATTTCGGGTGGGCAACGGCCTGGGCCGGGGTGACCTGGGCCAGTTCGTCGCGGCTGCGGCCACGGAATGGGCCGCCGGAGGCGGTCAGCAGGATCCGGCGCACGCCGGCGCCATCAACGCTGGCATCGCGTGAGCGCAGGCACTGGAAGATTGCGCTGTGTTCGCTGTCGATCGGGATGATCTCGGCGCCCGCGCGTTCAGCGGTGCGGGTCAGCAGCTCACCGGCCAGTACCAGTGATTCCTTGTTGGCCAGCAGGATGCGCTTGCCCGCGGCGGCTGCGGCCAGGGTGGAAGACAGCCCGGCCGCGCCAACGATCGCGGCGACCACGGTGTCGCAGGCGTCACTGGCGGCCAACTGGTCCAGCGCGGCATGGCCGGCATGCGCCTCGGTGGACAGCCCGGCATCGCGGAGGCCGTCGCGCAGTTCGGTGAACAGCGCTTCGTCGGCGATGACCGCGTGCGCTGGCCTGTGCTGGCGGCACAGTGCCAGCAGCGCCTGCACCTGGCGGCCGGCAGCGAGCACCGTGGCCTGGTAGCGGTGCGGGTGGCGGGCGATCACGTCCAGCGTGGAAGCACCGATCGAGCCGGTGGCGCCGAACACGGCGACCCGGCGCAGGTCTGCGACAGCATTCATGGTCAGAATCCGAAGATTTCCTTGCCGAGTGCGAACACCGGCACGGCAGCCAGGACACCGTCGACACGATCGAGCACGCCACCATGGCCCGGAATCAGGTTTCCGGAGTCCTTGGCACCGGCGTGGCGCTTGATCAGGCTTTCGAACAGGTCACCCAGCACCGAGGCGAACACGGCCACCACCGAGGTGATCAGCAGGCCTGGCAGGTGCCCGGCGTCGATGCCGGCCAGCCAGCCCAGGCCGAGGGCCACGGCGACACCGGCCAGCAGGCCGCCGAACAGGCCTTCCCAGGTCTTGTTGGGGCTGATCCGTGGGGCCAGCTTGTGCTTGCCGAAGTGACGACCGGCGAAATAGGCGCCCGAATCGGCCGCCCAGACCAGTGCCAGCGCAGCCAGCAGCCACAGGTGGCCCTGCCTGCCCGGCGGATCGCCGCCGGCATGGATCAGCACCAGCGCAGCCCAGGCCGGAACGATGGCCAGCGTACCGGCCAGCATCTTCACGATGCGCGAGGGTGCCGACGGCTGCGCACCGAAGTTGAAGAAGCGCAACCAGACCAGCGCGGCCAGCCACCAGGCCACGCCGGCCAGGGTGGTGATCTGGAACAGCACCAGCGTGCTGCCATCGGCCCAGACCAGCAGCACCATCAGCAGCAGGTTCAGTACCAGCAGCACGGTACGCGCCAGGGTGTCTTCGATGCCGGCCAGCTTCAGCCATTCCCACAGGCCGATCAGCAGCACCGCAGCGGCCGCCGCTGCCAGCCACTGGGTCGGCAGCAGCAGGATCGCGGCAATGGCGACCGGCGCCATGATCAGCGCGGCAAGGACTCGGATCTTGGTCATGGGCTGGAAGTCTCGGTGGCCAGTGCGGCGATCTGGGCGCTGGTCAGGCCGAAACGACGCTCACGTCTGCCATAGGCGTCCAGCGCCTGCTGCAGCTGCCCGGCATCGAAGTCCGGCCACAGGGCATCGGTGAACCACAGCTCGGTATAGGCCAGCTGCCACAGCAGGAAGTTGCTGATGCGGGTGTCGCCACCGGTGCGGATGAACAGGTCCGGCGGTGGCAGGTCGGCCAGGGCCACCTGGCTGCCCAGCAGCGATTCATCGATCTGCTCGGGCAGAAGGCGACCGGCCGCCACTTCGACGGCCAGGGCGCGCGCGGCGCGGGCGATGTCCTGGCGGCCGCCGTAGCTGGCGGCGATCGACAGGGTCAGGGTGGTGTTGTCGGCGGTGCGCTGCTCGGCCAGCTGCATGCGGCTGACCAGCCCTGCACCGAAGCGCTCGCGTTCGCCGATGAAGCGAACGCGCACGCCACGCCGATGCAGCTCGTCCACTTCACGGTCGAGCGCGCCGAGGAACAGCTTCATCAGGGCATCGACTTCTTCCTGCGGCCGGCCCCAATTCTCGCTGGAAAACGCGAACAGGGTCAGCGCCGGTATGCCCAGTTCAAGGCAGCGCTCGATGGTGCGGTTGACCGCGCGCGCGCCGGCCCGGTGGCCGATCACGCGCGGACGACGGCGCTGCTGTGCCCAGCGCCCATTGCCATCCATGATGATGGCGATGTGGCGGGGCAGGGCGGCCGGCAACGGAGGTGGGACTGAAGGCATCGACTTCAGACCGACAGCAGTTCTTTTTCCTTGTCGGCAACGACCTTGTCGACGTCCTTGATGTTGGTGTCGGTCAACTTCTGGATGTCGTCTTCACCGCGCTTCTTCTCGTCTTCGCTGATCGCCTTGTCCTTGACCAGCTTGGCGATTTCCTTGTTCGCGTCCTGGCGGATGTTGCGGATCGCGATCTTCGCGCCTTCGCCTTCCTTCTGCACCTGCTTGACCAGCTCCTTGCGGCGCTCTTCGGTCGGCGGCGGCATGTTGATGCGGATCGCGGTGCCCAGGGTGTTCGGAGTGAACTCGGCGTTGTAGAGACCCTTTTCGATCTCCTTGATCATGCCTTTGTCGAACGGGGTGACCAGCAGCGAGTGCGCGTCGGCGTTGGAGATCGACGCGACCTGGTTCAGCGGGGTGCTGGCATTGCCATAGGCGCTGACCGTCACGCGGTCCAGCAGGGCCGGGGTGGCGCGGCCGGTGCGGATCGAGGTGAGGGTGTGCTTCAGAGCGTCGATGCTCTTGGCCATGCGCGTCTGCGCGTTGTTCTTGATGTCGTTGAGCATCGCCGGGTCCTGGGTGTAACTGGAATCGGGCGATTATAGGCGAATACGGGACGCTGCCGGGCCTGAATCGGCCCGGAGCTCGCCTGGCGCTCAGGCTCAGGCCGGGTCGCGGCCCTGGACCAGGGTGCCGATGTTCGCGCCGCTGAGGATCTTCAGCAGCTCACCCGGCTGGCCCATGTCGAACACGCGCATCGGCAGGTCGCTGTCGCGGGCCAGCGCGAAGGCCGCCGTATCCATCACTTCCAGGCCGCGGCGGATGACTTCGTCGTAGCTCAGGCTGTCGAAGCGGACCGCGTCGCTGTGCTTGTTCGGGTCCTTGTCGTACACGCCATCGACCTTGGTGGCCTTCAGCAGCAGGTCGGCGCCGATCTCGATCGCGCGCAGCGCGGCGCCGGAGTCGGTGGTGAAGAACGGGCTGCCGACGCCAGCGGCGAAAATCACCAGGCGGCCCTTTTCCAGATGGCGGATGGCGCGGCGGCGGATGTAGTCCTCGCACACGTCGTTGATCTTGATCGCGCTCATCACGCGGGCCTTGGCGCCCAGTTTCTCGAGGGCGTCCTGCATGGCCAGGGCGTTGATGACCGTGGCCAGCATGCCCATCTGGTCGCCGGTGACCCGGTCCATGCCGCCAGCGGCCAGGCCGGCGCCGCGGAAGATGTTGCCGCCGCCGATCACCAGTGCCACTTCGGCACCGGCCTGCTGGGCTTCGATGACCTCACGGGCCAGGCGGTTGATGACCTTCGGGTCGATGCCGTAGTCCTCATCTCCCATCAGCGCCTCCCCGGACAGTTTCAGGAGGATGCGGCGATAGGCGAGCTTGGACATGGGGACCTCGGGTGCGTGGAAATCGCGGGGGATTCTACGCGCATGCGGCGTAGGGCCAAAGTGTTTTGTGCACTGCGGCGCGAAATCCTGCCATCCGCCCCGGTCATGCAGGGCGTCCCGTTCAGCCCAGCTCGGCGCCGGCGGTGGCTGATAGCTCGTCGTGGCCGAGCGCACCGGGGGAGCGGGCGATCACCCGGTTACGGCCCAGGTTCTTCGAGCGGTACAGCACGTCGTCGGCGGCGCGCAGCAGGTCCTGCACGTCGGCAAAGCGCTCGTAGCCGCCCTGGGTAGCCACGCCGGCGGAGAAGGTGACGAACAGCGGCCCTCCCTCCAGTTCGGCCATCGGCGTGGCGACGATGTTGGCCAGTACGCGCCGGATTACGTCAAGGGCCACGGACTCACTGGTATTGGGCAGCAGCGCGACGAATTCCTCGCCGCCGAAGCGGGCCACGGTATCGCTATGGCGCAGCTGGCCCTGCAGCTTGCCGGCAAAGGCGCGCAGCACCTCGTCGCCGGTCAGGTGGCCGTGGGCGTCGTTGATCTTCTTGAAGTCATCCAGGTCGATGAAGGCCACCGACAGCGGCCAGCCCTGACGCCCGGCGCGCAGGAACTCCTGCTCGAGCACCGCCTCCAGCTGGCGCCGGTTGAGCACGCCGGTCAGGGCGTCGCGGTGGGCCTGGTCAGCCAGGCGCTTGGCCCGCGCCTCGAATTCGTCGGCGCGGCGGCGTGCCTGCTCGGCATCCTGCAGCTCGCGCAGGTTGCGCAGGGTGGCCAGCTCCTGCGCGTGGTCGATCAGCTCGCGGACCCGCGAGGGCGAGTTCAGGCCGGCCTCGAACAGGCTGGCGATATCCGGCAGGGCCTCGCTGATGCGGGTCAGCACCTGGTCGAAACGGGCGCTGTCGAGTTCCAGCCGTTCATGCACCTGGTGCAGGGCGCGCTCGCGGGCGGCATCGGCGTCATCGTCCAGCCAGATGTCGGCAACGGCGCCGGACAGCTGCACGCAGGCCTGGAACGGCGAATCGGCGGCGTCGTCGTCCTCGCTGTGGCTGATGCTCTCAACCAGATAGCGTGGCAGGCCCCATTGCTCGGCCACCCAGGCGCCGACATCGGCGTGGCTGCAGCCGAGCGCGTCGCGTTCGCGGGCGACCAGGTCCGTGTTGTCACGGGCTTCGCGCAGCAGCGGCAGGTAACGCTCCGATTCGGCCTGGGCCAGGCACAGCACGCCCAGGTCCTGCAGCAGCCCGGCCAGCATCAGTTCCTCCAGCCGGCGCAGGCCGCGGGCCTGGCCCAGCTGGCTGGCGGCCAGTGCACTGAGAATGCTGCGCTTCCACGCGCGCTGGCGCAGGTCGTGGTCGGCGCCTGCGCCGCCGGTCAGGCCCTGGGTGACGGTGAAACCCAGGGCAAGGCTGATTGTGGCGTTAAGGCCGAGCATGGTCAGTGCCTGGCCAAGGTTCTCGATGCGGCGGCGGCTGGCGTACAGCGGCGAATTGGCGATGCGCAGCATGCGAGCGCTCAGCGCCATGTCGATGGCGATGATGTCGGCGGCGGTGGCGATATCCGCTTCCGGGTCCTGTGCCAGCTCGATGATGCGCAGGGCAATACCGGGTGGCGAGGGCAGGTTGCGGCAGAGCGCCAGGGCAGCTGTCAGCTCGGGAGGCATGTCGGGTCGTTCAATTCCATTAGGACAAGAATACCTAGGAATGCATCACAGTCTGCGATTTTCCTTCCTGCTACGCGACTGTGGATTCCCTGCGCCGAGTATCGGCTTGATTCGCGCGCAACGCAAAGAGCCCTGATATCGGGCTGTGACTGGCGTCAGTGCGCGCACCAACGGTGCCCACCCGCCGATGCAGTGGGTACAAAAAAAGAGCCGCGGTTTCCCGCGGCTCCTTCTGGTCGCTTCACAGCCGGAGGGCTGGAATCAGACCTGCATCGCCTTGGCAACTTCGGCGGCGTAGTCTTCCACCACCTTCTCGATGCCTTCGCCGACGATCAGCAGCTTGAACCCAGCCACATCGGCGCCAGCGGCCTTGACCACCTGCTCGACGGTGGTGTCGCCCAGCACGTAGGTCTGGCCGTACAGGGTCACGTCGCTGACGATCTTGTTGATCTTGCCGCTGATGATCTTTTCCAGGATCTCGGCCGGCTTGGCCTTGTCCTTCTCGGACATCTTGGCCAGCTCGATTTCCTTTTCCTTTTCGACGAAGTCGGCCGGAACGTCCGCAGCCTTGTTGTGCGGCGGCTTCAGCGCGGCCACGTGCATGGCCAGGCCGCGGGCCAGCTCGACGTCGCCGCCGATCAGGTCAACCAGCACGCCGACCTTGCCGTTGGTGTGGACGTAGGCGCCGATGTTGCCGGTGGTGTCGACCTTGACCATGCGGCGGATCTGGATGTTCTCACCCAGGGTCTGCACGGCGGTGGCGCGGGCTTCTTCAACGGTGCGGCCATCGGCCAGCGTGGCAGCCTTCACGGCTTCCACGTCGTTGGCGCCCGATGCCAGGGCGGCAGCGGCGACGGCGTTGACGAAGGTCTTGAAGTTGTCGTCGTTGGCGACGAAGTCGGTTTCCGAGTTGACTTCGACCAGCACGGCCTTGCCGCCATCCTGGGCCAGGCCCAGGCGGCCTTCGGCGGCCACGCGGTCAGCCTTCTTGTCGGCCTTGGCAGCGCCGGACTTGCGCATGGCTTCAGCAGCGGCGTTGATGTCGCCGTTGGCTTCGGTAAGCGCCTTCTTGCATTCCATCATGCCGGCGCCGGTGCGCTCGCGCAGTTCCTTGACCAGGGAAGCAGTGATTTCCACGGGATTACCTCACGAAAGAAAGGGGTTGGGCCGGCATGGTGGCCGGCCCGTGTGACACGGTCCTGTCACGCGCCAAGGGCTGCGTGCAGGAGGGTGGACGCCGGGCGTCCACCCTGTGGCCTGGATCAGGCCTGGGCGTCGTCGCCCTTCTTGGCAGCCTTCTTGGCCGGAGCGCGGCGGGCCGGCTTCTCTTCGCCTTCGGCAGCGGCTTCAGCGAACTCTTCCTCACGCACCGAAGCGGCGTGCGGAGCAGCAGCCTTGCCTTCCAGCACGGCGTCGGCAGCGGCGCGGGCGTACAGCTGCACAGCGCGGATGGCGTCGTCGTTGCCCGGGATGGCGTAATCAACCAGTTCCGGGTTGTAGTTGGTGTCGACCACGGCGATGACCGGGATGCCCAGCTTCTTGGCTTCCTTGATCGCGATGTCTTCGTGGCCGATGTCGATCACGAAGATCGCGTCCGGCAGGCGGTTCATGTCCTTGATGCCGCCCAGCGAGGCTTCCAGCTTGTCGCGCTCGCGACGCAGGCCCAGCACTTCGTGCTTGACCAGCTTCTCGAAGGTGCCGTCGGTTTCACCGGCTTCCAGTTCCTTCAGGCGGGCAACCGACTGCTTGACGGTACGGAAATTGGTCAGGGTGCCGCCCAGCCAGCGCTGGTTCATGAACGGCATGCCGCAACGCTCGGCTTCTTCCTTGATGGTTTCGCGGGCGCTGCGCTTGGTGCCCAGGAACAGGACGGTGCCGCGCTTCTGGGCAACCGACGAGATGAAGTTCATCGCGTCATTGAACAGCGGGACGGTCTTTTCCAGGTTGATGATGTGGATCTTGCCGCGGGCGCCGAAGATGTACGGAGCCATCTTGGGGTTCCAGTAGCGGGTCTGGTGGCCGAAGTGGACGCCGGCTTCCAGCATCTGACGCATGGTGACCTGGGGCATTGCAATACTCCTGATATGGAACCAGCGATTCCGCCCGCGGGAATAGGTATGCGGGACGCGTGGAAGCGCGATCGGTTCCGGGGTTGGGCTTCCCTGTTGCCTCCGTGGCCGAACTCCTTGCGGAGCACCCCGGCACGGATGGGGGCAGCAGGTGTGGATTCACCGGTGACGTCCGGTGTGGACGGGTTCCCGCGCACGCAGGCGGCAGGAATCCGGACGATTATAGCCCGCTGCGGGCGCTCGCTGCAATTGCGGGGTCAGATGCGGCCAGATCGACCTCGCGGCCGTCCTGCAGGCGTGCCCGGAAGCGGCCACCTGCGTAACTGTCCGCGCGGGCGGGCAGGGGCCAGCGTCGTTCATGGCCGGCGAGGATGTAGCCGGCCAGCCCGCCCACCAGCACTGTCGATTGGCCGTCCGCCGCGATGAAGCGCAGGTCGTGCAGGCGGCCGTGCAGCGTACCGCAGTTGCTGAGTCGCAACACAGGCTGCGACCCCAGGGCCTCGATCCGACCCTGCAGGCGGGCGTGCAGCACTGGCGCCGCGGCGCCCCGGAACAGCGGTAGCGAGTAGCGCGGCAGCCCTGCCAGCGCCGGCGTCAGCACGATCCTGTAGGCCTGTTCACCCATTGCCGCGGCCGGATCGCGTGGCAGCAGCCAGACGCGCTGCGTACCGCCCGGGGCGAGATCCAGCCGCGTCGGGCTGACCCGGATCTGGTCGCTGGGCTGCAGTCGTTCGGCGTCCAGCTGCTGATCCCAGGCCAGCACCTGCACGTGGCCCTGCCAGCGGCCGGGCCCGGGATTGCGTAGCCACAGCTCGGCGCGGCCGCCTTCGGCCGGCAGCTGCAGGGTGGTAGGCAACACCTCAAGCGCCGCAGCCGGCTGCGCCAGCAGTGCAAGCAGGATCAGCAGCGCGCGCATCAGTAGATGAGGGTCACGGCGGGTGTTGCGTTCTCGTCCGTCGCCGGTGGTGCGAGCTCGCGCACCTGGGATGGCAGCTGGGGTGTATCGCTGCGCTGGTGCGGCGCCGTACAGCGCGCGCCACCGGTGTCGTCGCTGCAGGAGTCGACCACGGTCAGCCGGATCTGCAGGGAGCTGCTGGGTTCGGCCAAGGCCGGCGTACTGGCGACCAGCATCGCCGCGATCGAAAATGTGCGAACCACCTGCCATCCACCATGCTGAAAGACTTGCTGCGCGGTATCGGCGGGATGTGCCGGAACTGTAGCGCCGAGCCGGCGCTCGGCACGGCCTTCGTCCGGTGGGTGCCGACCGTTGGTCGGCACGCCGGTCAATAGGTGATCGTCACCGTCACCAGGTCGTTGTAGGTACCAGCCGGGGGCTGGCCGGTGACCGGCGGCACCCGGCCGTAGATGGTCAGCTGCTGTGCGCTGCCGGTGCCGGTGCCGCTGGCCGTGTCGACAGTCAACGTATTGCCCCAGCGCAGGCTCCGAGCCGAGTCCCGGTACAGCTCGTAGGGAAGGTAGTAGGTACTGCCGCCGATGGTGGTGGCCATGCGCCGGATGCTGGTCGCGGCAGGGTTGTTCCGGCCGTTGTTGAGTCCGACCTGGAAGGCGGTGTTCTTCAGGCAGGTCAGTGTCAGCGTGGCGGTCCGGTCGATGTTGGCGGGAATGCCGCCGGTGACGTTGCCGAAGTTCATGTCGGTGGTGACGTAGCTGCCGCATTGCGGCAGCACATTGGCGGTGGCGGTGAAACTGAAGGCTGCGCTTGCGCTGTTGGTGCCGGTGGCGCCGCCGTTGCAGGTGGCGGGCACTGTGGCATTGCCGAGCAGGACCTCGTTCCAGGCCCAGGTCAACACCACGTCGGCGCCGCTGAAGGTGCTGCTGTAGGCCCCGGAGGCCAGGATCTGGTTGGCCGGAATCTGCCCGAACAGCTGCACGGACTGCGCACCGCTGCCGCCGGCGACCAGCGGCACGCTGTAGGTCATGGTCAGTTCCTGTGCCGGGGGCGTGCCGCGCGGGACCAACCCCGTCACCTGGCTGAAGTCCGAGGAGTTGTAGAGCTGGAAGTTAATGCTGTCGCTGCTGCTGGTCTTCATCGTCCGCCAGCTTGAACTGCTGCCGCCACCACTGCCTGCGCCGATGCCGACGCAGACGCGCACACCGGTTGTGGCCAGCGCGCTCAGCGCGGCGGTGGTGCATGTCACCGTGATGTTGAGGTTGGCCGTGCTCGGGCCAGGCGCATTGCTGTTGATGTTGCCGAACGGCAGCGTTGGATTGGCGATCGCGGTGCAGACCGCGACGGCGCGGGCCGGTGCTGCCGCCAGCAGGCCAGCGAACAGCAGCAGGCCGAGCAGCAACGTCCTCATGGCGCCACCTCCGGAATGCACTGCAGCGGCGCCGGTTTCGGCCGCGCGCCGGTCGCCACCACCCTGGGCGGGTCGGGGACCTTCACCCGGCAGGGGCCGCGGCTGGTGGTGACGTACAGCACGCTGCCGGCGGCAACGTCTTCCAGGTACAGCAGGCCGTCATAGCCGACCGTGGCCTGGCGGCCATCGGGCAGCTGCACCTCGCTGCCCACCTCCAGCGGCTGCCCGTCCATTGCCAGCAGGGTCAGGCTCAGCGACGGTCGCGAGCGCAGCTCGAAGGCAATCCGGGTGCCGGCGCGCTGGCGCGGGGTCACCCAATTCTCGATGCGGTCGGCACGCATGTCCTCGGGCAGGTCCAGGGTGTCGATCGAGACCCGGTTGCGCTGCCAGGACAGCAACGGGCTGACCAGCAGCAGGCCGCGATCATCGGTGACGCCGATCAGGCGGTTTTCCAGCCGCACCGGCACGCCGCCGACGCCACTGGTGCTGATCACCGCGAACGCGTCCGACACTTCGCGCGTGGCGAAGGTGTGGCCACCCATCCACACCACGCTGCCGCTGGCGCTGGCGTAGGCATAGTTCAGCCCGCCCTGGCGCGAGGCGCCGAACGAATAGCGGCCGGTATCGTTGAGGATGCCGACCTCGGCCAGGCCGCCATTGCCGTCCTCGCCATGGCGCAGCTGTGCGCGCCAGCCGACGCCGCCGGCACTGCCATCGCCGGGCACCGGCTGGGTCACGTCCGCGACCCAGCTCTGGCTGTCGCCGTTGCGTTGGCTCGAGAGGCTGGCCTGGCGGTTGTTGCCCAGACTGGCGGTCAGCGACAGGTAGATGCTGCGGTCGTCGCTCTGGTCCAGGTTCTGGTTCAGCGACAGGTAGGCCGACCAGCGCTGGCTCCAGCTGCGCGACCAGAACAGGCTGGCGTAGCGGTTGTCGTCGCCGTCGGGGTAGCGCAGGCGCAGGTAGCTTGCGCTGAGCGTGCCCAGCCGCAGCAGGTCCAGGCCGAGGGTGGCCTGCTCGCTGATGCTCGGTGGCAGGTTGCCCTGCAGTGCGCCCAGGTCGCGGTAGTCGCCGTGGCTGCGCACGCTGCGCAGATTGACGTTGAAGCGGCGGTTGTTCCAGCTGTAGCCCAGCGCCCATTGCCCGCCCTGCAGGCCGTGGTAATCACTGCGTGCATAGGCCGCATTGAACACGCCGGCAGCGCCGAGCAGCCACCAGCCGCCGATGCCGGCCTGGGCCAGGCCGCCGCCGCCTTCGGCATGCGCCTCGCCAGTGAAGGCATCGCTGATGCCGCCGCGCCAGCTGGCACTGGCCACCGTGCGATCGTCGTAGCCGAAGGAGCGCTGGCCGAAGTCCTCGCGCAGCTGGCCGACGCCGACCGACCAGTCCGAAAGGCCCTTGGCCAGCAGTTGCTGGGTGCCATAGAAACTGAAATCCAGTGTCTGCATGCGGCCGAACGCATCGGTTACCACCACCTGCGCATTGCCGGTGCCGCTGATACCAGGCTGTGCCGCCAGCTGGAAGGGACCGACCGGGACCTGTCCGCTGTACTGGCGCAGGCCATCCACGTACAGCTCGACCGTGGAGGGCACCACGGCCTGGCCGAGGAAGCTCGGCGTGGGCGTCAGTACGCGATAGGGCTGCAGCCCGTAGTTGCGACCGATCTGCACGCCACCCAGGCGCACTGGCCGGGTCCAGTCGACGAAGCCGCTGTAGAAGTCGCCGACCTCCAGCGTCGTTGCGCTGTCGGGGAAGTCCAGGCTCCAGCGGGTGTCCAGGCGCACGCTTTCGCCGCGCCAACGGCGATCACCGGGTTGCTGGTAGCGGCGGCTGATGGCGGTGTTCTCAAAAGTCCCGTTGCCGATGCCGAACACGCGCAGCTCCGAGCTCAGGCTGAGGTTGCCGAGCGTGTCCACCCGGCTGCCGTATACGTCGTAGTTGAGCAGCACGCCCGGCGAGGCAGTGCCAGTCGGCGCACGCGCCTGCGGCCGGCTGAGCACCGTGGTCGGCAGGGTCAGCTGGTCCAGCGGCACATCCAGCGCCAGGGTCTGCATGTGCGCGTCGTAGCGCACCACCGCGCCACTGATCTGGTCCAGGTAGACCGGTACCTCGCCGCTGGCATTGAAGCCGAGCTGGCGCAACACCTGGGGGCTGGCCTGAAGCCGGCCGCGGTTCTCGATGAACGGCAGCAGGCCGCGTGGCGTGCTGTTGAGCGACACATCCAGGTACAGCGTCTGGCTGGCGGTCAGTGGGGTCGGGGGCGGCAGGGTGGCATCGGCCGACACGCCGGAGACATCAACGGCCGCGCCGGACGCATCGGCGGCCTCGGTCGCCGCGGGAGCCAGGGCAGCCAGCAACGCGCCCATCAAGGCCTCAGCGAGCCGGTGGGGGCGACAGTGGCGTCTGTTCCGACTCGCCATTGAGCTTGGCCGTGATCTGGTCGTTGTCGCGGTCGATCGCCACGCGCTCGATCGGCCAGCGCATCACCTGGCCCGGCAGCACGTAGCCCAGCAATCCGGGATGGACGATGCGCGGACGCGTGGCGCTGCCCAGCGCAAGATCGGCGATCTGCGCGTAGCTGTCACCCGTATTGGCCACCTCCACGCCATTGCGGCCATCCGCCAGTGTCACCAGGCGAGCCTGCAACTGTGGGGCGAGGGCGCCGGCCGAAGGCTGCACGAACACGGGGATCGAATAGCGCAGGACGAACTGCATGCCCTCGGCACGCGTGGCCAGGTCCGGGATCTGGTCCACGATCAATCGGTAGTGCCGTTGTGCAGGCGGTGGCTCGTTGTCCGGACGCATCACCCGCACCAGTTGCTGCTGGCCCGCAGCCAGTTCCTGCATGGGCGGTGTGGCCATCAGCTCATCGGTGGGCAGCAGCCGTTCCTGGCCGTCCTGCTGCACCCAGCGGAACACGCGCACCTGCAGCTTCACCGGCGCGGTGCCGCTATTGGTCAGCCATAGCTCAGCCGCACGCTGGCGCGCCTCCAGCTGCAGGCTGGTCGGCGCGACCTGCAGGCTGGTGGCGCCGGCGGTGGCGGTGGCCAGCAGGCACAGGGCGAGCAGCGCCACGCCGGTGGCGCGCCACGGGCGGAGTCCGGCCATGCGGGCGTGCTCCATCAATAGGTGATCGTGGCGGTAACCGTATCCAGGTAGCTGCCGGTGGCCGGGTTGTTGGTGCTCAGGTTCAGGATCTGGCCGTAGACGACGTACGGCACGGCCAGGCCGGTGCCGATGCCGGCCTGGGTATTGGTGCCGGTTGTGGATCCCCAGACCAGGGTATGCGCGGCATCCTGGTAGAGCTGGTAGCCGACATAGTTGTTGGCGGTCACGGCGGCATTGGTGTTCTTCATGCGCCGCGTGGTGACGTCGTTGGCGGTGCCCGCGTTGGCGCCCGCATTCAGCGCGATCGTGTACGGCGTCAGCGCCGAACACTGCGCGGTGACCGTGCCCTGGCCGAGGGTGGGCGTGGCGGTGGTCGACGCCGCCGTGCCGAAGTCGACGTTGGTAGCGGCCGCGGCCGTGATGGTGCAGGCCTTGGTGACCACCAGCGTGACGTTGAAGGTGGTGGTATCTGCGGCCAGGGCCGGGCTGGACAGCAGGAGGCCGGCGAAGGCCCAGGCAAGCGGAGAACGAAGCGCGGATCGCATGGACAACCTCCCTGACCCGAAGGTCCGTTGAACAAGGCGAAGGCGGCACGATCGGCACCGCTTCGGCGACGGTGACCCCAGCTTAGGTGGCGTAAGTGTCTGTAATCCGTGATAAACAGGCGGGCGAAAGGGTGGAGGGCATCACGCTTTCATTTTCCTTGCCGAAAGCGTGCATGGCCCGGTGCATGGCCCGGAATGCCAGTTGGGTGGCGTTCGTTCAGATTGCGGCCGGATCGGCGATAATGGGTGCCATGAGCGTGAATCTGAAAACCCCGCAGGAAATCGAGATGATGCGCATCGCCGGCCGCTTGGCCAGCGAAGTGCTGGACATCGTCACCCCCCACGTCAAGCCCGGTGTCACCACCGAGGAGCTGGACCGCATCTGCCACGACCACATCGTCAACGTGCAGGGCGCCATTCCGGCCAACGTCGGCTACCGCGGCTTCCCGAAGACCGTGTGCACCTCGGTCAACAATGTCATCTGCCACGGCATCCCCAGTGAAGGGAAGGTGCTCAAGGATGGCGACATCATCAATATCGATGTCACCGTCATCAAGGACGGTTGGCACGGCGACACCAGTCGCATGTACTTCGTCGGCACGCCGTCGGTGATGGCCCGCCGCCTGGTGGAAACCACCTACGAAGCCATGTGGCGCGGCATCCGCGCCGTGCGTCCGGGCGCCACCCTGGGCGACATTGGCCATGCCATCCAGAGCTATGCCGAAGGCGAGCGTTTCAGCGTGGTGCGCGAGTACTGCGGCCACGGCATCGGCAAGGTCTACCACGATGAGCCGCAGGTGGTGCATTACGGCCGCCCGGGCCAGGGCCTGGTGCTGCAGCCGGGCATGACCTTCACCATCGAACCGATGATCAACGAGGGCACCCGCTACAACAAGGTGCTGCCGGATGGCTGGACCGTGGTGACCAAGGACCGCAAGCTGTCGGCGCAGTGGGAGCACATGGTCGCGGTCACCGAGACCGGCGTCGACGTGCTGACCCTGTCGCCGGGCGAGTCGCAGGTTTCCTGACGATGCTGCCGGCGAGTTCGCTGCTGGACACGCCGGCCGCGTCGCTCAACGACCCGGACTGGGCCGCTGCGGCGCGGCAGGCGCTGCAGCAGGCCGACGCACGCCTGTACCGCCGCTTCGACCAGGGCGACAACATCGAGCGCCTGCTGGCGTTGCGTGCGCGCGCTGCCGACCACTTGATCCGCCTGGCGTGGCAGCGTTGCCTGCCGGCCGGCAGCGGCCTGTCGCTGTTCGCGGTGGGCGGCTATGGCCGCGGTGAACTGTTCCCGCGATCGGACATCGACCTGCTGGTGTTCGGCGATCCGCCGGCGCAACTGGCGCACGAAGCGGCCCTGGCGCGGCTGTTCGCGCTGCTGTGGGACTGCGGGTTGGCGGTCAGCCATGCGGTGCGTTCTGCATTGCAGTGCCGCGAGGCGGCGGCTGACCAGACCGTGCTGACCGCGCTGATCGAGGCGCGTCCGATCCTGGCCGATGACGCCGCCCGCCGCGCGCTGCGCGAGGCCATCGACGATCGCGAACTGTGGCCGGCACGCACTTTCTTCCTGGCCAAGCTGGAAGAGCTGCGCAACCGTCACCAGCGCTTCGGTGATACCGCCGACAACCTGGAGCCGGACCTGAAGGATGGCCCCGGTGGCCTGCGCGATCTCAACACGCTGGGCTGGATGGCACTGCGCGCGTTCGGCGTGCGCGACCTGGAAGCCCTGGTCGGGCTCGGCCATCTGGGTGCCGACGAAGCCGCGGCGCTCAAGCGCGAACGTGCCGTGCTGGCGCGACTGAGGTTTGGCCTGCACCTGGTAGCACGTCGCCCGGAAGAGCGCCTGCGTTTCGATTACCAGAAGACCCTCGCCGCGCGCCTGGGCTTCGAAGACGACGCCGAGAGCCTCGGTGTCGAGAAAATGATGCAGGGCTTCTACCGCGCCGCGCTGGTGGTGCGGCGGATCAGCGACCGCCTGCTGCAGCGCTTCGAGGAGCAGTTCGACGGCGAGGCGCAGCCGGAGCCGCTGACCGTGGGCTTTTCCCTGCGTCGTGGCTACCTGGCCGCCAACGAGGCCGACTGGCCGCAGGGCGACATTGGCCAAGTGTTCGCGCTGTTTTCCAGCTGGGCCAACAACCCGCAGGTGCGCGGCCTGCACTCGCTGACCGCGCGTGCACTGGCCGAGTCGCTGCCGCTGCTGCCGGCCTATGACCAGGCCGACGCCGACGCACGCGAGCACTTCCTTGCCCTGCTGCGTGGCCAGCGCCCGGTCGACACGCTTTCGCGCATGGCGCGGCTGGGCGTGCTTGGCCAGTGGATTCCCGCGTTCGCCCAAGTCAGCGGGCGCATGCAGTTCGACCTGTTCCATGTCTACACCGTCGACCAGCACACGCTGATGGTCCTGCGCAACATCGGCCTGTTCGCCAGCAGCCGTGCCGACGAGCGCTTCTCGATCGCGCACGAAGTGTGGCCGCGCCTGCGCAAGCCGGAGCTGCTGCTGCTGGCCGGCCTGTTCCATGACATTGCCAAGGGCCGCGGCGGCGACCACTCCGAGCTGGGTGCGGTGGACGCGCGCGCGTTCTGCCAGGCACATGCGCTCAGTGGCACCGATACCGAACTGGTCGCCTGGCTGGTCGAACAGCACCTGCGCATGTCGGTGACCGCGCAGAAGCAGGACATTGCCGACCCGGTGGTGATCCATCGCTTCGCCACCCTGGTCGGCAGCCGCGACCGCCTGGACTACCTGTATCTGCTGACCTGTGCCGATATTGCCGGCACCAGCCCGAAACTGTGGAACGCCTGGAAGGATCGCCTGCTGGCCGACCTTTACTTCGCCACCCGGCGCGCGTTGCGCGAAGGGCTGGAGCATCCGGTGCCCGCCGCCGAGCGTGTGGCCGAGGCGCGTGACAGCGTGCGCGCACTGGTGCGCGAGCAGGGTTACGACGATGCCACCATCGACCGCCAGTTCGCGGTGATGCCCGATGAGGGCTTCATCCGCCTGCGCCCCGAGCAGCTGGCCTGGCAGGCCGCTGCGCTGGTGCCGGTGAAGCAGGGCCAGACCCTGGTCAAGGTCCGCCGGATCAGTGTCGACGACCCCGCGCTGGAAGTGTTCGTGCACTCGCCCGACCGCGACGGCCTGTTCGCCGCGATCGTGATGACCCTGGACCGCAAGGGCTACGGGATCCACCGTGCACGCGTGCTGGACGGCCCGGCCGACACCATCTTCGATACCTTCGAAGTGAACCCGGCCGACACGTTTGCCGATGGCAACAGTGCCAATCTGGAAGCGGCGCTGCGCGAGGCCCTGAGTGGCGACCTTGCGCGGCTTCGGCCGTCACGCCGGGTGGTGCCGCGGCAGCTGCGTCATTTCCGTTTTGCGCCGCGCATCGAATTCCGCGATGAACCGGGCGCAACCCGTTTTGCCCTGGTCGCCCCCGACCGTCCCGGCCTGCTGGCCGATGTGGCGTTCGTGCTGCGCAACCAGGGCCTGCGCGTGCATGATGCGCGCATTGCGACATTCGGCGAACGCGCCGAAGACACCTTCGTGATCAGTGACGAACACGACCTCCCCCTGACTGAACCTGCCCGGCAGCAGCTGCATGACGCGATGCTGGCCTGCCTGGACCCTGATCGAAACGCCGGAGACCCCGCCTGATGGCCACCAAGCCTGTTAAGAAGACTGCTGCCACCGCCAAGAGCGCAGCGGCCAAGAAAACTGCCGCCGTGCCGGCCGCGAAGAAGGCTGCCGCGCCGAAGAAAGCCGCGATGGTGAAGGCGCCGGCGAAGAAGGTGGCGGCACCGAAGAAGGCCCCGGCCAAGAGCGCAGAAGCCGCACGCGCCGAAACCATCGCCCGCAAGTCGCTGCGCAAGCCGGCCGCGCCGGGCGTGGAAGAACTGAAGTTCGGCATCGAAAGTGCCTTCGAACGCCGCGCCACGCTGACCCTGCACGAACTGGAAGGCTCGACCAGGCCGCTGGTCAACCGTGTGATCGACGGCCTGGAGAGCGGTGAATTCCGCGTCGCCGAGCCGGACGGCCAGGGCGGCTGGAAGGTCAACGAGTGGCTGAAGAAGGCGGTGCTGCTGTATTTCCGTGTCAACGACATGGCGGTGGTCGATGCACGCCCGGCACCGTTCTGGGACAAGGTCGAATCGCGCTTCGCCGGCTATGACGAAGCGAAGTTCCGCCGAGGCGGCGTGCGCGTGGTGCCGGGCGCGATTGCTCGCCGTGGCACGTATTTCGGCAAGGATGTGGTGCTGATGCCGAGCTTCACCAACATCGGCGCCTATGTCGGCGAAGGCACCATGGTGGACACCTGGGCCACGGTCGGTTCCTGCGCGCAGATCGGCCAGCACTGTCATCTGTCCGGCGGTGCCGGCATCGGTGGCGTGCTGGAGCCGCTGCAGGCCAGCCCGACCATCATCGAGGACCATTGCTTCATCGGTGCCCGCTCGGAAGTGGTTGAGGGTGTGGTGGTCGGCCACCACAGCGTGATCGGCATGGGCGTGTTCCTCAGCCAGAGCACCCGCATCTACAACCGCGCCACCGGTGAGATCAGCTACGGCTACATCCCGCCGTACAGCGTGGTGGTGTCCGGCTCGCTGCCGAGCAAGGACGGTACCCATTCGCTGTACTGCGCGGTGATCGTCAAGCAGGTCGATGCCAGGACCCGCAGCAAGACCAGCGTCAACGACCTGCTGCGCGGCCTGGCCGACTGAAGGTGACTGCGCCGGAGGATCCGGCGCAGTACGCGAGCTACCGGCATCCTCCCGACGTCCTGTTCGGGCGGATGCTGCCGCGCCTGCCGCGTGCGCCGCGCTGTGGCAGGCGACCCACCGTGCCGCGCCGTTCCGGGTCGTGTCCGAGCGCCTGTTGTGAGATTCTGGCCCTCTGTTTTCCAGCATCACAGATGGCCATGAGCACCACTGTCTACGGTTTGAAGAACTGCGATACCTGCAAGAAGGCGACCAAGTGGCTGGACCGCTTCGGCGTGCCGTACACCTTCGTCGACTACCGCGACAACAAGCCCAGCCCGGAAACGCTGCTGGAATGGGCCGCGCAGCTGGGGGGGCTGGCGGCGATGGTGAACAAGTCCTCCACCACCTGGCGGCAGCTGCCGGACAACCGCAAGGCCGCAGACTCCGAGGCCGAATGGAAGCTGCTGCTGCGCGAGTACCCGCAGCTGATCAAGCGCCCGCTGGTGGTCACGGCCGACGGCAAGGCCAGCCAGGGTTTCAGTGACAACGGCTTCAAGGCCCGCTTCGGCGTGGGCCAGTCATGAGTGCCGTCCTCGACCTGGCCTGCGAGCTGATCGCGCGCCCCTCGGTTACCCCGGACGACGCCGGCTGCCAGGCACTGCTGGCGGCGCGGTTGAAGCAGGCAGGGTTCCACTGTGACCAGCTGCGTCTGGGTGAGGTCGACAACCTGTGGGCGACCCACGGCCAGGGTGCGCCGGTGCTGGTGCTGCTGGGCCATACCGACGTGGTGCCCACCGGCCCGCGCGAGGCCTGGACCAGCGATCCGTTCACGCCGCAGATCCGCGATGGCGTGCTGTATGGCCGTGGCGCCGCCGACATGAAGGGCAGCGTGGCCGCGTTCGTGGTGGCCGCCGAGCAGTTCGTCGCCGCGCATCCCGATCACCCCGGCACGCTGGCGGTGCTGCTGACCAGCGACGAGGAAGGCGACGCGATCGATGGCGTGCGCCACGTCGCGCGCCTGTTCGCCGAGCGCGGCCAGCGCATCGACTGGTGCATTACCGGCGAGCCATCATCGACAGCAGCGCTGGGCGACCTGCTGCGCGTCGGGCGTCGTGGCAGCCTGTCGGCCAAGCTGCGCGTGCAGGGCGTGCAGGGCCACGTGGCGTATCCGGAAAAGGCACGCAACCCGATCCACCAGGCGGCTCCGGCCCTGGCCGAACTGAGTGCGCGGCGCTGGGACGAGGGGTACGAGAGTTTCCCGCCGACCAGCCTGCAGATCTCCAACATCCGTGCCGGCACCGGCGCCAACAACGTGATTCCCGGGGAGCTGGAGGTCGATTTCAACATCCGCTACAACCCGCACTGGGATGCGCCGAAGCTGGAAACGGAGATCACCGCGCTGCTGGACCGGCACGGCCTGCAGTACGCGCTGAAGTGGCATCGCAGTGGCGAGCCGTTCTACACCCCGGAAGGCACGCTGCGCGCCACCGCACGCGCGGTGCTGGCCGAGCACATCGGTCGTGCCCCTGAGGAAAGCACCGGTGGCGGCACCTCCGATGCACGCTTCATCGCGCCGCTGGGTGCGCAGTGCATCGAAGTGGGGCCAGTCAACGCCAGCATCCACCAGGTGGATGAGAACGTGCGCGTGGATGATCTGGAAGCGTTGCCGGGGCTTTACCAGCGCCTGGTGGAACGGCTGCTGGCGTGAGGCATGGCGCCGGGCACGGCCCGGCGCTCCCCCTGTGAGTGCCGACTGCTGGGTGCCGACCGTTGGTCGGCACACCTTCACCTGGTTGCCAATGCAACGGTTGCGCAGCGCCGGAATCCGGGGTAGGGTCGATGCCATGTCGATCCGCCTGGCCACCGCCGTCAATAGCAACAACCGCAATAATCTGCGCGCGAATAATCGTGCGCGGCCGATGCGGGACTGCGCCCTGGGTAGATAGACAGCAACACACGCCCGGACACCAGAAAACCCGCATCGGTCGATGCGGGTTTTTTTGTGCCCGGGCGCAGCCCCACCCGGGCCTGGATGGCCGGTCGAACACCCTCCCACCCGTGAAATTCCCCCAACAGGAGCTCCCCCCATGTGTTCGATATTCGGAATCTTCGGCCTGCAGGCCGGTGACGATCTTCCGGCTCTGCGCCGCCATGCGCTGGAACTGTCGCAGCGCCAGCGCCACCGCGGCCCGGACTGGAGCGGCGTGTATCTTGACGAAGGTGCGCTGCTGGTCCACGAGCGGCTGGCCATCGTCGACCCGGCCGGTGGCTCGCAGCCGCTGCTGTCGGCCGATGGCCAGCTGGCGCTGGCGGTGAACGGCGAGATCTACAACCACCAGCAGTTGAAGGCCACGCTGACCACCGCCTACGACTTCCAGACGGGTTCGGACTGCGAGGTGATCAACGCGCTTTACCGCCAAGGCGGATCGCCGGCGCAGTGGCTGGAGCAGCTCAACGGCATCTTCGCCTTCGCGCTGTGGGACCGTGATGCCGGCCGCGTGCTGGTGGCGCGCGATCCGATCGGCGTGGTGCCGTTGTACTGGGGCCACGATGCCCAGGGCCGCCTGCGCGTGGCCTCGGAAATGAAGGCGCTGGTCGATACCTGTGCCGATGTCGCGCAGTTCCCGCCGGGCCACTATTTCGACAGCGCCAGTGGCGAGCTGGTGCGCTACTACCAGCAGTCGTGGCGCGCCTACGCTGACGTGCAGGGGCGCCAGGCCGATCTGGCCGAACTGCGCCAGGCCTTCGAGCATGCGGTGGAACGCCAGTTGATGAGCGACGTGCCATACGGCGTGCTGCTGTCCGGTGGCCTGGACTCGTCGCTGGTGGCGGCGGTGGCTGCGCGCTATGCACGTCGCCGCATCGAGGATGGCGGGCAGACCGAAGCCTGGTGGCCGCGCCTGCATTCGTTCGCGATCGGCTTGAGGGGCTCGCCCGATCTGGCTGCCGCTGCCATTGCTGCCGAAGCGCTGGGTACCGTGCATCACGGCTTCGAGTACACCTTCGAGGAAGGCCTCGATGCGTTGCCGGAAGTGATCCGCCACATCGAAACCTACGACGTCACCACCATCCGCGCCTCGACGCCGATGTTCCTGCTGGCGCGGCGGATCAAGGCGATGGGGGTGAAGATGGTGCTCTCCGGCGAGGGCAGCGACGAGATCTTTGGTGGCTACCTGTATTTCCACAAGGCGCCGGATGCGCGTGAATTCCACGAGGAGCTGGTGCGCAAGCTCGACGCGCTGCACAACTACGACTGCCTGCGTGCCAACAAGTCGATGATGGCCTGGGGCGTGGAGCCACGCGTGCCGTTCCTCGACCGCGAATTCCTCGACGTGGCGATGCGCTTCGATGCCGCGCACAAGATGGTGGGCGCCGGCTTTGGCGGTCGCCGCATCGAAAAGGCGGTGCTGCGCGAGGCGTTCGACGGCTACCTGCCGGACAGCATCCTGTGGCGGCAGAAGGAACAGTTCAGCGATGGCGTCGGCTACGGCTGGATCGACGGGCTGAAGGCACATGCCGAGGCGCAGGTGAGCGACCGTGTACTGGCTGCGGCCGACAAGCGCTTCCCGCACAACCCGCCACAGACCAAGGAGGCGTACTACTACCGCCACCTGTTCGAGCAGTTCTTCCCCAGCCGCGCAGCCGCAGAGACCGTGCCGGGTGGCAAGTCCATCGCCTGTTCGTCGCCCGCGGCCATTGCCTGGGACGCCAGCTTCGCCGCGGCTGCAGATCCCTCGGGCCGCGCGATCGCCGGCGTGCACGAGCAGGCACTGGCGTAATGCTTCCGCCGGGCACGGCCCGGTGCTACCGAGCGATGGTAGCGCCGGGCCATGCCCGGCGGGCACAAACGACTTAATCCCCTCCGTCCCCTTTTTGTATGATCGCCCCCTGCGCATTGGGGAATGTTCATGGACGCACAGCGCGGGGGGCACCCGTCGCCGACGAAGTGGGGATGGCGCTACCTGGCCTGGGCTGGGGTGCCGTTGCTGGCCGGCGTGCTGCTGGCGCGCTATGCCGGGCCGGCCGCCCCCGAGGCGGTTGCGCGTACCACGGTCGCTGCCGAAGGCAGCTGGGCACGGCATCTGGCGTCACCGCTGGGCCTGTTCCTGCTGCAGCTGCTGGTGCTGTTGCTGGTAGCCAAGGGCGCCGGTGCGCTGCTGAAGCGGCTGGGGCAGCCGGCGGTGATCGGCGAGATGGCCGCCGGCCTGATGATGGGGCCGCTGGTGCTCGGCAGCCTGCTGCCGCAGCTGCAGGGTGCGCTGTTCCCGGCCAGTTCGCTGGGCCCTCTGGGCATGCTCAGCCAGCTGGGCGTGCTGATGTTTCTGCTGGTGGCCGGCGCCGAACTGGACCTGGCGGCACTGCGCGGCCGCCGGCGTTTCGCCTTCACGGTCAGCCATGCCGGCATCGCGGTGCCGTTCGTGCTCGGCGTCGCGTTGGCGATCTGGCTGTACCCGCAGCACGGCCCGCAGGGCGTGGGCTTCACCGCATTCGCGCTTTTCGTTGGCATATCGATGAGCATCACCGCGTTCCCGGTGCTGCTGCGCATCCTCGCCGACCGTGGCATCACGCAGACGCCGCTGGGCCAGACCGCCATCGCCTGCGCGGCTTTGGGCGATGCCACCGCATGGTGCCTGCTGGCACTGATCGTGGCGGCGGCACAGGCCAGCGGCTGGCTGCCGGCCAGTCTCAATCTGCTGTGCGTGGTCGCCTTCGTGGTGCTGATGCTGGGGCTGGTGAAGCCGTGGTTCGCTCGCCAGGAGATTGCGCCGGGCCGTGAGGGGCGCTGGCTGCTCGGCATCCTGCTGCTGTCGCTGGGTAGTGCCCTGATCACCGAAATGCTGGGCATCCACGCGCTGTTCGGTGCGTTCGCTGCGGGCGTGGCGGTGTCGTCCAACGCGCAGCTGCGCGGCCTGTTGATGGCCCGCGTCGAACCGTTCGCGGTGACCCTGCTGCTGCCGCTGTTCTTCGCCATGACTGGCCTTCGCATGCGCGCCGACGCGCTGCAGGCCAGCGACATCGTGCTGTGTGGTGTGGTGATCGCAGTGGCCGCGACCGGCAAGCTGCTGGGTACCTTCAGCGCCGCGCGCAGTGCCGGCATGCCCACCCGTGAGGCGTGGCGGCTGGGTGCACTGATGAACACCCGTGGCCTGATGGAGCTGATCGTGCTCAACCTGGGTTACGAACTTGGCCTGCTCGGTGACCGCCTGTTCGCGGTGCTGGTGATCATGGCGCTGGTGACAACGGCGATGACCGGGCCACTGCTGAACCTGATCGAGCGGCGCAGGGGCTGAGCGTCGAACGGTAGTGCCGGCACCAGCGTCATCGTGTGCTGCGGCTTGCCCGGCAGGAACGGCGTCGGCCGCCCATGCACCCAGTCTTCGTGGCCGGCGCCCCAGTACGGCGACAGCGGGTGCCCGCTCTGGCCGCCGGGCATATGCACGATGCCGTCGGCCTCGTGCCCGGGCGAAACCACCATGCGCTCGGAAGCACCGAAGCCCGGCGTCTGCACGCGCGGCATGTCGCGGTCGCCGGGCAGGCGGTCGGCCGGCATGCACAGCCAGTGTTTGGCGATGTCCGGCAGCGCCCGTGCGATGGGGTGGCAGATCGCCGCCGTATTGCGTTCGCCCCAGCTGCGCTTGGCCAGTGGGCCCTGCCTGGCCAGCTCGCTCTCGGTGCGGCGTGCGGCGTCGATCAGCAGCGCATCCCAGCTGTCGAAGGCCGGTGGCAGCAGATTGGCCGGACGCTGCTGCAGCATCGGCCAGGCCACGCCTTCCAGCTGCGCCAGGCGCGGCTCCAGATAGTCATCGCCCAGCTGCGCATTGGCCGGTGCCAGCAGTGCATTGGACAGTGTTGTCATCACCTGCGTACGGAACTCGCGCACCACCCGGTAGCTGACCGAGCTGGCCGAGGCACGGCCGTCCCATTGATGGCTGGCCTCCTTCAAACGCTTCAGTGCAGGGTCGTCACTGCGCTCGATGACGTCGTGCAGCAGGGCCCACCAGCGCTGCAGGAACACCGCGCGATCGTCGAGCTGGATCGCCAGCAGGTCGTGCTCGTCGAAGCGCTCCTGGATCGCCAGCAGGTCACGGATCTGCCGCGCCCGTGCTCCCAGGTCATAGCCACCGTTGCCGACGCTGGCCAGTGCCTCGCCGTCGAGGACGCGGCCGTTGGCGGTCCACAGGCGGTGGTTGGGAGGATCGATCAATGCCGGTGAAGCATCGCTGCGGATCGGCCACGGCGCACAGTCCTGGTTGTTGCCGGCACTGAAGCCGGCCGGCGCGCAGCCCGGACCGCGATCCGGGCGGGCGCCGATCAGCCGCCAGGCGATGCGTCCGCTGCGGTCGCCGACCACCAGGTTCTGCGCGGGGATGCCGGCGCGGTCGGCGAACTTCAGTGCAGCGTCCAGATCGCCAGCGCGGGCCAGGTCACCGAAGTCCAGCCGCACCGCGCCGGGCAGGTGGGCGACCCAACGCAGCGCGTCACCGCTGCCATCGGCATGGGCGTGCAGGATCGGGCCCCAGGCGGTTTCGCGTACCGGGAACAGCACGTCGGCCTGGCCGGCCACCGCAATCCGCTCTTCATGCACGGTCACCTCGGCATTGGCCGGTTCCGAGCGGTAATCGGCGGTGTCGATGTAGCTGTTGGTGAAGCCCCAGGCGACGTGCCCGTTGCTGCCGACGATCACCGCCGGCAGGCCGGGCAGCGAGAAGCCGGTGACGTCGACCTGGCCGCCGGCAGCTTGTGGGTCGGGGTAGCGCAGGCGCACGCGGAACCACAGGCCGGGTGCACGCAGGCCCAGGTGCATGTCGTCGGCAACGATGGCGCGGCCGTCGGCGGTGAGTGCACCGGCCACCGCGAAGTTGTTGCTGCCGATGACGTCGGCTTCTTCCTGTTCTGTGCCCGACTTTCCCTTCAGCGTGCGCAGGTCCAGCTGGCTGGCATCGGGCAGGGGGGCATTGCCGGTGGGTTCGCCGAACAGCGGGGCATCCCATTCGGTGCCATCGTGGGCAATCAACGCATACAGCGCCGGAGGTACCACTGCGCGGATGCGGCTGAGCGCAAGCTCGGTCTGGTTGCCGGGGTCCTGCAGGTCGGCGTACATGGCCAGCCCGGTCAGCACGCTGTCGCTGGCCTGCCACGGTTGCGGCGGTTGCCGCAGCAGCAGGTAGGCCCACGGGCGCACGGAGAGATCGGCCAGGCCTTCGTTGACGCCGTCCACGTAGGCACGCACGGCATCGCCGTTGTCGCCCAATGCAGCGTCCAGCTGCGCTTCGGTGCGTGCACGCAGGCGATGCACGCGCATGCGTTTGTCGGCGTCGATGGCCTTCGGCCCGAACAGCGCCGACAGTTCGCCGGCGGCGCTACGGCGCATCAGGTCCATCTCGAAATAGCGTTCCTGCGCATGCACGCGGCCCAATGCGCGCATCGCGTCGGCCTGGCTGCCGGCGGTGATGGTGACCACGCCCAGCGCATCGCGCTCGATGGTGACCGGCGCGGCCAGCCCCAGCAAGGCATGCTCGCCGTCCAGGTCGGCCAGGCTGCCCCGCAGCAGGAGCCACAGGACCAGTGCGGCGATCAGCACGATGGCGATCACTATGCCCAGCACCCAACGCCATGTACGTCGCATCGCACGTCCTTTCCGAACTCGTGGGCCGATTGTAGCCGCAGGCGCAACTGCGACTGATTCCGATTAGATCACCGTACTTTGAAATGCGGCACCCTATGCCGCATCGATTCACAGGAGCCCCCCATGAAAGGCAACCCGGACGTCATCGCCTGCCTGAAGGAACTGCTGCGCGGCGAGCTCGCTGCCCGCGACCAGTACTTCATCCATTCCCGCCGCTACGAGGACCAGGGCCTGTTCGCGCTGTACGAACGCCTGAACCACGAGATGGAAGAGGAAACCCAGCATGCCGATGCGCTGCTGCGCCGGATCCTGTTCCTGGGGGGCGACCCGGACATGCGCCCGCATGCCACCGAGCCGGGCAAGACCGTGGAGGAGATGCTGCAGAAGGATCTCGACACTGAATACGCGGTTCGGAACAATCTCGCCGCCGGCATGAAGCTATGCGAGGAGAAGGGCGATTACGTGAGCCGCGACATCCTGCTGGCGCAGCTGAAGGACACCGAGGAAGACCATGCCTGGTGGCTGGAACAGCAGCTGGGCCTGATCAAGCGCATCGGCCTGGAGCTGTACCAGCTGAGCAAGATCGACGGCAACGGCGCCCCGGCGCACTGACCGGCACCGCTTTTTGTAGAGCCGAGCCAATGCTCGGCTGCCTTCCGGTAGAGCCGACCGCTGGTCGGCCGCTTTTCGGTAAAGCAGCCGACTGACAGTCGGCTCTACCAAGAGCAAAGAGCAGCCGACCAGCAATCGGCTCTACCAGAAGCACGGCGTTCTGTCGCCCGCCAGCACCGGAGCATCGCCAGCCAGCCTTCGCCAGCCAGCTGCTCCACCGCCCGCCAGCCGACAACGAAAAAGCCGGGGAATGCCCCGGCTTTTTCGTGTCTGATCCCCGGCGAGGCGTGTCAACCAAGGTTGACACCCGCCAGGGGCAGGGCCCCAGCTCTCACTCCACCGACAGCCCTTCCACCTTCTGCCAGCCGCGCGGCAGCAGGTGGCCGCGGGTGGCGCGGGCGCCGAGGTAGGCATCCAGCTCGTTGAACTTCAGGCCCATGGTGCGCTGGCCGCTGCGCACCTGCAGGGTCTGCCCCGGGCTGATCGCCACGATGGCGACCACGCGTTCGGTGGCGAGCTTGGCCTTCGGGATCTCGATGATCTTGTTGCCCTTGCCCTTGTCCAGTTCCGGCAGGTCGTTGGCGGCGATCGCCAACAGGTTGCCCGAACTGGTCACCGCCACGATGCGGTCGGTGGCGACGTTGGCGACCACCGACGGGGTCAGCACCGACGAGCCCGCCGACAGGTTCAGCATCGCCTTGCCGGCCTTGTTGCGGCCGATCAGGTTCTCGAAGCGGGTGACGAAGCCATAGCCGTGGCTGGAAGCCAGCACGAAGCGGGTGTCCGGTTCGGCGCTGGCCAGGGTCACGAAGCTGGTGCCCGGTGCCGGCGAGAAGCGGCCGGTCAGCGGTTCGCCATTGCCACGCGCGGAGGGCAGGGTGTGCACCGGCGTCGAGTAGGCGCGGCCTTCGCTGTCGAGGAACGCGACCTGCTGGGTGCTGCGTGCGCGCACCGCGCCCTGCAGCCCGTCGCCTTCACGGTACGACAGTGCGGATGCATCGACGTCGTGGCCCTTGGCGGCGCGGATCCAGCCCTTCTCCGACAGCACCACGGTCATCGGTTCGCTCGGCACCAGCTCGGTCTCGTCGATGGCCTGCGCCGCCTGGCGCTGCACCAGCGGCGAACGGCGTGCGTCGCCGAACTTCCTGGCGTCGGCGGTCAGTTCATCGCGGATCAGCTTCTTCAGCTTGGCCTTGCTGTCCAGGATGCCGAGGATCTTCTCGCGCTCCTTGGCCAGTTCATCCTGCTCGCCGCGGATCTTCATTTCCTCCAGGCGGGCCAGCTGCTTCAGCTTGGTTTCCAGGATGTACTCGGCCTGTTCCTCGGACAGGCCGAAGCGCGCGATCAGCGCGGCCTTCGGCTCGTCTTCGGTACGGATGATATGGATCACCTCGTCCAGGTTGAGGAAGGCGACCAGCAGGCCTTCCAGCAGGTGCAGGCGATGCTCGACCTTCTGCAGGCGGTGCTGCAGGCGGCGGGTGACGGTGTTGCTGCGGAAGGTCAGCCATTCGCTGAGCAGCATCTTCAGGTTCTTCACCTGCGGACGGCCGTCCAGCCCGATCACGTTGAGGTTGACGCGGTAGCTGCGCTCCAGGTCCGTGGTGGCGAACAGGTGGCCCATCAACTGGTCGGCGTCGACGCGGTTGGAACGCGGCACCAGCACCACGCGCACCGGATTGGCGTGGTCGGATTCATCACGGATGTCCTCCAGCCACGGCAGCTTCTTGGCGCGCATCTGCGCGGCGATCTGCTCGATCACCTTCGACGGCGACACCTGGAACGGCAGCGCCGTGATCACGATGTTGCTGGCTTCCTTGGTGAAGGTCGCGCGTGCACGCACGCTGCCGTTGCCAGTCTCGTAGATGTTGCGCAGGTCATTGGCCGCGGTGATGATCTCGGCGCTGGACGGGTAGTCCGGGCCCTGCACGTGTTCGCACAGGTCGCGCACGGTGGCGTCGGGGTTGTCCAGCAGGTGCAGCAGCGCACTGACGATCTCGTTGAGATTGTGCGGCGGCACGTCGGTGGCCATGCCCACGGCGATGCCGGTGGTGCCGTTGAGCAGCAGGTGCGGGAGCCGCGCCGGCATCCAGGTCGGTTCCTGCAGGGTGCCGTCGAAGTTCGGTGCCCAGTCGGTGGTGCCCTGGCCCAGTTCGCCCAGCAGCACTTCGGCGATCGGGGTCAGCTTGGATTCGGTGTAACGCATCGCCGCGAACGACTTGGGGTCGTCGCTGGAGCCGAAGTTGCCCTGGCCCTCGATCAGCGGGTAGCGGTACGAGAACGGCTGTGCCATCAGCACCAGCGCCTCGTAGCACGCGCTGTCGCCGTGCGGGTGGTACTTGCCGATGACGTCGCCGACGGTGCGCGCGGACTTCTTCGGCTTGGACGCGGCATTCAGGCCCAGCTCGCTCATCGAATAGATGATGCGGCGCTGCACCGGCTTCAGGCCGTCGCCGATGAACGGCAGGGCGCGGTCCAGGACCACGTACATCGAGTAGTCGAGGTAGGCGCGTTCGGCGTACTCGCGCAGCGGCAGTTGTTCGAATCCGTGGAACACGGGACGGGCAAGTTCGGTCATGCGGCGTTGTTACCTATGTCGGGAGGCGGCGACGGCGGTCGCCGCTCGCAATCCTGTGATTATCCGGATGCGGCGGGGGATGCCAAGCCGCGCGCAGGGTCCAGCCCGGTTTCCAGGCCGTGGCCGGCCCGCGCCAGGTAGCGCCCCGGCGGCAGCCCGAAGTGGCGGCGGAACACGGTGACGAACGCGCTGGCGCTGCTGAAGCCCAGTGCGTGGGCGATGTCGGCCACGCTGCGGCCCTCGGTCAGCTGGCGCAACGCCTCGGACAGGCGGGCCTGTTGCCGCCACTGGGCGAAGCTGAGCGTGGTCTCGTCGCGGAAGTGACGGGTCAGGCTGCGCGGCGACAGGCCGGCCCAGTGGGCCCATTCGGCCAGGCTGCGCTCGTCGGACGGGTCGGCCAGCAGCTGCGAGGCGATCTTCAGCAGGCGCCGGTCGTGGGGCATCGGCAGATGCATGCGCTGACGCGGCGCGGTGCGGATCTCGTCCAGCAGCACCTCGATGATGTGCTGGCGCTCGGGCGTGGTGTCATAGCCCAGCGGCCATTCGCAGATGCGCTCGGCCAGCGCCTGCGCCAGCTTGGACAGGCCCAGCACGCAGGGGTCGGCGGGCAGGGTGGCACAGGCGGGTGCGGCCAGCGCCATGCCCCAGCCACGCAGCGGCCCGTCGAGGGTGACCGTGTGCGGCTCCAGCGGCGGCATCCAGCCGGCCGAACCCGGCGCCAGCGACCAGGTGCCGTGCGAGGTGCGGGTGGTCAGCAGGCCACGCTCCACGTAGATCAGTTGCGCGCGCTGGTGATGGTGCCAGTCCACCTCACGGACCAGTCCCTGCGGGCTGTCGAAGCGGTAGGCGACCACCGATGGGCCGTCGTTGCGCTCGAACCAGTCCAGCGCGTCGTCGCGCAGCAGGCGCTTGGGAGGGGGGATTTCTGCCTTGTTCATCATATCCGCTGGCTGAAATGTGTCATCCATTGGCTGAATTGTACTACCGGGCCAGCTGACCAGGTCATTAAGGTAGGCGCCTTCACCGATCCAGCCCATTGCTGCAACACAGCATTCGATGCCAGATCGAATATTTCCATTGAGAAATATTTTTTTTGGAAGAGAATGCTCCCCCATGATCTGTCCTGCAACCACTCCTCCCAGCTTCGGCCTGCTGCTGCGCCAGGTGCGCGACGGGCTGGTCCGCCAACTCGACGCGTCCATGGCGGAAGAAGACCTGGGCATCGGCTTCACCCACTACATCGGGTTGAAGGTGCTTTCCAACATGGCGCCGTGCACCGCCAACGAACTGGCCCAGGCCATCGACCAGGTGCCCAGCGCCGTGACCCGGCTGCTGGACAAGCTGGAGGCACTGGGCTGCGTCCGTCGCCAACCGCATGCCCAGGACCGTCGTGCGCTGCAGATCGTGCTGACCGATGAAGGCCGCGCGTTGTGGGCGCGGCTGAAGCTGCGCGGCGACGCGGTGATGGATTACGCCCTGCGTGATCTCTCAACCGACGAGCGCACGCTGCTGCTGTCCCTCCTTACCCGAATCCGCGATTCCTTGACGACCCCATGAACCCGATCCCGCATTTCACTTTCCGCCGGTCCGGGCGCACGCTGCTGGTGTCAGCGCTGGCCCTGGCCCTGGGCGCCTGTGCCAGCAGTCGTGGCCTCAATCCGCAGGGCCACGTGCTGGATGTGGACAGCCTGCACAGCGAACGCACCCTGGCCGACACCGACCTGAGCGCCACCGGCTTCCCGGCGCAGGACTGGTGGAAGGCGCTGGGCGATGCGCAGCTGGACGCGCTGGTCGCCGAGGGCCTGGCCGGCCACCCGAGCCTGGACGCCGCCGACGCGCGCCTGCGCCAGGCCCAGGCCCAGGTCGGCACTGCGCGTGCCGACGAACTGCCGAGCCTGTCGGTGTCCGGTGGCTACACCGGCCTGCGCCTGCCTGAGTCGATGGCAGGCAGCGAGATCGGTGGCCATTACGCCGGCAGCAGCCAGGTCGCCTTCGACTTCAGCTACGGCGTGGACCTGTGGGGCGGCAAGCGCGCCGCCTGGGAAGCCGCCGTGGACGGTGCGCACGCCGCCACCGTTGAAGCGCAGGCCGCCCGCCTGAACCTGTCCACTGGCATCACCCAGGCCTATGCCGACCTGGCCTACGCGTGGCAGCTCAACGACGTGGCCGAGGAAGAGCTGAGCCGTTCGCAGAAGTCACTTGAGCTGACCCGCCAGCGCCGCCGCGCCGGCATCGACAGTGATCTGCAGGTGCGCCAGGCCGAGGCCCGCGTGCCGGCCGCGCAGCAGCAGGTGCAGGCCGCCCAGCAGCGTATCGACGCCGCCCGCACCGCACTGGCCGCGCTGGTCGGCAAGGGCCCGGACCGTGGCCTGTCGATCCAGCGCCCGCAGCCGCTGAATCCGGTGGCACTGCAGCTGCCGGGCGTGCTGCCCAGCGAACTGCTTGGCCGCCGCCCCGACATCGTGGCCGCACGCTGGCGCGTTGAAGCGGCCGACAAGCAGATCAAGGTTGCCAAGACCAGGTTCTACCCGAGCTTCAACCTGACCGCGCTGGCCGGCGTGGTCGCCCCGAATGTGGGCGACCTGCTGAAGAGCAGTTCCACCTTCGCCTATATCGGCCCGGCGCTGAGCCTGCCGATCTTCGAGGGCGGCAAGCTGCGCGCCAACCTGGCCAATACCGATGCGCAGTACGACCTGGCGGTGGCCAACTACAACCAGACCGTGCTCGATGCGCTGCGTGATGTGGCCGACCAGGTCAACGCGGTGCGCTCGCTGGCACAGCAGGCGCAGTCGCAGCAGCAGGCGGTGGACACCGCACGCGCTGCCTTCGACCTGGCCCAGCAGCGCTACCGCGCCGGCATCGGCAGCTACCTGGACGTGCTGACCGCGCAGTCCACCCTGCTGCAGTCGCAGCAGCAGCTGGCCGGCCTGCAGTCGCAGCAGGTGCAGTCCTCGGTGCGCCTGAGCAAGGCGCTGGGCGGTGGTTTCCAGCCCACTGACGCCGACCGCGCACCGATCGCCTCCCATTCCGATTCCTCGCATTCCTGAAGATCTCCGACATGAGCCAGACCCAAGACACCGCGGCCCCGGCCGCCCCCAACCGCCGCGGCAACCTGCTGCGCGGCCTGTTCGTGATCGTCGTGCTGCTGCTTGCCGCACTGGCGCTGTGGTACTTCATGTTCGGCCGTTGGTTCGAAGAGACCGACGACGCCTACGTGCAGGGCAACCAGGTACAGATCACCCCGCTGGTGGCCGGTACCGTGGTCGCCATCAACGCCGATGACGGCATGCGCGTGGAGCGCGGCCAGCTGCTGGTGCAGCTGGACCCGTCCGACACCGCAGTGGCGCTGCAGCAGGCCGAAGCCAACCTGGCCAAGACCGTGCGCCAGACCCGCGGCCTGTACCGCAGCGTGGAAGGCGCGCAGGCGGACCTGAACGCCCGCCAGGTGACCCTGAAGCGCGTGCGCGAAGACTACGCCCGCCGCAAGGACCTGGCCGCCACCGGCGCCATCTCCAACGAAGAACTGGCCCACGCCCGCGACGAGCTGGCCGCGGCCGAAGCGGCCGTGGCCGGTTCGCGCGAGACCGTCGAGCGCAACCGCGCGCTGGTCGACGACACCGTGATCGCCACCCAGCCGGACGTGCAGGCCGCCGCCGCACAGCTGCGCCAGGCCTTCCTCAACAACGCCCGCGCCGGCATCGTCGCGCCGGTCTCCGGCTACGTCGCCCGTCGTTCGGTGCAGGTCGGCCAGCGCGTGCAGCCGGGCAATGCCCTGATGGCCGTGGTGCCGACCGAACAGATGTGGGTCGAGGCCAACTTCAAGGAAACCCAGCTGCGCCACATGCGCCTGGGCCAGGAAGTGGAGCTGAAGTCGGACCTGTACGCCGGCGACGTGAAGTACAAGGGCCGCATCCAGAGCCTGGGCCTGGGCACCGGCTCGGCGTTCTCGCTGCTGCCGGCGCAGAACGCCAGTGGCAACTGGATCAAGATCGTGCAGCGCGTGCCGGTGCGCATCGCCATCGATGCCAAGCAGCTGGCCGAACACCCGCTGCGCATCGGCCTGTCGATGAAGGCTGAAGTGAGCCTGCGCGACCAGAAGGGCGAAGTGCTGCCGAGCACTCCGGCCAAGGGCACGGTGTTCGACACCGACGTGTATGCCAAGCAGCTGCATGATGCCGACGAGGTGATCCACACGATCATCCAGGGCAACCTGCCGCAGCAGCAGGCGAAGGTGGGCTGAGGTCGCCATGTCCGCACAAGCTCCAGCCGCGCCCGGCGCTCCGGGCGCACCGGCGGCGCCAGGTGCGGCCTCCGGGTTCCTGCCGCCCAGCGTCGCACTGTGCACTGTCGGCCTGGCGATGGCCTCGTTCATGCAGGTGCTCGACACCACCATCGCCAACGTCTCGCTGCCGACCATCGCGGGCAATCTCGGCGCCAGTTCGCAGCAGGCGACCTGGGTCATCACCTCGTTCGCGGTCAGCACGGCCATCGCGCTGCCGCTGACCGGCTGGCTCAGCCGCCGCTTCGGCGAACGCAAGCTGTTCGTCTGGGCCACGCTGGCCTTCGTCATCACCTCGCTGCTGTGCGGCCTGGCGCAGAGCATGGGCATGTTGGTCGTGTCGCGTGCACTGCAGGGCTTCGTGGCCGGCCCGATGTACCCGATCACGCAGTCGCTGCTGGTTTCGATCTACCCGCGCGAGAAACGCGGGCAGGCATTGGCGCTGCTGGCGATGATCACGGTGGTTGCGCCGATCTGCGGGCCGATCCTCGGTGGCTGGATCACCGACAACTACAGCTGGGAATGGATCTTCCTGATCAACGTGCCGCTGGGCATCTTCGCTGCGCTGGTGGTGGGCAACCAGCTGAAGGGGCGGCCGGAGCAGATCGAGAAGCCGAAGATGGACTACGTCGGCCTGATCACCCTCGTGATCGGCGTCGGTGCGCTGCAGCTGGTGCTCGACCTGGGCAACGACGAGGACTGGTTCGCGTCGATGAAGATCGTGGTGCTGGCCTGCGTGGCCGTGGTGACGCTGACGGTGTTCCTGATCTGGGAGCTGACCGACAAGGATCCGATTGTCGACCTGAAGCTGTTCCGGCACCGCAACTTCCGCGCCGGCACGCTGGCGATGGTGGTGGCCTACGCAGCGTTCTTCAGCGTGGCGCTGCTGATCCCGCAGTGGCTGCAGCGTGACATGGGCTACACCGCGATCTGGGCGGGCCTGGCAACGGCGCCAATCGGCATCCTGCCGGTGATCATGACCCCGTTCGTGGGCAAGTATGCATCGCGCTTCGACATGCGCATGCTGGCCACGATCGCCTTCATCGTGCTGTCGATGACCAGTTTCCTGCGCTCGAACTTCAACCTGCAGGTGGACTACATGCACGTGGCCGGCGTACAGCTGATCATGGGCATCGGCGTCGCGCTGTTCTTCATGCCGGTGCTGCAGATCCTGCTGTCGGACCTGGATGGGCGCGAGATCGCGGCGGGCTCCGGCCTGGCCACGTTCCTGCGTACGCTGGGCGGCAGCTTCGCGGCGTCGCTGACGACGTGGCTGTGGGCGCGGCGCACCCAGGTGCACCATGCCGACCTGACCGAGCATATCTCGGCCTATCAGCCGGGCATGCAGGACCAGGTCACGGCGATGGGGCAGGGCGACCTGCAGCACGGCGCAGCGGTACTGAACAACATGATCAACCACCAGGCATCGCAGATGGGCTTCAACGACATCTTCTTCCTGCTGGGCTGGATCTTCCTGGCGATCATTACGTTCCTGTGGCTGGCCAAGCCGCCATTCGGCGCAGGTGCGGGTGCGGCCGCCGGTGGTGGGCACTGAAAACTCCCTGGAAACACGTGCTGTATTTTGACCCCGCCGCAAGGCGGGGTTTTTGTTTGTGCAACGTGGGTCGCACGGGCCCTGCCGTTGGGGGAGTGCAGCGGCGCAGGTTCAGCGCGTGCGATAGACGCGCTTGAACACCACCCGATCACGGAACAATCGGGAAATGGCCCACATTCCCGCCACAAGTACGGCGCCGCACGTGATCCAGCCGGCAGTGGCCTGCAATCGGCTGCCGACCAGTGCGCCGCAGATGATGGCGGCGACAAAGACGAACATTACGGCCTCCTTCGATGCGCCGTAGTGGACCTCGGCCTGGCATCCCACGCATACGCGTACGCCGTGGTTCGAGCCGGTGTGGCAGTGAGGGCAGATGATGCTGCGCTGCATTGGGGCGTCCTTTGGGGAAAGGGGGGGGCGCTGGTCCGGTCGTGTCGATAGACCTGCAACCGGCTCCGGTAAATCTGCCTCCCACCGAAAAGGAATCGGGTGGATCTCGACTAGGAAAAGTACGAATTGAACGGGGAACGTGAAATGCGCCCCAAAAGGGGGGCGTTCAAGGTCTGGTGACGGCGCGCCGGGAGGAGGTATACACCCGCAGGCGACGCCCGGGTGGTGCGAGATACGACAGTCCGAGTGGCGGTTGCGATGCCACGCTCGCCAGGCCCCGGAAACGAAAAAACCCGCTTTCGCGGGTTTGATCATCTTGAGTCGTGGTGCCCAGGAGAGGACTCGAACCTCCACGGTTTTACCCGCTAGTACCTGAAACTAGTGCGTCTACCAATTCCGCCACCTGGGCGACTCAGGAGATGAATTGTGCGGGACGGCAGAGGATGTGTCAACAACATTTCACAGCTTTTTCTGTGGCTGTACGCCCAGGTGAAGCAGCAGGCTGCGCATTGCCGATGACAACTGCGCCCACTCGGCAAAACAGGCGCACAGGCGACGCTGTGCCCACGCATCGGCGAGCGGTACGGCGACGGTATGCGTGCTGCGCCGGTGCTGGCGGGCGATGGTCCGCGGCACGATGCCGATACCAATGTCGTGGCCGACCATGATGCACACCCCTTCGAAGGTCTTCATGCGGATGCGCACGTCCAGGCGCCGCCCGATGTCGCGCGCCTGGTCTTCGATGTAGGCCTGCAGTGCATTGCCGTCGGCCAGCGCGACGAAGGTCTCGCCGGCAACATCGGCGAAGGCCAGGCTGCGCCGCGATGCGAGGCGATGGTCTGCGGGCAGCAGCATCACCAGTGGATCTTCGGCGACCACGTGCTGCTGCAGGCCGGCAGCGTCGACCGCATCACTGATGATGCCGGCCTCGGCCTGGCCAGCGTTGATCGCACGCACTACTTCGGGGCTGGTGCGCTCCAGCAGTTCCACGTGCAGGCGCGGGCGTTCGGCCAGCCACGGTGCCAGCCGCGAAGGCAGGTAGTTGGTCAGTGCTGCGGTGTTGGCATACAGATGCAGTGTGCCGCGCGCGCCGTGCGCGAACGCCTGCAGTTCACCGCGCAGCTGCGCCTGCTGCTGCAGGATCAATCGTGCATGGTGGGCGAGGGCGGCGCCGGCTTCGGTCAGGCTGACGCCGCGGGGGGGCCGGTTCAACAACGCGGTGCCGGCATCGGCTTCGATCGTGCGCAGGCGTTCGCTGGCCGACGCCAGTGCCAGGTTTGCCTGCGCTGCGCCGGCCGTGATGCTGCCCGCCTCGGCAATCGCCAGGAACAGGCGCAGGTCGGCGATATCCATCCGCATGTGATGCCCTCATCGCAACGGCTGCGCCTTCGGATCAGCCGAAGGCAAGGCCGGAAACACCGCATTGTGCGCCGAGCGGCCGGCCGATCCAATGAAGGCATGAATGAATCGATGTACTTCTACGTGCTGCTGGTGGTGGTGTTCGTGCTGGCCGGTGTGGTCAAGGGCGTGACCGGCATGGGGTTGCCGACGGTGGCGATGGGGCTGCTGGGCAGCACGCTGTCGCCGGTGTCGGCGGCGTCGATGCTGTTCATTCCCACCTTCGTCACCAATGCGTGGCAGCTGTTGTCCGGGCCGTCACTGGACCGCATCGTGCGGCGCCTGTGGCCGATGATGCTGGCCGTGGTGGTGGTGACGCTGGGCTCGGCGGCGCTGCTGGTGCGGGTCGATCGCACTTGGTCGCGCGTTGCGCTGGGCGTGGCATTGGTGGTCTATGCCGCCTATGCGTTGCTTGCGCCGGTGTTCCGCGTGCAGCAGCGGCGCGAGCGTTGGCTGGGGCCGCTGGTGGGGGCGTTGTCGGGCGTGGTGACCGGCGCCACCGGCGTGTTCGTGATGCCGGCGGTGCCATACCTGCAGTCGCTGGGGTTGCAGCGCGAGGAGCTGGTGCAGGCGCTGGGGCTGGCGTTCACGGTGTCAACGATTTCGCTGACCGCCGGCCTGGTGCTGCACGGCGCATTCGGCATCCAGCAGCTGGGGCTGAGTGCGCTGGCGGTGCTGCCGGCATTGCTGGGCATGTGGCTGGGGCAGGTGATCCGGCAGCGCATCAGTGCGCGGGTGTTCCGGGGCTGCTTCCTGGGTTTCCTGCTGTTGCTCGGGCTGGAGCTGGTGCTGCGGCCGCTGCTCTGATGCCGGATTCCGGGCATGAAAAAACCCGCTCTCGCGGGTTTTTCTCATTCTCGACGTGGTGCCCAGGAGAGGACTCGAACCTCCACGGTTTTACCCGCTAGTACCTGAAACTAGTGCGTCTACCAATTCCGCCACCTGGGCGTCGAGGAGCGAGATTATGGGGCGTTGTTATGGGGGTGTCAACACTTTTTCTGGATCCGGTGTCGGACCCCGTTTCGCGTGCGGAGCGGGCTCTGACTCCATCTCAATCGCTTGGGTCGGAGCCCTTTCCTTCGGAAAGGAATTCGGCCCCGCTGCTGGATTGCAGGCAAAAAAAATCCCCGCCGAAGCGAGGAGTTTTTTCGTTGGTGCCCAGGAGAGGACTCGAACCTCCACGGTTTTACCCGCTAGTACCTGAAACTAGTGCGTCTACCAATTCCGCCACCTGGGCGTTCCAGAGGCGCAATTGTGAAGATGAATCCGCAGGCTGTCAACGACTTCCTGAATATTTTTCACGCAAGGCCTTCAAGACGGCCACTGACCCGTTCTGCACGCCGTCAACGGCTACCATGTAGGGCGATGACTACCAAAAAACCAAGCAAGGGCGGGAGCACCTCCCGCGGCCAGGCCCCGAAGAAGGGCGCCAAGGCGGGCACGGCCCGCACCACCAAGCCGGGCAAGCCGTTGCCGGGCTGGTTCCCCGAATTGAATGAAGGCGGCGCACCGCCGCGTGGCCGCAAGGTCCGCAGCAGCGACGCACCGGGCCCGGCGCCGGGCCGCAAGTTGCCGCCGACCGGCAAGGTGATCGACGATCCCTATGCCGCCCGCGAAGCCGAGAAGTACGAACAGCCCATCGCCAGCCGCGAAGCCATCCTGGCCCTGCTGGAGCGTTGCGAAGGGCCGCAGACGGCAGAGGAACTGGGCGCACGCTTGGGCCTGACCGCACCGGACCGGGCCGAGGCGCTGTCGCGCCGGCTCGGTGCCATGGTCCGTGATGGCCAGCTGGTGCAGAACCGCCGTGGCGGTTTCGCCCCGATCCAGACCCTGAACCTGGTCACCGGCGTGGTGATCGCCAACCCGGAAGGATTTGGCTTCCTGCGCCCGGTCGAGGGTGGCGACGACCTGTTCCTGCCACCGTATGAAATGCGCAAGGTCATGCATGGTGACAAGGTGCTGGCCCGTGTGACCGGCATCGACCACCGTGGCCGCCGCGAGGGCAGCATCGCTCGCGTGCTTGAGCGCGGCATGACCCGCCTGATCGGCCGTTTCAGTGTCGAGATGGGCATCAACTACGTGGTGCCCGATGACAAGCGCGTGCAGCGCAACGTACAGGTGCCGCCGGACCAGATCGGTGGCGCGCGCGACGGCCAGCTGGTGGTCTGCGAACTGACCCAGGCGCCGGACAGCCGCCGTCCGCCGATCGGCCGCATCATTGCCGTGCTCGGCGACAAGCTGACCGCCTCGCTGGTGGTGGAGACCGCCATCCACGGCCATGAACTGCCGTTCGAATTCCCGCAGGAAGTGCTGGATGAAGCGGCCTCGGTGCCGCTGGTGGTCGAACCGGCGATGATCGGCGACCGCGTCGATCTGCGCAGCATGCCGCTGGTCACCATCGACGGTGAAGATGCCAAGGACTTCGACGACGCGGTGTACTGCGAGCCGAACGTCGATGGCTTCCGGCTGGTTGTGGCGATTGCCGATGTCTCCAACTACGTCCGGCCCGGCACGCCACTGGATGAAGAAGCGCAGAAGCGCGCCACCTCGGTGTACTTCCCGGGCTTCGTGGTGCCGATGCTGCCGGAGACGCTGTCCAACGGCATCTGTTCGCTGATGCCGAAGGTCGACCGCATGTGCTTCGTCTGCGACATGCAGATCGACCGCGACGGCCTGGTCACGCATTCGCGCTTCTACGAAGCGGTGATGAACTCGCATGCGCGCCTGACCTACACCCAGGTGTGGAAGGCGGTGGGCGAGGACGATGCCGATACCAAGGCCTGGATGGGTGACCTGCTGCCGCAGGTGCAGCGCCTGCACCAGCTGTACAAGGTCCTGTCCAAGGCGCGTGCCAAGCGTGGCGCCATCGAGTTCGAGAGCAGCGAAGTGCGCTTCGTGCTGGACAACCGCGGTGAAGTGACCCAGGCCGGCATGCTGGTGCGCAACGACGCGCACAAGCTGATCGAGGAATGCATGATCGCGGCCAATGTGGAGGCGGCGAAGTACCTGCTGTCGCGCCATGTGCCGGCCCCGTACCGCATCCACGAGAAGCCGCCGGAAACCAAGTACGCCGACCTGCTCGAATTCCTCAAGGAGTTCAAGCTGAGCCTGCCGCCGTGGTCGAAGGTGCGCCCGGGCGATTACACCAAGCTGCTGAAGAAGATCCGCGACCGCCCCGATGCCACGCTGCTGGAATCGGTGCTGCTGCGCAGCCAGAGCCTGGCGATCTACAGCCCGGAAAACCACGGTCATTTCGGCCTGGCACTGGAGGCGTACGCGCACTTCACCTCGCCGATCCGCCGTTACCCCGACCTGCTGGTACACCGCGCGATCAAGCACGCGTTGTCCGGCAAGCCGCTGGACAAGTTCACCTACAACGCGCGCGAAATGGCTGCGCTGGCGCTGCAGTGTTCCGAGCGTGAGCGCCGTGCCGACGAGGCCGAGCGCGAGGTCGACGAGCGTTACCGCGCGGCGTGGATGGAAAAGCACGTGGGCGGCCAGTTCGACGGCGTGATCAGCGGCGTGACCAGCTTCGGCCTGTTCGTCGAGCTGGATGAGTCGAAGGTGCAGGGCCTGGTGCACGTGACCCAGCTGCCGCAGGACTATTACAAGTTCGACGCGACCCGCAAGACGTTGACCGGCGAGCGCCGCGGCGGCAGCTACCGGTTGGGCGACCGCGTGCGCATCCTGGTGCTGAAGGCCAGCATGGAAGAGCGCAAGATCGACTTCCGCCTGGTCGAGCACAAGGGTGAGGACGAGGGCGATGGCCTGCCGCCGCTGCCGGAGCGTGGCAAGCCGGCCAAGCGTACGAAAAAGCAGTATTGAGAGACGTGCCGACCAACGGTCGGCACTCCACGTTACCTGGTAGGTGCCAACCGTTGGTTGGCACGACGCTTTGGAGGAACGCACCATGCAGGGCCAACCCGAATACAGCGGCGGCTGCCAGTGCGGCGCGATCCGCTTCCAGGCCCGTGGCGAGCTGACCCACAGCTCGATCTGCCACTGCCGCATGTGCCAGAAGGCCTTTGGTGCGTACTACGCGCCCTTGGTGTCGGTGCGGGGCGTGCAGTTCAGCTGGACCCGCGGCCAGCCGCGCTATTTCCAGTCCTCCAACGTGGTGCGGCGCGGGTTCTGCGCCGACTGCGGCACGCCGTTGACCTACGAAGCGCCCGATGGCGTGGCGGTGGCTGCCGGTGCGTTTGACGAACCCGAACGCCTGCCGCCGACGATCCAGTACGGAGTGGAGCGCAAGCTGCCCTTCGTCGACAGCCTGGCCAGCCTGCCGGCGCGACGTACCGAGGAAGACATCGCCGCGCTGGATTTCCTGGCCAAGATCGTGTCCCACCAGCACCCCGACCACGACACCCCGCACTGGCCGCCGCGCAGCCGTTCAGCCGGGGGATGAACGGCCGGTAGCGCCGGGCCATGCCCGGCGAGCGCGAAGCGCGGCCGCCGCCGATGCTCTACCATAGCCACCCCCTTTCCGGTCCCCGCCCGCATGAGCAAGAACAGCCAGTGGATTGTCGGCGTCAACGCCGTCGCCTCCTCCATCGAGAACGACGCCGAGAACGTCCGCGAAGTGCTGGTCGAGGCCGGTGCGAAGAACCCGCGCCTGACCGAGATCGAGGAAAACGCCCGCCGCAAGGGCATCGACGTGCGCAAGGTGAACAGCCAGGCGCTGGACGGTGTCGGCGGTTCGGTACGCCACCAGGGCGTGGCCGCGCGCTATGCCGCCGCCCGCACTTACAGCGAGAACGAGCTGGAAGGCCTGGTCACCGCAGCCGAGGGCAAGGCCCTGCTGCTGGTGCTGGACGAAGTGCAGGACCCGCACAACCTTGGCGCCTGCCTGCGCTCGGCCGCTGCGGCCGGTGCAACCGCAGTGATCATCCCCAAGGACAAGTCGGCCACGGTGAACGCGACCGTACGCAAGACTTCGGCCGGTGCCGCCGATCTGATCCCGGTGGTGGCGGTGACCAACCTGTCGCGCTGCCTGAAGGACCTGCAGAGGCAGGGCGTGTGGATCTATGGCCTGGCCGGCGAAGCCACCGCTTCGCTGTACCAGCTGGACCTGAAGGGCAACATCGCCCTGGTGCTGGGGGGCGAGGCCGATGGCCTGCGCCGCCTGACCCGCGAGAACTGCGATGGCCTGGTCAAGATCCCGATGCCGGGTGAGATCGAGAGCCTGAATGTCTCCGTCGCCGCCGGCGTCAGCCTGTTCGAGGCCGTGCGCCAGCGCGGCTGATCTGTAGAGCCGAGCCCACGCTCGGCGATCGCATACCCGATCAAGGAAGCAGCCGAGCATGGGCTCGGCTCCACAGTAGCCGCTACCCCGCGCTGCCGCCCAGCGCCTTGAACAGGGTCACATCGTTGTTCAGCTGGCCCTGCCGCGCGCGCGCCAGTGACAGCTCGGCATCGCGCCGGGTCTGCTGCGCTTCCAGCCAGGTGCGCAGGTCGGTCGCGCCCACGCGGTAACGCACTTCCTGCGCGCGTTCCACTTCCACCGCTTCGTCATACGACGCCTGCGAGGCCGCCACCTGCCGCGCCAGCTGCTCGCGTGCCGACAGCGCGTTGTCCACTTCCGAGAGCGCGGTGTACAGCGTCTTGCGGAAGTTGGCCGCGGCGATCTGGTAGGCGGTGCCGGCGATGTCGGTATCCAGCTGCGTGCGCTGCAGGTTGAGGAACGGCAGTGACAGGCCCGCGCCCAGCGTGGCCACCGGATTGCGCAGCACATTGCCTAGCGAGGTGGCGCTGGAACCGAGGCTGCCGGTCAGGCTCAACGCCGGGTAATACTGGGTTGCCGTGACCTTGATCGTCTTCAGGCTGTTGCGCAGGCGCAGCTCGGCCGCGCGCAGGTCGGGACGGCGGCCCAGCAGGTCGGCCGGCAACCCCTCGACGATGTCCGGGCTGCGTGCGCCCAGCAGGTCCTGCGGTTCGTCCTGCTGCGGCCAGGGCGTGCCATCCAGCAGTACGGTCAGTGCATTGCGCACTTCCACCCGCTGCTGTTCCAGCGCGCTCTGCGCCGAGCGCTGCGACTGCAGGTTCTGCAGCGCCTGGCGCACTTCCAGGCGCGATACCGCGCCGGCGTCGAAGCGGGCCTGCACCAGTTCGCGGGTACGTTCCAACCGCTCCAGGTTGGCCTGGCCGGTGGCGATGGACTGGTTGAGATAGGCCAGGTTCCAGTACTGGGTGATGGTGTCGCCGATCACCAGCAGCGCGGTGTTCTGCCGGTCTTCCTCGCTGGCTTCGGCTTCCCAGCGGGCGATGTCGCGCTGGGTGCGCAGGCGCCCCCACAGGTCCACTTCCCAGCCCAGCGAGACGCCGGTGGAATAGCTGCGGCGCCAGTCATCGGCCTGGTCGGTGGCGCGGCTGGCACTGCCGCTGACGCCCGATGACGAAGGCTGCGGCCACAGCGCATTGCTGGCCAGGCCGGCCTGCAGGCGTGAACGCTGCACGGCCAGGCCGGCGGCGGCCAGATCGCTGTTGGCGGCCAGCGCCTGCGCCACCAGACGGTCGAGGCGTTCATCGCCGAAGCCGGTCCACCAGGTGTCCTGCCGGATGTCGCGGCCGGGTGTATCCAGGCTGCTGCGCGGGCCGTCGGCCGGTGCATTGAGGGTGGCATCGCCACGCCCATACTGCGCCGCCACGGCCGGGTCATGCACCGGATAGCGGCCGACGGAGGCGCAGCCGGACAGGGCGAGTACAACCGCACCGGCCGGCAGCAGGTGCCGGGGAGCGGGGAAGGGCAGTCGGATCATCTTCTTCATTCGCGGGCCAGGGCCTCCACCGGATCGAGTTGCGCGGCGTTGCGTGCGGGCAGGAAGCCGAACGCCACGCCGATCAAGGTCGAGCAGGCGAACGCGGCAACGATCGAGGCGGTGGAGAACAGCACCTGGAAATCGCTGGCGAAGCGGCCGATCATCGAGCCCAGCAGCAGCGCCAGGCCGATGCCGAGCACGCCGCCGAGCAGGCACACCAGCACCGCCTCGATCAGGAACTGCTGGCGGATATCACTCTGCCGTGCACCCACCGCCATGCGCACCCCGATCTCACGGGTGCGCTCGGTCACCGACACCAGCATGATGTTCATCACGCCGATGCCACCGACCAGCAGTGCGATGGCGGCGATGGCACCGATCAGCAGGGTCATCGTGCGCGTGGTCTGCTCGATGGTCTGGCGGATCTCCGCGCTGTTGCTGAGGAAGAAGTCCTCGGTGCCATGGCGCAGGGTCAGCAGGCGGGTGATTGCTTCCTGCGCCGCATCCATCGGTGTGTCGTCGTCCACGCGTACGGTGATGCTGGAGACGTGGCTCTGGCCGAGCATGCGCGACATCACCGTGGTGTACGGCACCCACACGCTGAGGCTGGTACTGCCACCGAAGCCGAAACTCTGGCGCTTGGCCACGCCGACCACGCGTGCCGGCACGTTGCCGAGCAGGATCACCTGTCCGACCGGGTCGACATCGGGGAAGAACTGGGCCTGGGTGTTCTCGTCGATCACCGCCACCTGGCCCAGGCCCTTGACTGCATCGGCATCGAAGAAGCTGCCGCTGAGCAGAGTCACGCCCTTGACCCGGAAGAACTGCTCGCCGACGCCGCTGACCTGGGCGGTCGACGACTGGTTGCGATAACGCGCGGTGACCGAGGTCGATACGCTGGGAGTGGCGCTGTCCACGTAGCTCTGCTTTGCCAGTGCATCGGCATCGCTGGCCTTGAGCGTCTGCACCCGGGCCGAGCGCATGTCGCCGAAACCACGGCCGGGATAGACGTCGATGGTGTTGGTGCCGAGCGCGCTGATGTTCTGCAGGATCTGCTGCTGCGAGCCGTTGCCCAGCGCCACCACCGACACTACCGAGGCGATGCCGATGATGATGCCGAGCATGGTCAGGAAGGTCCGTAGCCGATGGGCGTTCATCGCCAGCAGCGCCATGCGGAACGCTTCGGTGAAGCGGTCTCGGGCCGCCCGCCAGCTGTTGCCGTGGGCGGCCCCGGTACTGGCTTCGCGCTGCGCACGGTAGGCCGGCGCATTCCGGTTGGCGCGGTCGGCGATGATCTCGCCATCGCGGATCTCGATGATGCGCTGTGCGTGCTGGGCCACGCTCATGTCGTGGGTGACGATGATGATGGTGTGGCCTTCGGCATGCAGTTCGCCGAGGATCGCCATCACTTCCTCACCGGATTTCGTATCGAGCGCGCCTGTGGGTTCGTCGGCCAGGATCACCTCGCCGCCGTTCATCAGCGCGCGTGCGATCGACACGCGCTGCTGCTGGCCACCTGACAGCTGGCCGGGCTTGTGATGCATGCGGTCGCCCAGGCCCAGGCGTTGCAGCAGCTGCTCGGCACGCGCATTGCGCACTGCGCCCGGGCTGCCGGCGTACACCGCCGGCACTTCCACATTGCCGCGTGCGTCGAGGTCGCCGAGCAGGTGATAGCGCTGGAAGATGAAACCGAAATATTCGCGGCGCAGTTCGGCCAGTTCGTCCGGCGCCATCTTTCCGGTCTCGCGGCCGGCCACCTGGTAGCTGCCGCGGGTGGGGCGGTCGAGGCAGCCGAGGATGTTCATCAGTGTCGACTTGCCCGAGCCGGACTGGCCGACGATGGCCACCATCTCGCCAGCATGGATGTCGAGATTGACGTCGCGCAGCACGGCGATCACATCATCACCGGCCGGGAACTCGCGTCGCAGGTCGCGCAGGCGCAGCAGCGGCGCCGTCGTGCTCATCGGCGCGGCCCCATGCCCGGGCCGCCGACCCGCATCTGCATGCCGCCTCGGTTACCGCCACCGGCACCGGCACCGGCGGCGCTGGCTTCGCCGACCACCACGCGCTCGCCTTCCTTCAACCCGGACAGGATCTCGGCGGAGGCGCCATTGTTGATGCCCACCGTGACCTTGCGCGGCTGCGGCTGGCCCTTGTCGTCCAGCACCCGCACCATGCGCTCGTCGCCACGGCGCTTCGGCCCCAGCGCCACCGCCGGCACCATCAGCACGCCCTTGGCCTGCTTGAGCAGTACCGAGACCTGCGCGGTCATGTCGATGCGCAACGTGCCGTCCGGATTCTCCACGTCGAACAGCGCGTTGTAGTAGACCGCGCTGCTGGAACTGGAACTGGACGAACTGCTGGAGCTGGAGGAGCTTTCGTTGGCGATCGAGGCCGGCGCCGGATTGATCTGGCGCAGCGTGGCGTGGTACTTGCGGTCCGGGTCACCCAGCGTGGTGAAGTACACCGGCATGCCGGGCTTGATCTTGACCACGTCGGCCTCGGAGATCTCGGCATTGACGGTGACCACGTCCAGCCGCGCCAGCATCACGATGGTCGGTGCGGTCTGGTTGGCGTTCACGGTGCGGCCTTCCTCCGCCACCACCGCCACCACGGTGCCGTCCATCGGCGCGGTGATGCGGGTGTAGGCCAGGTTGGCGCGGGCGGTGCCCAGTTTTGTTTCGCGGCCCTTGATCTGCGCCTCGTAGGACTGCAGCTGGGCACGGGCGGTCTTCAACTGCGCCTCGGCGGCATCATATTCCTGGCGCGAGGTGGCTTCGGCAGCCAGCATCTGCTGCTGCCGCGCGAATTCCAGTTCGGCCTGGCGCAGGGTGGCCTGCTGCACGGCGCGCTGCGCGGTGACCTGGTCCAGCGAGGCCTGCGCGTTGAGCACCTGGTTCTGCTGGGTGGTGGCATCGATCTCGGCGATCAGGTCGCCTTCCTTCACGGTGTCGCCCAGCTGTACCTTCAGCGACTTGATCTGGCCCGAGGCCTGGGCGCCGACGCTGACCAGCTTGTAGGCGTCGATCACACCGGTGGCCTCCACTGTCTGCTCGATGTCACCACGGCTGACGGGCGCGGTCGCCACCGCCGGGACGGCCGGCTTGCGCAGCAGCCACCAGGCGGCTGCAACGACGGCAAGGGCAAGCAGGGCGACCAGTATCAGGCGACCCCGGCGGGTCGCGGGCAGCAGGCGGAACATCACGTCGTGGCTTCACTCTCGGGGCCGCGTGGGCGGCGTTGGCGGGCATTGTGAAGACCGGGCGACAGGCGGCTCAATCCTCGGGGTATGTCTCTATGTAACACTGTCGGCAAATAGGCGTAACCACAGGTATCCCGACCATCGGTGGATACACTGGTACGCATTGCCCCGGATGCGGTTCAGCTGCCGACACGGGATGATCGCGACATGGAGACTGAAAACACGATGCATCGACTGCTGATCGTCGACGACGACAATGACATCCGCACCCTGCTGGCCGAGCAGCTCGGCCGCGCCGGCTACCAGGTGAGCACGGCGGCTGATGGCACCGCCATGCGCCAGCTGCTGGACCGTGAGCACGTGGACCTGATCGTGCTCGACCTCAACCTGCCGCGTGAGGATGGCTTGACCCTGTGCCGCGACCTGCGCGCGCGCTCGAACACGCCGGTGATCATGCTGACGGCTCGTGCCGAGCCGATTGACCGCGTGCTGGGCCTGGAGATGGGCGCCGATGACTACCTGGCCAAGCCGTTCGAGCCGCGCGAGCTGCTGGCGCGCATCCGCAATGTGCTGCGCCGGACCGAGGCGCTGCCGGCCAACCTGGAGCCATTGGCGATTCGCCGTGCGCGCTTCTCGCGCTGGGTGTTCGACCTGGAACACCGCCATCTGGTTGACCCGGACAACCGCGTGGTGGTGCTGTCCGGCGCCGAGTTCCGGCTGCTGCGGGTGTTCATTGCCCATGCCAACAAAGTGCTGTCGCGCGAGCAGCTGGTCGCGCTCAGCAGCGGGCGCAATTACGAGGCACAGGACCGTGCCATCGATCTGCAGGTCAGCCGGCTGCGCAACAAGCTGGGCGACGACGGTGGCCCGGATGGGCTGATCAAGACCGTTCGCAACGAAGGCTATGTACTGGCCTCCTCGGTGAACCTGGAATAGGCCGCGATGAAACGCCTGCGCCATTTCCTGTCCTCGATGGTCGGGCGGTTGTTCGTGATCCTGCTGCTGGGCATGAGCGTGGCCGCGATCGGCGCGACCATGCTCGCCACCTCCAAGCGGCAGCAGGAGTTCGAGCGGCAGAACCTGAACCGCATCGCCGACCGCCTGCAGGGTTACGTCAACCTGCTGGACGGCAATCCGGAACTGCGCGAGCGCCTGCTCGAGATCGGTGGGCCCAGCGTCCGCGCCCTGCAACCCGGCGCGCGCCTGGGGCGGGCCGATACAGCTCTGATGGAAGTGCTGGATGACCGGCCAGGCCCGGTCGCACGCGCGCACGTGCACTTCGCTTCATTCCGCTCCTGCATCCCCAAGCTGCAGGAACTGCTGCCGCCGCCGCCGCCCGGGCATCGCAAGCACCCGCGCGAGCGTGATCCGGCGTTCATTCCGCCCAAGTGCCGCGCGGTGGACGTAACGCTCACCGATGGCACGCTGCTGAAGCTGGCGCTGGATTCGCCGGCGGTAGCGCACAACGGCATCCTCGCCGTTGACCCGTGGTTCCTGACCCTGCTGGTGTTGGCGATCGCGGTGCTGGCCTATATCGTCGCGCGCATTGCAAGCGCGCCGCTGCAGGAGTTGGCCGCTGCCGCCGAAGACCTGGGCGACGACCTGCAGCGCGATCCCTTGCCGCTGCGCGGGCCGCGCGAAGTGCAGCGCGCCGCCGAAGCCTTCAACGCCATGCAGCACCGGCTGCAGCGGCACCTGGCCGAGCGCACGCAGATGCTGGCAGCGATCACCCACGATCTGCAGACGCCGCTGACGCGGCTGCAGCTGCGGCTGGAGAATGTCAGCGACGAGGCCCTGCGTGAGCGCCTGATTGGCGATCTGGCCGCGATGCAGGCACTGGTGCGCGAGGGCCTGGAGCTGGCCCGCAGTGCCGAGAGTGCCGAGCAGCGTGCAGCACTGGACCTGGATTCGCTGCTGGAGAGCATTGTCGAGGACACCGCCGAAGGCGGCGCCGATGTGGTCTTCGAAGGCGGCAGCGGGGCGGTGCTGATGCTGCGCCCGCTGGCCATGCACCGCCTGTTCTCCAACCTGGTGGACAATGCGGTGATGTATGCGCAACGGGCGCGGGTACGGGTCGAGCGCAGTGGGGGTGCGATCACCGTGGTGGTGGCCGATGATGGCCCGGGCCTGGCCGAGGAGCAGCTGGAGGCGGTGTTTGATCCCTTCGTGCGGGTGGAAACCTCGCGTTCGCGCCAGACCGGCGGGGCCGGGCTGGGCTTGACCATCGCCCGCGCCCTGGCCGAGAAGGATGGGGCGCGGCTGTGGCTGCGCAACCGTGCCGAAGGCGGGCTGGAGGCGGTGGTGCAGTGGCCGGCCAGCGCCCAGGTGACGCCGCCGGGGCGCGCCGGCTGAGCCTTCGCAGCTGGCGATGGTGACGCGGTGGGCCGGCTTTGGCCTATCATCTGCCCAACTTCCCAGTACCCCCCCGATGAGCCAGCCCGTTCCCGCCGGCATGCCGCTCCGCGCTGCCCGGCCGTTCCCGCACGCTGCCAGGCACGGCAGCCCTGCCTGGCCGCCGCCGCTGCACTGATGGCCGCACAGGGGGACATCCGGCGCTGGGCGGAGCGCCGCGGATCAGATATCGGTCGATGGCTGCGACAGGGCCTGCTGTGCCTGCTGCTGGCCCTCGCGCTGCCGGTGGCTGCGCAGGAAGGGGCGCCGCCGCTGCGCGACTATGCCATTGATGTATGGACCTCGCGCAATGGCCTGCCGCACAACTCGCTGCGTGACATCGCGCAGACCCCCGAAGGCCACCTGTGGTTCGCGACCTGGGAAGGCCTGGTGCGCTACAACGGCCTGGATTTCACCGTGTTCGACCGCAGCACCCGCCCGGGCCTGCGCGACAACGGCATCGGCGCGCTGTTCGTCGACCGCCAGGGTGGCTTGTGGATCAGTGATTCGCGCGGCAACGTCAGCCACCGTGGCAGCGATGGCCAGTGGCGCGTCTGGGAGCACCAGGCCGATACGCCGCAGGTGCTGATACAGTCCATGCAGATGGACAGCCAGGGCCGGCTGTGGCTGCTGTACGAGGGCAAGGGCATCGGCTATCTGACACCGGACAATGGCATCGTCTACCAGGCGCCGGCGGCGGACCTTCCGATGGCGATGAGTTTCACCAAGCTGGTGGTCGATGCGCAGGACCGGGTCTGGGTCGGTACGCTGGACGGGCTGGTGCTGCGCGACAACGACGGCGTGCTCAAACGCGCGCCCGCAGCCTGGGGACTGGGGGCCGGCAGTGGTCTTTCATGGCCCTACCGTGCGCCGGATGGTGCGCTGTGGATCGTCGCCGGCGAGCGCCTGTACCGGGTGGAAGATGACCAGCTGGTGCTGATGCACCGTCTGCCGGGACAGCTGCACATGACCTCGATGCTGCAGGATCGCCATGGTGACCTGTGGCTGGGCACCGAGAACCAAGGCCTGCTGCGCATCTCCGCACATGGCCTGGAGCGGCTGCCGGCGGGCCTGAACCTGCCGGGCGGACGCGTGGTCAGCCTGCGCGAGGACGCCGAGGGCAGCATCTGGGTGGGCGCCAACGGCGGGCTGTACCGCCTGCGCGAAACGCTGTTCAGCAGTTACACCGAGCGCGATGGGCTCAGTGGCGACTATGTGCGCACCGTGTTCGAGGACCGCGACCGCCAGCTCTGGGTGGGCAGCGCCAGCGGCCTCGATCTGCAGACGGCCGACGGCCGCTTCCGTGCGATGCCCCTGCACAACCGCGGTGGCAAGGCACCTTCGGTGCTCAGCCTGGCGCAGGGACCGGACGGTGACCTGTGGGTCGGCACGTTCGGCGATGGCGTCTACCGTCTTGGTCCCGACGGCCGGCTGCGGCACAACTACGCCGCTGCCGATGGCATGCCGGGCGGCAACATCCGCGCGATCAGCGTAGACCCGCAGGGCGTGGTCTGGGCCGGCACGCAGAAGGGCGTGGTCCGCATCGACGGCGACCGTGTGCAGGTATCAAGCATGGCGGGCATGCCCGGCGGCCTGATCACCGCGCTTGAGCACGATCATCAGGGCAACCTGTGGATCGGCACCATCGAGGGAATCCGCGTGCTGCGCGGCGACCACGTGCAGTCGATCGACCTCGCGCCGATGGGCGGTGGCCGCAGCGTGTTCGGCTTCCACCAGCTGGGCGACGCGATGTGGATCAGCAGCGACCGTGGCCTGTACCGCTGGCGGAACGGGATGCTGGCGCGGGTGGGGCTCGAGCAGGGTATGCCGGTGGACGCGGTGTTCCAGCTGGTGCCTGATCGTCTTGGCAACGTGTGGGTCAGCAGCAACCGAGGCGTGCTGCGCACCGACATGGCTACCCTGAACGCGGTGGCCGATGGCCGAGCACCCCGGGTGATGGTGGAGCGCTACAACGAGATCGACGGCATGGCCAATGCGCAGGCCAACGGCAGCTCTGGGCCTTCGGCGATCCTGCGCCAGGACGGCACGTTCTGGGTGGTGACTGCCGGTGGCCTGAGCACGGTTGATCCGCAGCGCCTGCAGCGCTTCCGCGAGCGGCCATCGCCGCCCGCCGCGATCGAGAGCGTGCAGGTGGATGGCGCGCCGGTGCATTGGGAAGGACCGGATCGCAACGCCATTCCCGGTGGCCGCCGCCTGGCGGTCAGCTATGTCGGCCTGAGCTACCTGATGTCTGACCGGATCCGTTACCGCACGCGGTTGGATGGGCTTGATGCCGGCTGGGTCGAGCGCGGCCCGCAGCGCAGCGTGGAGTTCGTCGGCCTGCCGCCGGGCGAATACACCCTGCACGTGGCGGCGGCACATCCCGGTGGCAGCTGGGGCCAGCAGGAGGCGGTGTGGAGCTTCACCGTGGAGCCGTTCTGGTGGCAGCGACGCAGCGTGCAGGTGCTGGGGGCACTGGTGCTGCTGACCGGGCTGGTGGCGCTGTACCGCTTGCTGCTGCAGCAGTTGAAGGCCAGCAACCTGCGCCTGGCCCGTCGGGTGGACGAAGCAACTTTCGACCTGCAGGCCAAGACCGTGCACCTGCAGGCGTTGAACCAGGAAAAGACCGAACTGGCCGAGCGCCTGGCACGCCAGGCTGAGGCATTTGAACGGCAGGCCCGCGAGGATGCACTGACCGGCCTGCCCAATCGCCGCGCCTTCGACGAAACCCTTGCCCGCGACTTCGCCCGTTCGCAGCGCAGTGGTCATCCACTGTGCCTGGTGGTGCTGGATATCGACCACTTCAAGGACGTCAACGACCGCCACAGCCACAGCATCGGCGATGCCGTGCTGGTGCAGGTGGCGCGCTTGATCGCTGCGGCCTGCCGCGATTCGGACCTGCCGGCGCGCACCGGCGGTGAAGAGTTCGCGCTGCTGCTCAACGACACCCGCCTGGAAGAGGCCGCACAGCTGTGCGCACGCCTGCGCGGCCTGTTCCATGACCACCCGGACTGGGCCGGTGTGGAAGGCCTGCGCGTGACCTTCAGCGCGGGCCTGGTGGAGCTGGATGCCGACGACCGCACCCCGGCGCTGCTGTACCAGCGCGCAGACCGCGCACTGTACCGCGCCAAGAGCGATGGCCGCGATCGTACGAGTATTGGTTGATCGCATCCAGGCGTGGCGTGGATCTACCGTGCGGTGAGTGGTGGGTGCGGACCGTTGGTCCGCACTGCGTGGATGCGGTTGCGCCGTTGGCTGCCTTACCGCGGCCAGGCGTTGGCGATGGTGCAGAACAGCCGCGCGGTCTGTTCGGTGTCATACACCGCGCTGTGTGCCTCGTTGGCATCCCAGCCCAGCCCGGCGGCCGTGGCGGCGCGCGCCAGCACGGTCTGCCCGTAGGCGATGCCGGCCAGGGTGACCGTGTCGAACACGCTGAACGGATGGAACGGGTTGCGCTTGTGACCGGTGCGGGCCACGGCGGCGTTGACGAAGCCAAGGTCGAAATGGGCGTTGTGGCCGACCAGGATCGCGCGCTGGCAGCCGTATTTCTTCATTGCTGCGCGCACCGGGGTGAAGATGTGGTCCAGTGCGGCCTTTTCTTCCTTGGCCAGCCGGAACGGATGGTCGAGGATGATGCCGGTCACTTCCAGCGACTTCGGGTCGATCTCCAGGCCTTCGGCCGGCACTACATGGGCGCTGGCGGTCTGGCCCGGGTACAGCAGGCCGTTCTCGTCCATCTCGATCGGCACTGCGGCTATTTCCAGCAGCGCGTTGCGCTGGCTGTCGAAGCCGCCGGTTTCCACATCCACCACCACCGGCAGGAAACCGCGGAAGCGTTGTGACATCGCGCGCTGCGCCTGGGATACTGCGGAATCGGGAGCGGCGGCAGGTGCGGGAATGGGGTCGGTCATGCGTGAATTCTAGCAGAGCGACCCTGAGCGCCCGGCCACGCAGCCCATGCCCGCCACCGTGGCAGAACCCGGTAGGTGCCAGCCTTGGTTGGCACGCGATGCGCCGACCAAGGTCGGATCTACCGGACCGCGGGACGTGCCGTCGTACCCGACGGATGCCACGGCCACAGCAACGCATCCACGCTCAGCCTGCCTGCGCCGGTGAAGACCAGCGGCAGCAGCATCGCCATGAACAGCACCGGCAGCTTGAAGTTGCCGTAGCCCTGGTCGCTGATCGCATACCCCATCGCGAGGTCGCCCAGCGAGTTCCATTGCATCGGCCAGTGCACGGCGTAGGTGGCCACCACGGTCAGCACCAGCAGGCTGGCAGCGGCAAAACGGGTACCAAAACCGAACAGCAGGCAGGCTGCGCCGAGCAGTTCAAACCAGGTGGCCAGTTGCCAGTTCAGGGCAGCGGGCAGCTGGTTGAACGGAAACGGGAAGGCGTCCTGCAGATCGGCGAACCAGTTCTGGCCTTGCAGTTTCTCGCGGCCGGATTCGAAGTATTCCCAGGCCAGCAGCAGCCGCAGGCCGAGCGGGGCCAACCAGGGGGCGAGACGGTCCAGCTGGCCACGCGCGGTGGCCAGGGGCGGGAGCTTCATCGGTGCATCTCCGGGGCGGGGAAGGGAGGTGTCAGGCAGGTGCGGTCAAAGGGCCGATCACGCCGGCCCGCAGGAACTGCTGCAGCAGCGCGGCACCGGGTTCGGCCAGCGCCTGTTCGGCCAGGTCATGCGCGGCGGCCAGTTGCTTCAGATAGGCATGTCCATCGAGGCCGGGCTGCTCCCCGATGCTGGACAGCAGGTACACCGCCAGCGGGCTGAGTACGGCGAAGCGCACCTCGCCATCGGCCTCGCGACGCACCAGCAGGCCGGTCGGCTCGGCCGGCAACTGGGTAGGTGCGTCCTCGGCGCCGAGGCGGTGCACCGGCCATTGGTACAGCAGCGGCCACGCCAGCAGTGAGCGCTGCAGCGGCACCCGCAGCGGGTCGATGTCCGCTACGACCGGCAGCGGTTCGGCGTCCAGTTGGTACAGCGCGGTTTCCACCCACTCGTAGTGGGCCAGTTCGGCCAGCGCAGGGTGTGGCAGCTGCGGCTGTGCCTGCAGCCACTGCACGAATTCGGCGGCCAGTTCGGTGAACAGCGGCGTCTGGCAGCGATGGGTTGCGAAGTAGTGGCGCACCAGTCCGCTCCAGGCTGATACGCCGAGCAGGCGCACGCAGACCGGAAAGCCGTTGCTCAACAGGCCGAGCAGGTTGTTGAACAGCAGCCGCTGGTAGACCGCGACGCGCCGTGGCTCCAGCCCGCCCGGTGGCGGCACGCCCTGGGGATCTCGCAGAAAGGCGGTGAATGCGTGCTGCTGCGCACGCAGCGTGGCGGGGGTATCAGCCATATGCCGCCTCCGCGTGTACGGCCTGCAGGCGGCGGATGGTCTGCAGTTCGCCGCGCAGTTCGGCATAGGGCGGGAAATTGAAATCGCGTTCGAGCAGGGTGGGGCGAGCGCCGATGCGCGCATAGGTGCGTGCCAGCAGCTCCCAGACCGGGTCGATCACCGCGCTGCCGTGGGTATCGATCTTCAGGTCCGGTGCCTCGTCCAGGTGCCCGGCCACGTGCAGGCAGACGATGCGGTCTGCGGGCAGGCCAGCGATGAACGCGTCGGCGTCGTAACCGTGGTTGCAGGCGTTGACGAAGACGTTGTTGACGTCCAGCAGCAGGTCGCAGTCGGCTTCGGCAAGCACGGCGTTGGTGAAGGCCAGTTCGTCCATCGCCGGTTCCGGTGCCAGGTAGTAGGACACGTTTTCCACTGCGATGCGGCGACCCAGCACGTCCTGCACGCGGGCGATGCGTGCGGCGGTATGGCGCACCGCTTCATCGGTGAAGGGGATCGGCAGCAGGTCGTACAGGTGGCCGTCGTCGCTGCAGTAGCTCAGGTGTTCGCTGTACAGCGGCACGCGGTGTTTTTCCAGGAACTGGCCAACCTGCTCCAACAGCTGCGTATCCAGTGGCGCAGTGCCGCCCAGCGACAGGGACAGGCCGTGGCAGCTCAGCGGATGGCGCTGTGCCAGCTCGGCCAGTGCGTCACCGGCGGGGCCGCCGACATGGATCCAGTTCTCCGGCGCGCATTCGAGGAAATCGAAATCGCTAGCCGGTGCATCGCGCAGCTCCTGCAACAGCGCCCGGCGCAGCCCCAACCCGACGGCCGCCGCACGAAGCGGCGACCGCAGGTTGGCGACGCTGGCGCGGACCTCAGTGCTTGCCACCGCACTTGCCTTCGCCACACTTGCCTTCGGCGGCCTTCTTGTCGCCGGCCTGAGCCTTGGCGCCTGCTGCCGCACCGGCAGCCTTGCCCTTGTCGGCGCCGCACTTGCCTTCGGCGGACTTGCCATCTGCGCCACACCTGCCTTCGGCATGCTTGGCGGCCTCTGCGGAGGTCTTGGCTTCGGCGCCCTTGGCATCGGTGCTGGCCTTGGCAGCCTGGCCAGCCACCAGATAGCCCTGGGCCAGGTCGCTCATGCTCAGCGCCGAGGCATTGGCGGTGATGCCAAGGCCGGCGGCCAGGGCGGTAGCAGTCAGCAGGGACAGGGTCTTGTTGGAACTGCTCATCGGTCGTGCTCCTGGGTGGTGTGGGCGGGTGCCCGGGTGGCCGGCAGGGATGCCGGTGGAAACGATGGTGCAGCGATCCTACTCAACGAATCCTCGCCAAGACCTCAAATTTTCGTGAGGTTTGTTACAGAAGGGGAACACGGTTCCCGGTGGATCCACGCCATGCGTGGATGAATCGCCGGAACGCCCAGAAACCAGGTGGCCGCTGTCACCAGGACAGCGGCCACCTTGGAGTCGACTCCGGTGTTGCAGTGCAGCGTCAGGGCTGGCCGGTGCTGGAGGTCTCGTCGCGCTTCTCGCGCGGCGGCAGCGGCTGCTCCCCGTGCACCAGGAACCATACGTTCTCGGCGATGTTGGTGGCGTGGTCGCCCACGCGCTCCAGGTTCTTGGCCATGAACAGCAGGTGCGTGCACGGGGTGATGTTGCGCGGGTCTTCCATCATGTAGGTCAGCAGCTCGCGGAACAGCGCGGTGTACTGTGCGTCCAGGCGGGCGTCGTCCTCGCGCAGTTCCAGTGCGGCGTCGGCGTCATTGTCGCGGTAGGCGGCAATGGCACGACGGACCTGCTGCGCGGCCAGGCGGCCCAGCGCACGCAGGCCCTGGATCTGCGGCAGCGGCGGCACCTTGCCCAGCGCGATCGAACGCTTGGCCACGTTCGCTGCATAGTCGCCGATGCGTTCGATGTCGGCCGGGATGCGCAGGCCAGCGAGGATCTCGCGCAGGTCGCGCGCCATCGGGCCACGCAGGGCCAGGCGCATCACGTCATGGCTGATCTGCTGCTCCAGCGCATCAATGGCTTCGTCGTTGGCGATGATGCGATGGGCGGCGTTCTCGTCGCGCTTCTCGATCACGTCCATCGACGCTTCGAGCTGGGCGACGGCCATCTCGCCCATGCGCACGATTTCGGCCACCAGGCGCTGCTGCTCTTCGTCGTAGCTCTTGACGATGTGGTCGTTGGGAAGGTTCATGGTCTGCAATCCGGGTGGAGCCAAGCCGTGCCTGGCTGGGACATGTGGCGAAGGATCAGCGTCGATCAGCCGAAGCGACCGGTGATGTAGTCCTCGGTCTGCCGCTGCGACGGCTGCGAGAAGATCACTTCGGTGCGGTCGTGCTCGATCAGGTCACCCAGGTACATGAAGGCGGTGTAGTCGGAAACGCGCGCGGCCTGCTGCATGTTGTGGGTGACGATGACGATGGTGTACTCGTGCTTGAGCTCTTCCACCAGCTGCTCGATGCGGCTGGTCGAGATCGGATCCAGCGCCGAGGTCGGCTCGTCCAGCAGCAGCACCGACGGGCGCAGCGCCACGGCACGGGCGATGCACAGGCGCTGCTGCTGGCCACCGGACAGGCCCAGCGCGCTCTGCCCCAGCTTGTCCTTCACTTCGTCCCACAGTGCACCCTGGCGCAGTGCCTGCTCGACGCGGTCGGCCATGTCGGCCTTGCTCAGCTTCTCGTGGTGGCGGATGCCATAGGCCACGTTCTCGAAGATGGTCATCGGGAACGGCACCGGCTTCTGGAACACCATGCCGACCTTGCTGCGCAGGCGGTTCATCGGGTACTTCGGCGACAGGATGTTCTCGCCGTCCAGCAGCACTTCACCGCGCGCTTCCAGCTTCGGGTACAGCGCGTAGATGCGGTTGAAGATGCGCAGCAGGGTCGATTTGCCGCAACCGGAAGGACCGATCAGCGCGGTCACGCGCTTTTCCGGAATTTCCAGGTTGATGCCCTTCAGGGCGTGGAACTTGTCGTAGTAGAAGTCCAGTCCACGCGCAGCCAGCTTCACCGGCGACGGTGTGTGCAGGCTCTCGTGCGAGGACGGCACGGCGATGCGCTGCATCGGCACGGCGTTGGAAAGGTCGTTCATGGCGTTGTCCACGGAAAGGTCAGTCATGGGAGATACGGTTGCGCAGCAGGATGCCGCGGGCGGCAAGGCTGACCAGCAGCACGAAGACAGTCAGCACCAAGGCACCGGCCCAGGCCAGTACCTGCCAGGATTCGTACGGGCTGCCGGCGAACTGGTTCATCACCACCGGTACCGAAGCCATCGGCTGGAAGATGTTGTTGTTCCAGTACTGGTTGCCGAAGGCGGTGAACAGCAGCGGAGCGGTCTCGCCGGAGATGCGGGCCAGCGCCAGCAGGATGCCGGTGATGATGCCGGCCGAGGCACTGCGGTACAGCACCTGCACGATCACCTTCCACTGCGGGATGCCCAGCGACAGGGCCGCTTCGCGCATCTGCGAGGGCACCAGGCGCAGCATCTCGTCGGTGGTGCGCACCACCACCGGCAGCACGATGAAGGCCAGCGACAGGGCGCCGGCGAACGCCGAGAAATTGCCGCCGGTCTGCATTACATACAGCGTGTAGACGAACAGGCCCAGCACGATGGACGGCGCCGACAGCAGGATGTCGTTGACGAAGCGGACCACGGTGCCGGCCTTGCGGGCGTTGCCATACTCGGCCAGCCAGGTGCCGGCCAGCACGCCCAGCGGGGTGCCGATGCCGATGGCCAGTGCACACATCACGGCACTGCCGAAGAAGGCGTTGGCGAGGCCGCCGTCCTGCATCGGCGGTGGCGTCATCTTGGTGAACAGATCCCAGTTGATGCCGGCCAGGCCCTTGGCAGCCAGGGTGAACAGGATCCAGCCCAGGAAAAACAGGCCGAACAGGGCGGTGGCGCAGGACGCAGTGATCGCAACGACGTTGCCGATGCGTCGGCGCAGGTACAGCGAATCAGCGGTGGTGGACATCAGTTGCCCTCCTTGCGGGACAGGCGCATCAGCATCAGGCGGGCGATGGCCAGCACCACGAAGGTGACGATGAAGAGGACGAAGCCGAGCAGCAGCAGGGCCGAACGGTAGGTCTCAGTGGCTTCGCCGAAATCATTGGCGATCAGCGCAGCGATGGTGGTGCCCGGTTCCAGCAGCGACGGCGACAGGCGCACGCTGTTGCCGATCACGAAGGCCACCGCCATCGTTTCGCCCAGCGCGCGGCCCAGGCCGAGGAAGATGCCGCCGATGACCGCCGAACGGGTGTAGGGCAGGACGATGTCCCAGCTCACTTCCCACTTGGTGGAGCCCAGCGCATAGGCCGATTCCTTCAGGCGGGTCGGCACGGTCAGGAACACTTCGCGCATCACCGAGGAGATGAACGGAATGACCATGATGGCCAGCACGAAACCGGCGGTGAGCATGCCGATGCCCAGCGGCGGGCCCTGGAACATCGGGCCGATCACCGGCCATTCGCCCAGGGTCTCGTTGAGGAACGGGGTGACGTACTCGGTCATCACCGGCACCAGCACGAACAGGCCCCACATGCCGTAGATGATCGAAGGGATGCCGGCCAGCAGTTCGATGGCGGTACCGACCGGGCCACGCAGCCAGCGCGGCGCGACTTCGGTGAGGAAGAAGGCGATGCCGAAGCTGACCGGCACGGCGATGACCATCGCGATGACGGCGGTGACCAGGGTGCCGTAGATCGGAGCCAGAGCGCCGAACTTGTTTTCGACCGGATTCCAGTCGGCGGAGAAGAAGAAGCTCAGTCCCTGCATCTGCAGGGCATGGCGACCGCCCCACAGCATCGACAGCGCGGCGCAGGCCAGGGCGATCAGGACGAAGATGACGGTGCCGACCAGCACCCATCGGAACAGTGTGTCGTTGCGGGCATCACGCGCATCACGCGTGGACGGGGCGGCTACAGGCTGGGCGATGGCATTCATGGGGACGGCTGGGCCAGGAAGGGGCGGGGCGGCACGGCGTGGAACAAGCGGTGCCCGCGCGGGGCGGGCACCGTCGTGTCCATCACTTCAGGTCGGTCGCCCAGTAGGCCTCGATCTGCTTGACCAGTTCGGCCGGCAGCGGCACGTAGTGCAGCTCGTTGGCCTGCGCCTGGCCGTTTTCGAAGGCCCACTTGAAGAAGGCCAGGGTGTCCTGGTTGCGCTTGGCATCCTTCGGCTTCTTCTGCATCAGCATGAAGTTGGTGGCGGTGATCGGCCACGCCTGCTCGCCCGGGGCATTGGTGATGACCAGGTTGAAGTCCTTGGCGCTGGCCCAGTCGGCGCTGGCGGCCGCGGCGGCGAAGGTCTCCGCGCTCGGCTCGACCCAGTTGCCGGCCGCGTTCTGCATGGCGGTGTACGGCATGCCGTTCTGCAGCGCGTAGGCCAGTTCGACGTAGCCGATCGAGCCCTTGATCTGCTTCACATAGGAAGCGACGCCTTCATTGCCCTTGCCACCGACGCCGTCCGGCCACTGCACCGAGGTGCCTTCGCCGACCTTGCTCTTCCACTCCGGGCTGACCTTGGACAGGTAGTTGGAGAAGTTGAAGGTGGTGCCCGAACCGTCCGAACGGTGGACCAGGGTGATCTTGCCGTCTGGCAGCTTCACGCCCGGGTTGGCGGCGACGATGGCCGGGTCGTTCCAGGTCTTGACCTTGCCCAGGAAGATGTCGGCCAGCAGGGCGCCGCTCAGGCGCAGCTTGCCGGCTTCCAAGCCTTCGATGTTGACCACCGGCACCACGCCGCCGATGGCCGACGGGAACTGCGCCAGGCCGGCCTGGGCCAGCTCCTCGCTGCTCAGCGGCTTGTCGGACGAACCGAAGTCGACGGTGCCGGCCTTGATCTGGGCGATGCCGCCGCCGGAGCCGATCGACTGGTAGTTGATCTTGGCGCCGGTGCTGGCGTTGTAGTCAGCCGACCACTTGGAGACCAGCGGGAAGATGAAGGACGCGCCGGCACCGGACACTTCGGCGGTCACCTTGGCACCGGCAGCGGCCGGGGCAGCGGCAGCGTCGGTGGCCGGCTGCTGCGCGGCCTGCTTGTCGCCACCGCAGGCCGACAGGCCCAGGGCGATGGCCAGGGAAAGGGCGGCAAGGCCGGCCGAGTGCAGTTTCATGGTCACTCCATAGCGGGGAAGAGCCGACGTGGTCGGCGGATGCGGCTATGAAATGATGTTTTTGTTACAGCCGTATTACGACCATGACAGAGGTGCCCTGGATCACGTTCTGACAAGGGTTTCACAGGATTGGCGCCGATCCGGCAGGTGCCTGGAAACCCCCGATCTGCGCACCGATATGACGGTCGGGGCAAGGTAGAGCCGAGCCCGCGCTCGGCTGTTCCCTGCCCTCGGTAGCTGCGGACCGTTGGTCCGCACGCTCCAGAGCGCAGCCGAGCGTGGCTCGGCTCTACAGAGTCAGGCGCATCCCCAAGAACAAGAAGAGCGCGAGATCTCGAGGATCTCGCGCCCGGGTGGGAGCGGCGGGGGAGAGAGGACCCGCCGCCCCCGTTCCTGCGGGGGAACGCGCTTACTTCAGGTTCTGCGACCAGTAGGTCTCGATCTGGCGGACCAGGCTGTCCGGCAGCGGCACGTAGTCCAGCTGGCGGGCCTGGGCATCGCCGTTCTTGTAGACCCAGCGGAAGAATTCCTGGGTCGCCTTGCCATTGGCAGCATTCTTCGGCGTCTTCTGCACCAGGATGAAGTTGGTGGCAGTGATCGGCCAGGACTCGGCGCCCGGCGCATTGGTCATCACCAGGTAGAAGTCGCGGGCGCTGGCCCAGTCGGCACTGGCGGCAGCGGCAGCGAACGAGGTGTCGCTCGGCTGCACGAACTTGCCGGCGGCATTCTTCATCGCGGTGTAGGAGAGCTTGTTCTGCAGCGCGTAGGACAGTTCGACATAGCCGATGCCGCCCTTGATCTGCTTCACATAGGCGGCAACACCTTCGTTGCCCTTGCCGCCGATGCCGGCCGGCCACTGCACCGAGGTGCCTTCACCGACCGAGCTCTTCCACTCCGGGCTGACCTTGGACAGGTAATTGACGAAGTTGAAGGTGGTGCCCGAGCCGTCCGAACGATGCACGACGGTGACCTTGGCGTTGGGCAGGGTCACGCCCGGGTTCAGCGCGGCGATGGCCGGGTCGTTCCAGGTCTTGATCTTGCCCAGGAAGATGTTGGCCAGCACGGCGCCGTCCAGCTTCAGCGCGCCCGGCGCGATGCCGGCCACGTTGACCACCGGCACCACGCCGCCGATCACCGACGGGAACTGCGCCAGGCCCGCAGCAGCCAGGTCTTCCGGCTTCAGCGGCGCGTCGGAGGAGCCGAAATCAACGGTCTTGGCCTTGATCTGGGCAATGCCGCCGCCGGAACCGATGGACTGGTAGTTGACCTTGTTGCCGGTTGCGGCGCTGTAGTCGGCCGACCACTTGGACATGACCGGGTAGATGAACGATGCGCCCGCGCCGGTGATATCGGCGGCGTTGGCGGCGAACACGGACGATGCAGCCAGGATGGCGACAGCGGCGCGCGACTTGAAGGCGTGGATCACGGGGAGACTCCTGGGGTGGTGGTCGAAGGGCGGTTGCCCGACGTTTCGGTGCACATTCCATAACGGTTGCGTGACACGCCCGCGTCTGTCATATGACGCGGGCGTGACATGCGTCATGAGGGATGTCACGTCCGCTGCGCCGGCTGGGCAGCGCGGGTGCCGATGCAACGACGAAGGCACGGCCGGTGCCGTGCCTTCGCGGTTCAATGCAGGTGGCGGGACTTACCAGAAGAACTGCGCGCGGGCTTCCAGGATGTTGGGATCGTCGTTGACGAAACCGCGCGCCGTGGAGCTGTACTTCTTGCTGTCGACCATCACGTAGTTGAGCATCAGCTTGAAGTTGGAACGCAGGTACCAGTTCGCGCCCACGGTCCAGATGTCCATCTTGCCACCCAGCACGCCATCGACGATCGGCGGGCGACCGGCGACCGGGTTGGCGGCGAGGTTGCCGTCATTGAGGTCCATGTGGTCGTAGCGCACGCCCAGCTGCCACTGACCGCCGGCCGGGTTGTTCGGCAGGCCGGTGCCCGGGGTGCCGCCCTTGTAGCTCCAGGTCTCGCCGGTCACGTTCCACACGCCGCTGATGTAGTAGCCGTCGCTGGTGTAGTTGTCGTGGTCGTAGCGCTTGGCCTTGCTGGTGTAGTACTCGGCCTGGGCCTTGAAGGGACCCTGGAAGTACATCGCTTCGGCACCGATGGTGCTGACGCGGTCGGTGTCGGTCAGGTTGCCGCTGTCGACCAGGCGGGCAGTGGCGAGGTCGGCATTCGGACGCGCACGCACGCGCAGGGTGTCGGCGTCGGCGTCGTAGTTGACGTAGCTCAGGCCGAAGTGCAGGACCTGGCCCTTTTCATTGATCGGGGCCCAGGTGCCACGCGCGCCGTAGCCGCTGCCGTGGGCCAGATTGCGGGTCAGCTCGCGGCCGAAGGCGCTGGCGGTCACCGACCAGTTGTCCTGGCCGTAGCTGTACGCGCCGCCCAGGCGGCGAGCGATGGCATAGGTATTGGTGACCGCTGCCTTGGAAATGAAATCGTTGTTCTTGGTGCTGGACAGTTCTTCCAGGCTGTTGGGCTGCTTGAACTGGCCCAGCTGCAGGAAGTGGTTGGCGTTGCCCAGCAGCTTGTACTTCACGTTGGTGTCGAGGAACTTGTCGGCCTTGGCGTCATAGCCGACCACCCACTCCACGTTGCCCGGGCCCTTGCCCTTGAGCACCAGCTCGGCGCGACGAAGTTCGAATTCGCTGTTCTTGCCGTTGCCGGCGTCGCCACCGTTGAGGTCCACCACATCGTTGTGGAACCAGTTGCCGTCGGCCTGGACCAGGCCTTCGAAGGTGATTTCCGAACCGCCGATCACGTCGATGGCGACTTCGGCGTGTGCAGCCGGCACATACAGCGCAGCAGCCACGGCCACCGTCAGGAGTTGGTGATGCAGTTTCATGGAGAGGAGCCTTGCAGGCAGGTGGGAAGATGCGCGCAGGCTAGAAGGTAAAGATTGCGTAAATGTGACAGTTCACGCGCGGCAGACATCCACCGCAGGCCCCGTCACGGCAGGGCCTGCCATTGAAACCGCTTGCGTATGACGCCCGGATTGCGCCTTGGTTGCAGTCGATCCACGCCCTGCATGGATGTGGCCGTCACTCGGCCGCGGTCTTGTCCTTGAACCGGCACAGGTCGGCGATCACGCAGCCCGGGCAATCCGGCTTGCGCGCCTTGCACACGTAACGTCCGTGCAGGATCAGCCAGTGATGCGCGTCGAGCAGGAACTCGGCGGGGATCACCTTCACCAGCTTGTCTTCCACTTCGCGCACATTCTTTCCCGGGGCCAGGCCGGTACGGTTGGCGACGCGGAAGATGTGCGTGTCCACCGCCATTACCGGCTCGCCGAAGGCGGTGTTGAGCACCACGTTGGCGGTCTTGCGGCCCACGCCCGGCAGTGCTTCCAGCGCATCGCGATCGCGCGGCACTTCACCGCCATGCTTTTCCAGCAGGATCGCGCAGGTGGCAATCACGTTCTTCGCCTTGGCATTGAACAGCCCGATGGTGGAGATGTACTGCTTCAGCCCGTCCTCACCGAGCGCAAGGATCTTTGCCGGGGTGTTGGCGACCGGGAACAATCGGCGCGTGGCCTTGTTGACGCCGACGTCGGTGGCCTGCGCCGACAGCGCCACCGCCACCAGCAGCTCGAACGGCGAGCTGTACTCCAGTTCGGTCTTCGGGTGCGGGTTGAGTTCGCGCAGGCGGGTGAACATCTCCACCACGTCGGCGCGCGGCATCGTGCCGCCACGCCGCGCCGGGGCGCGTGCGGTTTTCTTCGTGGTCGCCATTACTGCTCCTTGCCGCTGGCGCGGGCCTTGGCCCGGGCGAGGATGGCGGCTGCCGCGGCGGGCAGGGCGGGCTTCACGTCCGGCGCCGGGGCGGGCGTGCGCCGCGCGTCGCGTTCGGCTTCGCGGCGGGCCAGTCGCACCGCACGGGCGCGGTAGCGTTCGCGTGCCGCCCAGGCGGCCTGAAGCTGCTGCTGGGCCTGCTGCAACCGCTGCGGGAGTTCCGGGTGGCCGGGCAGCAACTGCGCGTCGTCAGCGCGGGCGACATAGTCCATCAGCCCGGCTTGCAGGGCGCCATCAAGATCGTCTGCCTGGACCCGGGCGAACAACTGCGCGGGATTGGGTCGGGAAGCCATGGCGTCAGCGGTTCTGGAACGCCGGCGGGCGGCGCTGCAGGAAGGCGCTGGTGCCTTCGCGCATGTCCTCGGTGGCGAACAGCAGGCCGAACTGCGCGCTTTCGTACTCCAGCCCGGCGTCCAGGCTGCATTCGCCGCCCACGTGCACCGCATCGAGCAGGCCACGCAGGGCCAGCGGGGCCGAGCGTGCCAGCTGGCGGGCAATGTCCTGCACGCGATTGTCCAGCGCGTCGGCGGGCACCACTTCGTTGACGATGCCCAGTTCCAGCGCACGCGCGGCGGTGATCGGCGCCCCCAGCAGGCACAGCTCCAGGGTGGTGGCGCGGCCGCACAGGCGCAGCAGGCGCTGGCTGCCGCCGAAGCCGGGGATCAGGCCGAGGTTGATTTCCGGTTGGCCGACCTTGGCGGTATCTGCGGCGATGCGCAGATGGCAGGCCATCGCCAGTTCCAGCCCACCGCCCAGTGCGAAACCATTCACGCGTGCGATGACCGGCTTCGGCATCCGTTCAATCTGGCGCATCAGGGCCTGGCCCAACAGTGAGAAATCACGTCCCTGAACCGCGCTGAGTGTGTTCATCTCGGCGATGTCGGCGCCAGCCACGAAGGCCTTCGGACCGGCCCCGGTCAGTACCACGACGCGCACCTCCGGATCGGCGGCGGCGTCGCTGAAAGCGCCGGCAAGGGCCTGCAGGGTCGCGGCGTTGAGGGCGTTGAGCTTGTCCGGGCGCTGGACGGTCACGGTGCGGATGGCGCCGTCGTCGGAGACAGCGATCAGAGCATCGGCCACGGGGAAAACTCCTGAAACGTTAAAAAAAAGTGATATTGAACTCTGCAAACGCAGGCGGGTCATAGCCTGCATCGTGAGTAGCGGTTACACGTTACGCCCGTTATCCTAACCCGTCGCCTCAGGGCGGCGCAGAACGTCCCTGAGTTACCACCCCTGGAGAACTGTTTGATGAAGTTGCGTTCTATCGCGGTCGCCGTCGCGGCCCTGGCCCTGACGGGCAATGCCTTCGCCCAGGACGTCTCGTCCGAAAAGGGCAAGCTGAGCTACTACTTCGGTTACGACTACGGCAACAACCTGGCGGAGCTGACCGGTCGTGGTGAGCAGCTGGACATCAACTCGGTGGTGAAGGGCCTGCAGGATGCCTACGCCAAGAAGCAGCCGGCGATCACCGCCGAGCAGCTGAAGCCGGCCGTTGAAGCGTTCCAGAAGCGCGAGCAGGGCCGTGCCCAGGCTGCCAAGGCCGAGTACGAGAAGGCTGCTGCCGAAAACAAGACCAAGAGCGATCAGTTCATCGCGGCGAACAAGGCCAAGGCCGGCGTGCAGTCGCTGCCGAGCGGCGTCCAGTACCGCGTGATCGAAGCCGGCAAGGGTGCCAAGCCGACCCAGGCCAGCACCGTGCAGCTGGAAGTGGCCGGTCCGTTCCCGTACGGCCAGCGCCCGACCGAAGCCCGCCCGGCCCAGCAGATCCCGTCGATCAAGGTCAGCGAAGTCGAAATGAAGGCCATGCGCGAGACCCTGTTGCAGATGCCGGCAGGCTCGAAGTGGGAAGTCACCCTGCCGCCGGACCAGGCCTACGGTGCCGATCCGCGCACCCCGTTCCCGCCGAACGTGGCTGTGCAGTTCGAGATCAAGCTGGTCAGCGTCAAGTAAATCGAAGCAGTAAACCAAACGCGCCGGTGACCCCACCGGCGCGTTCTTGTTTGCGCAGTGCCGACGGTAGAGACGACTGTCAGTCGACCGCTCTTGGGTCACATCGGGGAAACGCCCGCGCTGCGCGCGCGAGTCGACTCACAGTCGACTCTACCGTCCGGCCGGGCCACCCGCGCAAATTCAGCCCGATCGCGCTACTGTTGGCGGGTGCAAACAATGGAAGAAACGGCGCGTGTTGTCGCAAGTCCCTGCATCGGAGTGTGCACGCTGGATCCGGACCGGCAATGCACCGGCTGCGGGCGGCATCTCGAAGAAATCGCGCGGTGGTCGTCAATGAACAACGAGGAACGCAGCCGCATCCTGCACCGCGTGCAACCGTTGCGTGCACAATTGCAGCAATCGCTACGCGGATCGCTGGCCGACCACGAGCGCTTGGTGCGCGCGTTGCATCCTTTGGCCGAACCGCCGGCCGGCGACGGCTGGAACCGCAGCGAGCTGATCGACCTGCTGCCACCGGGGCCGCCTGTGGAGGCGGCGGTGCTTGCCGGCATCGTGCCGCGCGCCAATGGCGCACAGGTGATCCTCACCCGTCGCACCGAAACACTGCGCACCCATGGTGGCCAGGTCGGATTCCCCGGTGGTCGCACCGAACCCGATGACCGCGACGCGCTGGCGGCCGCGCTGCGCGAGAGCCAAGAAGAAATCGCATTGGCGCCCGGCCAGGTGCAGGCGCTGGGGTATCTCGATCCCTTCGTCACCATCACCGGCTACCGGGTCACGCCGGTGGTGGCGGTGGTCGATCCGGAGTTCGTGCCGGTGCCGCAGCCCAGCGAAGTGGCCGAAGTGTTCGAGGTGCCGCTGGACTACCTGATGGCCCCTGACAGCCTGCGCCAGGTCGAAATCAACCATCGCGGCCGCATCCGCCACGTTCTTGAGTATGGCTGGCCCGGTCAGCGCATCTGGGGGGCGACCGCGGCCATCCTCTACAACCTGCGTCGCCGCCTGGAGCAAGTGCAATGAACCCGATCAAGCAGCCGTGGACCACCCTGGTCGATGTCGACACCCTGGCCGCTGCACTGGGCGAAGGCGTACGCGTGGTCGACGCGCGTGCCACCGCCAGTACCGCCGTGCGCGTGGTCGATGCGCGTGCTTCGCTGGCCGACCCGCAGGCTGCGGGCGGCCAGTACCTGGCAGGACACATACCGACTGCGGTGCATGCCGATCTCAACCGTGATCTGTCCGATCTCAGCCGCGTCGGCCATGGTCGCCATCCATTGCCCGACAGCGATGCTTTTGCCGCGAAACTGGGGCAGTGGGGCATCGGCCTCGACACCCAGGTGGTGGTCTACGATGGCAGCGACGGCAGCATGGCCGCCTCGCGCCTGTGGTGGCTGCTGCGCCTGATCGGGCACACCAAGGTGGCTGTGCTCGACGGCGGCATCGCCGCGTGGCAGGCCGCAGGGCATCCTTTGGCGACGGGGCAGGGTGAAGTGACAGCGCTGCCTGCCTACCCGGGCCGCTTCGACACCACCCAGGTCGCCAGCGCCGATGAAATCACCGCGCGCCTGAAACATGCACCGGGCTGGTTGGTCGACGCACGCGCAGGTGAACGCTTCCGAGGCGAAGTGGAGCCGCTGGACCCGGTCGCTGGCCACGTACCCGGCGCGGTCAACCGCCCGTTTGCGTTGAACGTCGCCGACGGCCGCCTGCGCGATGCACAGGAACTGCGCGCCGAATTGCAGGGCGTGATCGGCAACCGCGATCCGCAGCAGGTGGTGCTGATGTGCGGCTCCGGCGTGACCGCCTGCCACCTGCTGCTGGCGATGGAAAGCGCAGGACTGAGCGGCGCGCGCATCTATGCCGACTCCTGGAGCGGCTGGGTGAGCGACAGCAGCCGCCCGGTGGCGACCGGCGCCTGAGCGATCCGAGCAGAAAGCAGTCGAGCGCGGAGCCTCTCCAGAGCCGAGCGGCCGGCTCCACGCGCATGGCGATGCGTTCAAATCATCGGCGCCCGCAGGTCATGGAGCGCGGCTCGACTCTACAAGGGCACCCTCCGATCGATCCGACTCCGTGCCGACCAACGGTCGGCACCCACCAACAGCGGCAGAAATCTGTCGAAGGCGGGGTGGGTCCGGTTGCGGGTGTCCGCGGCATGGATGCCGCGGCCAAGCCCCCAGGGGTGAGGGCGCTTTGCTTGCGAAGCACTGCTTCGCGAGCGCCCGAACGCACAGCCGCCAGCGGCTGGGCCGGCCTGGGGATTTACGGCGTCCCCCGCAACCGGGCCCACCCTGCCATCCCACGGATAGCCTGCTGTTGCCGGCCAGCGGCCCGCACTACCGCAGGTGCAGGGCGCAGCCCTGCCGCTTACCCAACCGGCTGCAGCGGCACCTTCGCCAGCACCCGCGCCCAAGGGAACAACGGGCCCGGGTCGCGTTTGCGTGCCACCCTCAGCGTCGGATCATCGCTGGCCGGCACCTGCTCCAGGTCCAGCTGGTCATGCCCGGCAATCCGCTGCAGCGACGGATAGCGCACCACCAGCGCCTGCAGCAGCCGCTCCAGCGCTTTCAGTTGCGCCTCGGTGTAGGCCTCGTCCATCGCCTGGTGACGGCTGTCGAACCAGTGCGGGTAGCGCCCGGTATTGACCAGCTCGATGCCCAGCGTATGCGCGTTCATGCCGCGCACGTGGTGGGCCACGCGTTCGGGCGCAACGTACTGCACCACGCTGCCATCGCGGTCGATGTAGAAGTGCCCGCTGTTGCCGGCACCGCTGTCATACAGCACGCGCTCGCCGTACTCGCGGGCCGTCGCCAGATCGGGCAGCTCGGTGCAGTGGATCACCACCATCTCCAGCGTGGCCGGATCGCGCAGCGGCAGTCGGTCGTGGTAGGGCAGGGGCTGCAGCTGCAGGCCGGGCAGGAGCGGGTTGGGCATCCGGCGATGCTAGCATTGCGGCATGAACCTGCCTTCTCTTTCCTGGTTGGCCCGCGCCCACGGAGCACGCGCATGAGTCGCGGCCACTGCATCCTCTCCCATGGCTTCGAAAGCGGCCCGGAGGCGACCAAGGTCACCGCGCTGGCCGAGGTGGCCCAACGCCTGGGCTGGACCCACGAGCGCCCCGACTACACCGATCTGGACGCGATGAGCGAGGTCAGCCGGGTGGGCGACGTGCCGACCCGCCTGCGCCGTCTGGTTGAACGCGCCGCCATCGCTGCCCGACAGGGGCCGGTGGTACTGGCCGGCTCCAGCCTGGGCGCCTACATTTCCGCCATCGCCTCGCTGCAGGTGCCGGTAGCCGGCCTGTTCCTGATGGTGCCGCCGACCACCATGGGCCCGATGCCGGCGCTGGACGCCGCTGTGGTGCCGACCACGGTGGTGCAGGCCTGGCATGACGACGTGGTACCGGCTGCCGGCGTGATTGCCTGGGCGCAGGCGCGTTCGGCGCAGTTGCTGCTGGTTGACGATGGCCACCGCCTGGAGCGCCACGTGGAGGCCTCTGCGCAGGCCTTCGAGCGCCTGCTGCGGCAACTGTGAAGCCGGGGCGCACGGCGCGCCCGCCCGCATTGACTACAATGGCAGCCCCGCCGCCCCCGGCGCGGGCCTGCCGGCCGTGCCTACGGCCCTCCTTTCCGACCGGCCCGGCCCCTGTGCCGCGCCCGACCACCTGCGAACCGACCCCGTGAAATTCTTCGTCTCCTGCGCCAAGGGCCTGGAATACCTGCTCGCCGATGAACTGTCGGCCCTGGGCCTTGCCAAGGCCACCGCCACCATTGCCGGCGTCAACGCCGAGGGCGAACTGGCGCAGGCGCTGCGGATCGTGATGTGGTCGCGCCTGGCCAGCCGCGTGCTGTGGCCGATCGACGAATTCGACTGCCCGGACGAGCAGGCCCTGTATGACGGCGTGCGTGCGCTGCCGTGGCACGAGCACATCACGCCGGAGATGACCCTGGCGGTGGACGCACACGTGTCCGGTGACAAGATCACCCATGCGCGCTTTGCCGCGCAGCGGATCAAGGACGCCATCGTCGACCGGATGCGTGATGAAGGCCTGGAGCGCCCCTCGGTCAACACCGACCTGCCCGATGTGCGCGTCAACCTGTCGCTGCGCAAGGGCCGTGCTTCGCTGTCGATCGACCTCGGCGGTGGCCCGCTGCATCGCCGTGGCTGGCGCGGTGCCGCCCACGAGGCGCCGCTGAAGGAAAACCTGGCCGCCGCGCTGCTGCTGCGCGCGCAGTGGCCGCGCCTGCACACCGCCGGAGGCGGTCTGCTGGACCCGATGTGTGGCAGCGGCACGCTGCTGATCGAAGGTGCACTGATGGCCGCCGACGTCGCCCCTGGCCTGATGCGGCATGGCAGCCTGCCGCCGAGCCGTTGGCTGGGCTTCGACAAGGCGGCCTGGAAGTCCATCCAGAGCGAAGCACGCGAGCGCGAAGCGGCCGGCCTGGCCGCGCTGAAGCCGGTCATCCATGGCAGCGATATCGACCCGGCCGCGATCCAGGCCGCCCGCGAGAATGCAGAGGTTGCCGGCGTCGCCCACGCGATCCGCTTCACCCGCGCCGATGTCGCCGACCTGGCCGCGCCCGAACAGGAGATCGGTGCGGTGGTCTGTAACCCGCCGTACGACGAACGCCTGGCTGCCGATCCGGCGTTGTACCGTGCACTGGGCAATGCCCTGCAGAAGGCCGTGCCGCAGTGGCGTGCCAGCCTGCTGTGCGGCAATGACGAGCTGGCCTTCGCCACTGGCCTGCGCGCCAGCAAGAAGTACCAGATGTTCAACGGTGCGCTGGAATGCGCGCTGATCGTCTGCGATCCGATTTCCGTGCCGGGTCGTGATCCGGCACAGCCGCGCGAGCTGAGCGAAGGCGCGCAGATGGTGGCCAACCGGCTGCGCAAGAACCTGAAGAAGTTCAAGAGCTGGCGTGCCCGCGAGGACATCACCTGCTTCCGCGCCTACGACGCCGACCTGCCGGAGTACGCGGCGGCCATTGATGTCTACGAGGAAGACGGGGGCAAGCGCCGCACCTTCCTGCATGTGCAGGAGTACGCGGCACCGGCGGCGATTCCCGAGAACGACGTGCGCCGCCGCCGCAACGAGCTGCTGGCCGCCGCGCGCGAAGTATTCGGCGTTCCGCCGGAGCAGGTGTCGATGAAGTCGCGCGAGCGCGGCAAGGGCGGCAGCAAGTACGGCCGCTTCGAGCAGCGTGACGAGTTCATCGTGGTGCGCGAGAACCATGCACTGCTGCAGGTGAACCTGTTCGACTACCTGGACACCGGCCTGTTCCTTGACCATCGCCCGCTGCGCCGGATGATGGCCGAGCAGGTGCGTGGCAAGCGTTTCCTGAACCTGTTCTGCTACACCGGCGTGGCCAGCGTGCAGGCCGCCGTGGCCGGTGCCGCCAGCACCACCAGCGTCGACCTGTCGGCCACCTACCTGCAGTGGTGCTACGACAACCTTGCGCTGAACGGGCAGGGGGGCAACCAGCACCTGCTGGTCCAGGCCGACGCGATGGCCTGGCTGGAAGGCGACCGCGGCCAGTACGACGTGATCTTCTGTGATCCACCGACTTTCTCCAACTCCGCCCGCGCCGATGATTTCGACGTGCAGCGCGAACAGGTGAAGCTGCTGCAGGCGGCGGTGGCCCGGCTGGCACCGGGTGGCGTGCTGTACTTCTCCAACAACTTCCGCCGCTTCAAGCTGGAAGAGAACGCCATCGCCGAATTCGCCCAGTGCCGCGAGATCACCGCACGCACCATCGGTCCGGATTTCGAGCGCAACGCGCGCATCCACCGCGCATGGGAACTGAAGCGGCTGGGGTAAGCCCGGTAGTGCCGGCCGCTGGTCGGCAACGGTGTCAGATCCGCAAAGGGTTCATGAGGTGCCGGCCAGCGGCCGGCACTACCCCTGTCTGGCCGGTGGATCCACGCCATGCCTGGATGGTTGTTCAGTAGATCCACGCCATGCGTGGATGGCGGTTACAGCAACGCCACCACCAGCCCCAGCGCCGGCAGCGTGATCGCCAGCGGTGCGATCCACTTCGGCCGGTACGGATACAGCCCGAACGACAGTGCCACGCCGCACATGGTCATTGCGCCCAGCCACAGCACCGGGCCCATCGCCCAGCCGTGATCGGCCACGCACAACGCGAACGCCACCGTCAGCAGGGCCCAGCCCAGCACCCGCCACTGCGTGCGCCGTGCCGGGCTGGCCGCAGCCTTGCCGTGCAGGTCGTACTGGTGTCTTTCCATCGCCAGCGACAGCGCGGTGAACGCGGAAAACGACAGGGTCAACGCCAGCAGCATCATGCACTGGCCTCCGCTTCGGCGGCTTCGACCACAGCCACTGGCGCCGCCGCCGCACGCTTCTTCTTCTCGGCCGCGCTCAGCGGTGGCGTCCAGCGCTGCATGCGCCAGCCGCACATCGCCAGCATTGCGCCGAAGACGATCATCGAAAGATCGACGCCGGCCAGTACCCAGTCGCCGTTGCGCAGGGTGTTGCCCAGGTGCGCATGCGTGGTCAACGCATTGACCACCGGCACCAGTGCGAACGCGGCCGCGCCCAGGTAGAGCTGCCACGCCCACATCATTCGCTTCGGCCAGATGAAGGCGGCCAGCAGCGCGCCGGCCCAAGCGTAGAAGAATACGTTGGCCTCCGCACTCGCGCGCTCGGCGATGTCCAGCGGCAGCAGGCGGTTGCCCCAGAAGTACGCCGCGAAGGCGATCGGCAGGCCAGCCACGGTGCCGATGTTGAGCGCATCGACCAGGCGAAGGCCGAAGCCGGTGCGTCCACTCTTGGCATGCTTCGGTCGTTCCTTCACCGCCCACAGCACCACGCCGCTGGCGACCATCAGGCAGCCCACCAGACCGGACAGGAAGAACAGTGCACGCAGGCCCCAGTCCGCAAAACGCGCCAGGTGCAGGCCGTACAGCACACCACGGGTGGCGGTGGCACCGCCCGATGGCGGCGTTTCCTCAAGCAGAGCACCGCTGACCATGTCGTAACGCACGGCCGGGGTGTCGATGGACAGGCGCTTGCCATCGCGCTGGCGGATGTCGATCACCGCATTGGCCGCCCCCGGATTGGACACGGTGAAACCGGCCACCTCCACGCCGTGCCAATGCGCGCGTGCGCTGTCCAGCAACTGTGCGATCGGCAGCGGCGTGGCGCGGCCCTCGGCGGGCGAGGTCACTTCCGGAAGGCCGCCGAAAGCCTCGCTGATGAACTTGTCCTCGTCCTGGGGGTAGGCGACCTTCACTCCCCACGGCAGGTACATGATCATCAGGGTGACGATGCCGGTGTAGGTGATCATCGCGTGGTACGGCAGCGCCATCACCGCGCTGACGTTGTGGAAGTCGAGCCAGGAGCGCAGGCCCTTGTCCTTGCGGAAGGTGAAGAAGTCCTTGAAGATCTTCTTGTGGGTGATCACGCCGGTGATGATCGCCACCAGCATGAACATCGCGCAGAACCCGACCAGATAGCGCGCCCAGTACACCGGGATGTAGTGCAGGTCGAAGTGCAGGCGGTAGAAGAAGTCGCCTCCACGGGTCTCGCGCGCCTTCAGTGCCTGGCCGCTGTTCGGGTCCAGCGTGGCGTCGCCGAAGCCACCGCGGCGGCCACGGCTGGGGTCGGCCAGTTCCGGTGGCAGCCGCCAGAACATCTGCATGGCCGGGTTGCGCGGCTGCGGCAGGGTGACGAACCAGTTCTCGGCGTGGCTCGCATTGGCCTGCAGGTAGGCCACCGCGCGCTGCGCGGCCACGTCGATGCTGACGTTGCTGGACGGCAGCTCCGGGCGCATCCAGCGGCTGATTTCCTCGCGGTAATAGCTGGCGGTGCCGGCCATGAAGATCAGCAGCAGCAACCAGCCGACCAGCAGGCCGGTCCAGGTGTGCAGCCAGGCCATCGACTGGCGGAATCCGTTCTTCATGCCCAGGCCCCCAGCATGCGCGCGATGGCAGCCATCAGCAGGGCGGGAGCGAGAATGCCGACCCACGCACGCAGCGCGCTGCGGGTGGCGAACGCCCACAACGCCGCGCAGGCGGCGACCAGGATCGCCAGCAGCATGCCGGTCAGCACGGTCTGGCCGCGCGCGCCGGGCAGCGCCACTGCGCAGAACACACTGGTCATCGAGGCCAGCGCGTAGCCACCGAAGATCGCAGCCAACGAGCGTGACAGCACGCCCCAGCGCGGGTTGGAGAACAAGGTGCGGGGGCTGGCGGTAACGGGCGAGCGGTCCAAGGAGGTCCTGCAGGTTGGAGGAGGGATGGAATGCGTCCGCGGCCCCTGCGCCCTGCGCATGTTGCCCAGCGTGTCCCATCGACACGAGGCACGTCCCGCGCGGGCGGTCAGCGCGGAAGGCGGGGATGTACACGGGCGATGGGCACGTTTCCGTGCCATCTGACTAAGCGCACAACCGATCAGTAAATGATAGGCATTCGCATTTCATGAATCAAGCATGACGATGCCGTGGAGCGCTGGCGGCTAGAACCTGAACACCACGGTTGCCGCGTGCAGCAGCAGGCCGATCAGCCCGCCGACCAGGGTGCCGTTGAAGCGGATGAACTGCAGGTCACGGCCCACGCTCAGTTCCAGCTGTTCGACCAGGTGCCGCTCGTCCCAGCCCTTCACGGTCTGCGCGATATGCGTGGTGACGCCCTCGCGCAGGCGCCCGGTCAGGCGCTGCGCACCTTCCATCAGATGCTGGTTCAGTGCCTCGCGCAGCGCCGGGTCGGCCTGCAGGCTGGCACCGAGCGAACCCAGGCTACGCTGCAGGTGGCCGACCAGCGCCGAATCCTCGCGCTGCAGGTCCGCCCGCAGGCTGGCGTGGATGCGCGCCCACAGCCCCTGCACGTACTCCTGCAGGGCCGGGTGGTCGATCATTTCCTGCTTGAGCTGCTCGATGCGCTCGGCCAGCGCCGGATCCTCGCGCAGGCGCTGCACGTAGTTCTGCAACCAGGTCTCGTAGTCCTGGCGCAGCGGATGCTGCGGCTCGGCCAGCACCTGCTGCAGCTCTTCCAGCACCGCGCGGGCCAGGCGTTCGGCCAGGCTGTCGCCGATCTCGTCGATCGGCTTGACCCAGTTCACCGTGCTCGACAGCGTCGGCCATTCGCGCTGGATGTGGCGCACAATCAGCTGCGAGGCGCGTTCCTTCACCTCCGGCTGTTCCAGCCAGCGGCCCAGGCGCTGCAGGCCCTCGTCCAGCACGCGTTGATGGCGGCCTTCGGCGGTCAGCAGGGCCAGCAGTTCACCGGCAGTGGCAGCGGCATTCCACTGCCGCAACTGCTGCACCACGAAGCCGTGCAGCTGCCGGCGCACGGCGGTTTCGTCGAAGAAATCCAGCGCCTGCAGCGCCCAGCCGCGGGCCATGTCGGCCAGCATGCGCGAGCGTGCCGGGTCGGCCAGCCAGCTGCCGAGGCGGCTGGCCGGATCGAACACCTGCAGCTTGGCCAGCAGCACCCCCGGCTCCAGGAACTGGTCGCGCACGAACAGCGCCAGGCTGTCGCCGATGCGCTCCTTGCTGCGCGGGATGATCGCGGTGTGCGGAATCGGCAGGCCCATCGGCCGCCGGAACAGCGCGACCACGGCGAACCAGTCGGCCAGCGCGCCCACGGCTGCGGCTTCGCAGAAGGCCGAAACCCAGGCCCAGATGCCGCGTTCGCCCTGCCAGTGGCTGACCGCGAAACCGACCAGCATCAGCAGCAGCAGGCCCAGTGCGAGGGCTTTCAGGCGCCGCAGCTGGGCGCGGCGCGGATCGTGGGCAGGCGTCATTGCACGAGTCTAACCGCAGCCCGGTGATGCCTGCCTGTAGAGCCGAGCCCATGCTCGGCTGCCTTGCGCGCGGCAAACCGCAGCAGAGCATGGGCTCGGCTCTACATGAGAGGTTCGCGTTTTTTAAAGCGCTTCCAGCTGCTTGCGCAGCGCGGCCAACTGCGCGCGCAGGGTGTCGTTCTCGCGGGTCAACGCGACCACGCGGCGGCGCAGGGCCGGGGCATCCTCGCCCAGCTGTTCCAGCGCCAACAGCACTTCTGCGTCGCGGCTGGCGATCTCGTCCTCATCGGGCTCCTCGAAATCCATATCGGCCGGCTCCGGCTTCGGCGCGCGCGGCTTGCGCTTGGACTCGCGCACGCGCTTGGCGGCCTGCTTCAGCTCGTCCTTGCCACCGGCGGCGGCGGCGCGCTGTTCTTCTTCAGGCAGGTCGGCCACGGCCGCGGCGGCGCTGATCGAGATCACGCCGGCCTTCACCGCCTCCACCACTTCGGGTGCAGCCTGGGCATGGATGCGCTCGATCATGCCGACCTGGCTGGTACTCAGCTTGGCTTCGCGGGCCAGCTCAGCACGGCTGAGCTTCGGGGCCGGCTCCCACGGCGGGCTGTCTTCGCCCCCTTCGTCGGTGATGTCCGCGGTGCCGTCGCTCTCGCGCTGCAGCTGCGCCTGCTCGATCTGCTTGCGGGCGGCCAGGATGTCGCGCTTGCGCAGCGCCAGCACGCCGCGCTGGAAGTCGGACACGCTGCGACGGCCCAGGTGCTGCTCGATCATCCACAGGTGCACGTCTTCCATGCTCTGGAAGCGGGTGTTCTGTACGGTGTTGAAGGGCAGGCCATGCTTCTGGCAGATGCCGAAGCGGTTGTGGCCGTCGACCAGTACGTTGCCCCACAGGACCAGCGCGTCACGACAGCCCTCGGCCAGGATGCTGCGCTCCAGCGCGTCATGTTCGTCCGCGGTCAGCGGGTCGATATAGGCCTTCAGTTCTTCTTTGACGACGATATCCATGGGCACGGCAACGAGCAGGAGCGGAACCGCCCATTGTACCCGCTCGCCGCTGCGGGCCCGGGCTCAGGCCGTGGCCCGGATCATCTCGCCCAGCGTGCCGGTGATCTGGTCGATCTGCGCCTTGTCCACGATCAGCGGCGGTGACAGCGCGATGATGTCACCGGTGCAGCGCACCAGCAGCCGGCCATCGTGGAAGCAGCGCCGGAACACCTCGTAGCCGCGGCTGCCGGGCATGTCCCGGCGTGGCGCCAACTCGACCGCCCCGACCAGCCCGAAGTTGCGGATGTCGATCACGTTGGGCAGGCCCTGCAGCGCATGCAGCCGTTCCTGCCAGTATTCGCCCAGTTCGATGGCCCGCTCGAACAGGCGCTCCTCGGCGTAGACCTCCAGAGTGGCCAGCGCGGCCGCACAGGCCAGCGGGTGACCAGAGTAGGTATAGCCGTGGAACAGCTCGATGGCCTGCGGTGGCGCCTGCATCAGCGTAGCGTGCACCGCATCGCTGGCCAGCACGCCGCCCAGCGGCACCGCGCCGTTGCTGACCGCCTTGGCGAAGGTCAGCAGGTCGGGGGTGACCCCGAAGCGCTGTGCGGCGAAGGGCATGCCGACCCTGCCGAAGCCGGTGATGACCTCATCGAACACCAGCAGGATGCCGTGGTGATCGCACAGCTCGCGCAGGCGCTGCAGGTAGCCCGGCGCCGGCAGGATGACCCCGGCGGACCCAGCGATGGGCTCGACGAAGACCGCCGCGATGGTCGAGGCGTCATGCAGCGCGATCAGCCGCTCCAGGTCGTCGGCCAGTTCAGCGCCCTGGCGCGGCAGGCCCCTGCTGAATGCATTGCGCTGCAGGTCCAGGGTGTGGCGCAGGTAGTCCACGCCGCCCAGCTGCAGGCCGAACGCCCTGCGGTTGTTGGGCAAGCCGCCTAGTGCCATGCCGCCGAAGCCGACGCCGTGGTAGGCCTTCTCGCGGCTGATGAAGCGCGTGCGCTGGCCCTCGCCGCGCTGGCGGTGGTAGGCCAGCACGATCTTCATCGCGGTATCCACCGCCTCCGAGCCGGAGCTTGTGAAGAACACATGGTTCAGGGGCGTTGGTGCCAATGCGGCCAGCCGCTGCGCCAGCGCGAATGCCGGCGGCGAGCCCATCTGGAAGGCAGGGGAGTAATCCAGCGTGCGCGCCTGCTCGACGATGGCCTCGACGATGCGCGGCCGCGCGTGGCCGGCGTTGCAGCACCACAGGCCGGCGGTACCGTCGAGGATCTGGCGGCCGTCGACATCCTCGTAGTGCATGCCCTCGGCACGCACCAGCACACGCGGCGCCGCCTTGTACTGGCGGTTGGAGGTGAACGGCATCCAGTACGCCTCCAGTGATTCCGGGCGCTGGGTAGCAAGGTCGTGCAGGTCGCTTCCGGGACGCTTCATGCCAGCTCCGTCGGGTCCGATGGGGGAAATGTAGCGCAGCCACGTCACGGTGAAGTCGCGGTCGCGCCGGTATAACCGGGGAAACTGTTCCGTGGAGCCCGACATGGCCGACTTTCCCCACCGCAGCCACTGGCAGGCGTTGTCGCAGCAGCTTTCGATGCCCGGCCAGGCCTTCATCGATGGCCGCTACACCGACGCCGCCAGCGGCGCCCGCTTCGACTGCATCAGCCCCATCGATGGCCGTGTGCTCGCGGCGGTCGCCGACTGCGATGCACAGGACGTGGAGCGCGCAGTGCTGGCGGCGCGGCGTGCCTTCGATGCGGGCCACTGGTCGCAGGCCAGCCCGGCGCATCGCAAGCGCGTTTTGCTGGCGCTGGCCGCGCTGGTGGAGAAGCACGCCGATGAGCTGGCGCTGCTGGAAACCCTGGATATGGGCAAGCCGGTGCGCGACGCACGCCGTATCGACCTGCCCGGCGTGGTGCGCTGCCTGGCCTGGACCGCCGAAGCGGTGGACAAGCTGTACGGGGAAATCGCGCCGACCGGCCCACACGAGCTGGGGCTGGTCACGCGCGAGCCTGCCGGCGTGGTGGCGGCGGTCGTGCCATGGAATTTCCCGTTGCTGATGGCCTGCTGGAAGATCGCGCCGGCACTGGCGATGGGCAATTCGGTGGTCCTCAAGCCGTCCGAGCGTTCGCCACTGTCGGCGTTGCGGCTGGCGGCGCTGGCGGCCGAGGCGGGCCTGCCGGACGGAGTGCTGAACGTGCTGCCCGGCCATGGTGCGCGCGTGGGGGAGCCCTTGGCGCTGCACATGGATGTGGACGTGCTGGCCTTCACCGGTTCCACCGCCACCGGTGCGAAGCTGCTGGAGTATGCAGGACGGTCCAACCTCAAGCGGGTCTGGCTGGAATGCGGTGGCAAGAGCCCCCACCTGGTGTTCGCCGACGCGCCGGACCTGGACGCAGCGGCCAAGGCCGTGGCGCGGGGCATCTTCTTCAACCAGGGCGAAGTCTGCACCGCCGGCTCGCGGCTGCTGGTGCAGCGCTCGATCCGTGAGGACTTCGTGCACCAGGTGATTGCCTATGGCCAGCACATGCAGCCCCGCCATCCACTGGAGGCCGATGCACCGATGGGTGCGCTGGTCGACGCCGCGCACGTGGACAAGGTGCTGGCCGATATCGCCCGTGCCGAAGGCGAGGGCGCTCGTCTGCTGATGGGGGGCCATCGGGCCGAGGTGGAGTCCGGCGGCTGCTACGTGCAGCCCACGGTGTTCGACCAGGTGCGTCCGGACCACGCGTTGGCACGCGAGGAAGTGTTCGGGCCAGTGCTGGCCGTGCTTGGTTTCGACGACGAGGCCGAAGCGGTGCGCGTGGCCAATGACAGCCGCTATGGATTGGCGGCGGGCCTGTGGACGCGTGACCTGGGCCGCGCCCATCGTGTCGCACGCCAGCTGCGCGCCGGCAGCGTCTGGGTGAACGGCTGGGACGGTGGTGACATGACCGCCCCGTTCGGTGGCTACAAGCAGTCCGGCAACGGCCGGGACAAATCGCTGCATGCGTTCGACAAGTACAGCGAGATCAAGGCCACCTGGATCCAGCTGTAACGACGCGCCCGCCGAGCGCTTTTCGTAGAGCCGAGCCCACGCTCGGCTGCTGTTTTCTCTTTGTAGAGTCGAGCCATGCTCGACTGCTCTTCGCGAAATGCAGCCGAGCATGGCTCGGCTCTACAAAATGCGAAAAGCCGTCGAGCAAGCTCGACGCCACAGTAATGCGACTACCGGCAACGCGCGCTCACCTGCAGCACCGCCGCACGCAGCATGTCGCGGTCGGCTTCTTCGACGGCGTTCTGGAAATAGTCCATGTCCTGCTTGCCCAGCTCGCACGGGTCGACGATGTAGCCCGGTGGCCACAAACCCAGCAGTTGCGCGACGCCATGCACGATCTGCTCGGGGGTCATCTGCCGACGGATCGGGAAGTAGTTGCGGCGCGCCGCGAATGCCGGGTGTATCTCGCGGCGACCAATAAGACGCGGAGCGACACCCGCAGCGCTGATGCCGTCACCACCGTCGATGCTGCCCGCAGGCAGACTCAGGATCAGTGGCGCCACCGCAGCCGCGTTTTCCGCGGCAGGCTGGGCGCTGTCTGCCTGCGCAACCGGGGCAGGGCGGGGCATCACCGATGCGGCCGGACGCGTCATCTGTGCGGAGGGCAAGGTCGGCTGCTTGGCTACCGGCGTCGGCAGTTCCGGTGGCAGCCAACGCAGCAAGATCCGTGGGCCGTCGTCGCTGCGCAGTTCGATCCGGCCGCTGTCCAGCAGCCACAGAGCAAGCCCGCCATGCACCAGCAGTACCACCAGCCACGCCGCCATCCGCGGCAGCTTCGGCGAATCGGACCACGACAGCGCGACTGCAGTCATCGGCAAAGCGTCCATGCAGGGACCGGTGGCGCAGCCTAGCGGGTGTCCCGAAAAATTCCGTTGGCATCGGTGTCGGCTGAAACCATCGCCCCGTGCGGCCATCGGCCCGTGGCAGAATCGGGCGATCCGCCGTTACCCGTGTTGCCGATGTCGACGATCACCGCTGCCGCGCCGTCCGTGAATTCCCCCCGTCGTGTCCTGCTGGCCAGCCTGATCGGCACCACCATCGAGTTCTTCGATTTCTACATCTACGCCACGGCCGCCGTGCTGGTGTTCCCGCACCTGTTCTTCCCGGACAGCAGCGAACAGGCAGCCCTGCTGCAGTCGCTGGCAACCTTCGCGGTCGCGTTCATCGCGCGCCCGGTGGGCTCGGCAGTGTTCGGCCACTTCGGTGACCGTATCGGCCGCAAGGCCACGCTGGTGGCCGCGCTGCTGACCATGGGCCTGTCCACGGTGCTGATCGGCCTGTTGCCCACCCATGCACAGATTGGCCTGTGGGCCCCCGCGTTGCTGGCGCTGTGCCGCTTCGGCCAGGGCCTGGGGCTGGGTGGCGAGTGGGGCGGGGCGGTGCTGCTGGCCACTGAGAACGCTCCGCCGGGCAAGCGCGCCTGGTACGGCATGTTCCCGCAGCTGGGCGCGCCACTCGGCTTCCTGTTGTCGGCCGGCATCTTCCTGGTGTTGGGCCGTTGCCTGAGCCAGGGTGACTTCCTGCAGTGGGGCTGGCGCATTCCGTTCGTGGCCAGCGCGCTGCTGGTCGGCCTTGGCCTGTGGGTGCGCCTGAACATCCACGAGACCCCCGATTTCAGGCAGGCGCTGGAGCGCAAAGCACCGGTGCGGCTGCCGATGTGGACGGTGCTGCGTGACCATCCGGTGGCGATGCTGCTGGGCACGCTGGGGGCGTTCGCCACCTTCGTGCTGTTCTACCTGATGACCGTGTTCAGCCTCGGCCATGGCACCGCCGTGCTGGGCTACAGCCGCGAGCAGTTCCTGCTGATGCAGATGGCCGGCATGCTGTTCTTCGCGCTGGGCATCCCGCTGTCGGCGCGCTATGGCGACCGTTGGGGCACGCGGCGCACGATGATCGTTGCCAGCGTACTGATCGTCGGCTTCGGTGTGCTGTTCGCACCGCTGTTCCAGCCGCACAGCCCGTGGCTGGTCACTGGCTTCCTGTGCCTGGGCCTGTTCCTGATGGGCCTGACCTACGGCCCCTGCGGCACTTTCCTGGCCGAGATCTACCCGGTGGAAGTGCGCTATACCGGCGCGTCGCTGTCATTCAACCTGGCCGGCATCCTCGGCGCGGCGCCAGCGCCGTACCTGGCCACCTGGCTGGCCGAACGCTTCGGCCTGGTCGCGGTGGGCTACTACCTGTGCCTGACCGCGGTGGCGACCCTGTGCGCGCTGGTGGCACTGCACCGGCGCGCGCTGCGGCTCAACCAAAGAAGCGCTTGAGCGTGCGCCCCAGCCAGCCGCCACCCTGGTGTTCGCGGGCAAAGTGGTTCAGGTGCGCCTTGACCTGTTCGGCATAGGCCTGGTCATCGCCGCGGATGTGGTTGAACAGCCAGCGCGAGAGCATGGTGCGCAGTTCATCGCTGATGTCCTCGCCGGCCTGGAAGCGCATGCGGTATTCCGAGACGCGCTTGATGAAGACCTCGTGCACGCGCTTGTGCGCGGCACAGAACGGATAGCCCGCCTCCTCCATCAGCTCTTCTTCGAAGGCGAAGTGCGACAGGGTGTAGTCCACCACCTCGTCGATCACTTCACCCACCGCCGCACGCTGCATGCTGGCCTGTGCCACGTGCAGGTGGTTGAGCATCTCGATGATGCGGCGGTGTTGTTGGTCGATCACATCGATGCCGATGTTCAGATCGTCCTGCCAGACCAGTAGTGCCATCCCCCGGCTCCCCTTCATGCGTATGTCGGGGCCGACTGTAGAACTGCCGCGCGGGTGCGGCGTTGATCTGGATCAAGGCGGGCCGGTCAAGGCAGGGCAGGCTCGCGGGGGCGCAGCGGGCTGGCCACCGTGGTGCAGCTGACCCGGTTGCGGCCACCGGCCTTGGCCAGGTACAGCTGGCGGTCGGCCTCGGAGATCAGCCGGTGCAGCGCATCGCGCTGCGGGCGCAGGCAGCACAGGCCGATGCTCACGGTCATGCGCAGGGTAGCGCTGCCGATGTCCACTTCCAGCGCAGCGATGCGCTGGCGCAGCTCCTCGAAGTACAGCAGCGCCTCGTCCTGCTCCATGTCCGGCACCAGCAGGCAGAACTCCTCGCCGCCGAAGCGCGCGATCAGGTCGTGGTTGCGTGCGTGTGCGGCCACCGCGCCGGCCACCGCGCGCAGCGCGTCGTCGCCGGCCTCGTGGCCGTGGGTGTCGTTGATGTGCTTGAAGTGGTCGATGTCGATCATCGCCACCGCCACGCACTGGCCATGCAGCTGCAGCTGCGGCAGCTGGCGCTGGCTCTGCTCCAGGAAGAAGCGTCGGTTGGGCAGCCCGGTAAGGAAGTCGCGGGTGGCCAGATCCTGCAGAGTGCCGATCAGCTCCAGCTGGTCCACGTTCTGCGAGACGCGGCAGAAAAACTCCTCGCGCGAGAACGGCTTGCGCAGGAAGTCGTTCGCACCGTTCTTAAGGAAGCGTGGGATCAGCGAGGCATCGGTATTGCCGGAGATGCCGATCACTGCCACCTTGTCGCGCGAGCGCAGGGTGCGCAGGCGACGGGTGAACTCCACGCCCTGCATGCCCGGCATTTCCTGATCGACCACGGCGAGGCGGATCGCAGGATGCGCTTCGATCGCAGACAGCCCCTCGTTGCCGTCGGCGGCCTCATGCACCTCATGGCCGTACATGCGCAGCAGGGCTGCGGCATAGCCACGCGCGGACGGCGAATCGTCCACCACCAGCGCGGCGATGCGGCGGTTGCGTTCCAGCCGCTGCACCAGCCACACCAGGTAATCGATGCTGCCGGGGGTGTTCTTCAGCACGTAATCGATGATCTGCTGCTGCAGCACGCGCTTGCGCAGGTCCTCGTCGTACACGCCGCTGACCACCACCGTTGGCAGGTCGCGCTTCAGGAAGAACTCGACCACCGCATCACGGTCGCCGTCGGCCAGCACCAGCCCGGTCAGCACCAGGAACCAGCCGGCACCTTCGCTGAGCAGGCGATCGGCCTCGGCGAGGGTGGAGGCGATCACCACCGGCAGTTCCAGGCGCTGTTCGATGGCTTCGCGCAGCATGCCGGTGAACGCACGGGAATTTTCGACCAGCAGGATCCGCTGTGGCAGGGGATCGGCCAGGTCGCCATCGACGGCGGCCTGCGGCAGGACGGGCATGATGCGGTGGCTCACGAAGGAGGGCTCGGCACGGATAGCGGCGGTTTCGGGCGTAACTTTAGCGGTCCATGGCGGGTGTGTCTGGCGATTTGTAGCTCAGATTAAGGAACGGTCGATGATGGTCTCTGTGTGGGCTCAGATAGCGCGATCCGGAGCCGATTGTGACGGCACTGCACCGCGCCGCCGTAGGGCAGGATTCGGCCAGAGAGTCGTTCAACGGCCTGACTCATGGTGTGAGTCGACAACCCTTGTCTGCGATCGAGCAGGCCCACCACCACGACGATGCCGCGCTGACGTCCGGCAACGCCACAGCGAGCCCGGATGCAGATCTGACCGGATTCCAATTCCAGCAGAATCGATACTGCTTCGATCACGGTGCGGTAGATCGCCAGTTGAAGCTCTACGCTCAACAGGCAGGGGTTGCCGGCAAGGTCATGCACCGTGACGCGATCGCTGTTCTTCCAGACTCCACTTGCGCCACCTGCTTGCAGGGTGACGTAGAGCCCGACTTGCTCCAGTCCGGTCGGATAAACCAGGCTGGCCTGCTCCCGGAAAAGGCGTGAATGCACGGAGGAGGCATGTAGCAGGCTGCTCGCTACCGCGTGGTGGCCTTGGGATTTCAGCCAGTTGACCATCTCGCCGAGCGAGCTGTCCATGCCTTCTCCCAAGTGCTTGAGATGGATGGCCCGTTCACGCAGCTCACGTTCGCTGGTTTGGTGGGAACTGCGTGCCAGACGTAGTGTCGTTTCCTCGGCCAGGCCGCGGGATCGGGCGCGCTGATGGTGATAGCTGATGCTGGAACCGAGCGCAAGCAACGCGACACTCATCACCGCCATGTTCTGTTGGGTGGAAAACGTGCCCAGATCGAACGAGGCCGGCAGGCCGGTGCTGGGGGTGGCGAAATGAAGTGGAAGGTTCAACAGTGGAATCGCGATGGCAGCGCCACGCCATCCATGCATGAAGGTCAAGGTGATGGCGGGCAATGCCGCCAACAGCACAAGGTGCGTACGGGTCGAATGGGCATTCGTCGAAATCAGCTGCATGCATAGCCCCAAGGCCAGCATCAGGGCAATGGCCACGAGGGATGGAACGAGCAACCTCTTCTGCCATGGAGAACCGGAGCGCCGCCGGGCCCAAAGAAGGGCCAGTGGAGCCATGGTAATGATCGCGGCAAAATGACCAAATACCACTCTTTCGGCAGCATCCAGCAGCGTATCTGGGGGAGGAACTGGCCACAGCAGGCGAGAAAGACTCAGGTTGACACCGGTGACCGCAACTGCTGCCGACGTTGAGAGGGACAGCAGCCAGAATCCGGTGGCTGCCTCGGATATGGTTTTTCTCAGATGGAGGTGAACTATCAGCATCGCCATCGGCATCAGCAGCGTGGACGCCAGGATGACCCATTCCAGGCCGTACTCGTCGATCGTAGGGATGCGCAGATATGCAAAGTAGCCCCATTCTCCCAGCAATACATAAGGCCATCGACGTTGTGGAACGATCAAAAGCGCTGCCACCCGGATACCGGCAGGAAGGAAAAACTGGTCCAGGGAAAACTGTCGGGCGGATATGCAGGCAATAGCGTAGGCGGCAGCCAAGAGAAGCCCGGCCGGGTGCACCGGAATGCCGGCTAGTGCCATGTTCTTCACGGCGCTCCATCTCGGATGGGCTGGTACGCGAGCAACGCTCACATTCTCTCGGGGCGGTAACGGTCCAGCGGCGAAAGTAGCGATACTTCGCGGGGTGTGCAACGGTATTGGCAGAAACTCCGCCGTTGTTCGTATCCACGTAGGGCGAGTGATGTGAACGGCGGGGTTGTGAGTGGCGCAGGTATGCTGACAGGGAGGCGAATCCTGAGATTGTTCACGTCGCCATGGGGCACTCAGGGGATATTGCACTATCTGCCAGGGCCGCGCCTGTGTTGCCTTGATGTTGTCCACCTTTCAATCATGGAGATGCCTGTGAGATTTTCCCGGTTGTCGAAGTTGAGCGCCGCTGCTGCGCTGCTGGTCGTTCCTGCGCTGTCGTTTGCCTGCTGTCCGGGCGGAGGGCAGGGTGTGCCACTGGCAACGGCTGGGTTGGGTGAGAGCCAGCCCGCAGCGCTTGATCTGAGTTCAGATCCCGCATGGCTTGTCTACGCATTCGAGCGGGATGGGGTGTCGTACTACCAGGTCAATGATTTGACCGGCCAGGTCAATCTGATCGTTGCCAACATCGAATCGACGTTCTGGGCCTTGCCGGCCGGCAAGACCGTAGCTCGCGTGTCGCTGCCGTCCAAGCCTCTGGCGATACCGAAGAATGCTCGCCGCAGCGTTGTCTTCCGCGGGCCTGATTTTTCTCTGGTCGTCTATGGAGAGGGGCGTGGGGCAGTCTGGTCGGTCGAGCGCGGGGTCAGTAACAAATGACGGGCTGAATACAGGTGGCCTGCCTGTGGCTTGCTTCGCAGAGGGAGGAAACACCTCTACGGGGGCGAGCCACAGGCGTCGCCTGGGCTATTGATCGTCCGCCTGTGATCACTGGCGCGCGGGCGTCTCGCAAATGTCGTTTCGCTTGTATGGAAGTGTTCCGCGCTCGGACTCGCCTGCAGTGTCCAGCAACACCATGGTGATGCGGTGGCCCCGGCATTGCACGCGTCCCGAATAGGCGTGCACGCGTGCAGAGAGTCGATCAATGGCGCTTTCCATGGTTCGCGAGGCGAGTGCGCGATGTCGGTCCAGCAGCGCGACCCTCAGCACGATACCGTGCATGCCTCTATAGCGACCGCAGCGAGCGCTGATCTGGATCTGGCCGGTTTCGTCCTTCAGGAAAAGCGATACGGCTTCGGCAAAGGTGCGATACGCGGCAAGTTGCAGGCCCATGCTCAGCTGGCATGGATCCCCGCCAAGTATCGGACGGACGATCCGGTGGCTGGCGTTCCAGGTTTCGCTGAGTCCACCCGCACGCAAGGCGACATAGAGGCCTGCATGCTCGAGCTCCGTGGGATAGACCATACTGGTCAGTTCACGGAATCGCCGTGAGCGTTGCGAGAAGGTGCGGAGCAGATCAGACGCAGGAACTTCATGGCCATCGGCCTTGAGTTGTTGCACAGTCTCTCCCAGAGCCTCTTCGATGTCATCTGCAATCTGGCGCAGGCCCAGCGCGCGTTCGCGCAGGTCCTGCTCGTTGGCAAGATGCGCCGAGCGCGAGAGTGCATTGACCCGTGATGCTGACATCGCTACAGGTGTGCGCTGATTGTAATGATGGGTGATGCGCGGTCCCAGCGCGATAAGCGCTGTACTGGTGATGGCAATGATCTGCTGGGTGAAGAAGGTGGTCTCGTCGAATGAGCCGGGGAGACCCGTGGTCGGCATGGTCTGGCTGAGGATGATGTTCATCAGCGGAACACCTACAGCGGCCCCCCGCCAACCGTGCATGCAAGTCAGTGCGATGACTGGCAGCACCAGCAACAACTGCAGCGTTGCTCGTGCAGAGTGATCCTCCGTGCCGACCTGGAGCAGCAGAGCGCCCAGCATGCCCAGCGAAGTGAGGGCAGCGATGGTCGGTCGGCGTCGCCAGGTCGTCCAGTCGTAGCCGCTGTGTCGGCGTATCCAGAGCAGCGCCAGGGGCGCGACCGTAAGGATTGCAATGTAGTCGCTGAGCACGTAGAGCATCGCGTTCGTGTAGAACGGCATGCTCGGTGGAGCTGGCCACAGCATGTGAATCAGACCGAGCTTGAGAGAAGTGGCCACCAGCGCAGCGGATGCCGCGATCGAAAGCAACCAGCTTTCGGTGGTGGAAGCTATCAGCTTGTGGTGAAGATGAACGATCAGCGCCACCGCGGGTATGAGGCACGCAGATCCGAAAATGACCCAGGCCATTCCGTAATCTTCAATCATCGGATAGCGCATGTGGGCGAAGTAGGCATACTCGCCAAGGACCAGATACGCCCACATTCGCTTCGGGGTCAGCAAGAGCGCCGCAACACGGATTCCAGCCGGAAGGAAGAACTGATCGACGGAAAGGTGCCAGGTGGCCCAGCACGCGACAGCGTAGAGTACCGCCAGCGCAAGGCCTGCCGGGCGGATACGGAAACTCAGCTCAAAGCCATTTCTCAGCCACTTCAAACGCAAGCCTCCCCTGCTCGTCGAACACTATCGCTGTCCAGTCGATACATGACGCACTCCCTTTAGCGCGACAGTATCGATAGATTCAGATGGGTGCAATCTCACCCTTCTATCCGTGATGCGGACATACGAAAAGGAGACTTGGGGAATGTCACGGCAAGGTTGTGATATTCATCGCATTTTTCACCTGGCTACCAAGAGTGGGGGGCTGTCCCAGGCGGCTTCAGTCCGGCAGGTACACCGGTTCCCCAGACCGAGGCCTCTTCGCCCTGTGATGCATCGGCTGCTTCAATCAGCATCAGCCTGATTCTCCTACGGCCACAATGCAGCGCACCACGATAGGCGGTTATCCGAGCCGATAATTGGGACGTCGCAAGATCGAAGGTTGCCGTTGACAGCGTCTGATGCGGATCCATCGCCGCAACCACAACGACGATGCCGCGGTGACCGGCACGTTGCCCGCAGCGGGCCCGGACCATGAGCTGGCCTTTTTCGCTGCCCAGGAGGATCGAAACCGCTTCGACGATCGAGCGATAGGCTGCCAGCTGCAGACCGGGACTGAGCTGGCAGGGATCACCCATCAACCTGGGTTGCCCGATTCGATGCGTGGCGTTCCAAGCCTCACGCACCCCACCGGCTTGCAACGCCACATACAAGCCCAGTCGTTCCAGGGCGGCGGGATAGATCATGCTGGCCTGGGCCCGGAACAGGCGTGAATGCACCTCCGAGGTATGCCGCAGGCTGTCAGCCACGGCGTGATGGCCCTGCGCATGCAGCCAGTTCACCATTTCGTTCAGCGACAGGTCCATGCCATCGCCCAACTGGCGCAGATGGGCCGCGCGCTCACGCAGGTCCATTTCGCTGGCCAGATGTGAATTTCGTGCAAGCTGCAGTGCCGCTCTGCCATCTTCCTCGCGCAACCGGTGCTGGTTCTGGAAGTGGGTGATGCGCGCGCCCAGCAACAGCAGGGCGATGCTGGCGATGGCCATGGCCTGCTGGGTAGCGAAGGTCGCCTGATCGAATGACGCCGGGTGGTCCGAAGGGGTGCTCAGGCCAAGGATCATGTTCACGGCGGCGACACCGATGGCCGCACCGCGCCATCCCAGCATGCAGGTCAGGGCGATTGCGGGAATAGGCAGGATCAACAACAACTGCAGCGAGCCTTCGGCCATGATCGAAGTGGGAACGGGCGTCGCCTGCAGGCCAATGACCAGCATGGCTCCGACTGCTCCGACCGTGGCCGCAACAGACCGGGTCGTCCATTTCTCCTCGGCGCGGCGTATCCACAGCAGTGCCAGAGGCGCCAGGATCAGGATGCCAGTGAAATCGCCCAGCGCATAGCGCAGCACGTTGGTGAGAAATGTCTCTTCATGCAACGGTTCCCAGATCAGGTACGAGATGCCCAGGTTGAGCAGGCTGACGACCGTCGCGGCGCATACCGCAATGGAGATCACGCCGAGGATCGTGGTGCGCGCCAGCAGCTTCCGGTGCAGGCGCACAATCAGCATCACGGCGGGCATCAGGAACACCGAGGCCAGGATCACCCAGGTCAGGTTGTATTTGCTGATCAGGGGGATGCGCAGATGCGCGAAGTAGGCGTATTCACCAATCAGCAGGTAGGGCCACAGTCGAGGCGGGCACAACAGCAATGCGGCCACCCGTACGCCGGCAGGCAGGAAGAACTGGTCCAATGACAACTTGCGCGCACCCCAGCAGGCGACGGCATAGACGAGTGCCAGCGCCAGCCCTTCGGGGCTGACCCGTATCCTCACCAGCAGGCCGTCTTTCCACCACTGCATCCTCGTGCTCCCCCAGCTCCTGCATCGATTATGTAGCTGGGAAGGGTCCCGCTACCACAACGCATCCCGCAGCTTGTACCACGACATCGCCGCCACCAGCAGTGGCGTGCGCAGCAGCCGGCCGCCAGGGAAGGGGGCATGCCGCAGGCGCTGGAACACGTCCAGGCGCTCACTCTGGCCTGCAATGGCGGCGGCGATCACCTCGCCGGCCAGCCCGGCGGCGGCCACCCCATGGCCGGAGAACCCCTGCGCGAAGTACAGATTGCCGTCCAGCCGGCCCCAATGCGGGGCGCGGTTGCGGGTAATGTCTACATAACCGCCCCAGACCTGCTCCAGTGGCACGTCGGCCAGCTGCGGGAACACCTGGTGCATGCGCCGCTGCATCACTCCGCGCAGGCCGGGTGGGGGCAGTGCTGAATAGCTGGCACGGCCACCAAACAGCAGGCGATGGTCGTGGCTGAGACGGAAGTAATCCAGTGCCCAGGCGGTGTCGGCCACGGCCATGTTGTTGCCGATCAGGGCACGGGCGCGCTCGGCACCGAGCGGCGCGCTGGCGCCGATATAGGTGCCGACCGGCATGATCCGGCGTTCCAGCTCGGGCAGCAGGCCCTGCAGCCAGGCATTGCCGGCAACCACCAGGTGCGCAGCGCGCACGCTGCCCCGCGCGGTATGCAGGGTGGGCTGCGGTCCGCGCTGCACGCGGGTCACTGCGGAGTTCTCGTGGATCACCACGCCGGTCGCGCGCGCCGCATCGGCCAGGCCACGCGCATAGGCCAGCGGGTGCAAGTGCGCGCTGAGCGGATCGAACATCGCGGCGCGGTAGCGCGGGCTGTCCAGCTGCGCGCGCAGGGCATCACGGTCCCACCACTGCATGGGGTAGTCGTAGTGGCGTTGCAGATGCTCGCAGTTGGCCTGCAGGTCGCGCTCATGGCGTTCGCGGATGGCGACGCTGGCGTGGCCTTCCACCCAATGACAGTCAATGCCGTGCCGATCGATGCGTGCGCGCATCGCCTGCACCGCGTCGCGTGACCAGTCGAACAGGTGGCGCGCATCATCACGATCGAGCTGACGCTCCAGTTCGTCCACCTCGCAGCCATAGCCGACCAGCGCCTGGCCACCGTTGCGACCGGACGCGCCCCAGCCGATCCGCTGCGCGTCCAGCACCACCACGCGCTGGCCACGCGTAGCCAGTTCCAGGGCTGCGGTCAGGCCGGTATAGCCGGCGCCCAGCACCGCGACATCGGCCTGCACATCCCCCCGCAACGAGGGCAGGGCGGGCGGTTCGGGCAGGCTGGCGGCATACCAGCTGGGCGGGAAGGCGGCGCTCACCGCAGGCCTCGCGGGCGCAGTGCGGGAGGGGGGAGCGGGGGAGGACGATCAGCATTCACCCGCGTAGTTTCGCCGATGCGTGACATCCATGGTGTGACGGCGACGACTTGCCGCCTTCGCAGGGCGACGGGTAACGTGTCGGCACGTCAAGGAGTTTTTCCATGCGCCGCCTGCCCTGGGTGGGCCTGCCCACCGACAGTACCGTGCTCGGCCATCACCGCTTCGCGGTGGCCGGCGAGAAGTACGTGCGCGCGCTGGCCGAGGCCGCCGAAGTGACCCCGGTGGTACTGCCGAGCCTGCAGCCTGCTTTGCCGGCTGGCGACTGGCTGCAGGGGCTCGATGGCCTGCTGCTGACCGGTGCGGTCAGCAACATCGAACCGCAGCACTACGAGGGCGGCCGCAGCTGGCCGGGCAATCCGCATGACCCGGCGCGTGATGCCAATGCCTTCGCACTGCTGCGCGAGGCGCTGGCGCTGGACCTGCCAGTACTGGCGATCTGCCGCGGCTTCCAGGAACTGAACGTCGCGCTGGGTGGAAGCCTGCATCCGCAGGTACACGCGGTGCCTGGCCTGGCTGACCATCGCGAAGACCCGCAGGCGCCGGTGGAGGTGCAGTACGGACCGGCCCACGCGGTTACCCTGGCTGCCGATGGCTGGTTGGCGCAGTGGCAAGGCAGTGACCGGGCGCAGGTCAATTCGGTGCACGGGCAGGGCATTGCCCGCCTCGCGCAGGGTCTGCAGGTCGAGGCCGTGGCTGATGATGGACTGGTCGAGGCGGCGCGCAGCCTGCACCATCGTTTCGTGCTCGGCGTACAGTGGCACCCGGAGTGGCGTGTCATGCAGGCGCCGTTCTATCACGCTATTTTCCGTGCGTTCGGCCAGGCTTGCCGGCAGCACCAACAGAACCGACTGGATTCCCGATGAGTTCCCGAACGCGCCCGCGCAAGACGGCCACGCCCCCCGCACCGCAGGAAAGCACGCTGCTGCGCTGGCTGAAGGAGCGGCGCATCACCGAGGTGGAATGCCTGGTGCCGGACATCACCGGCAACGCGCGCGGCAAGATCATTCCCGCCGACAAGTTCTCGCACGACTACGGCACGCGCCTGCCTGAGGGCATCTTCGCCACCACCGTCACCGGCGAGTTCCCTGACGATTACTACGAGCTGACCTCGCCGTCCGACTCGGACATGATGCTGCGCCCCGATCCGGACACGGTGCGCATGGTGCCGTGGGCGGCCGACGCCACCGCGCAGGTCATCCACGATTGCTACACCAAGAGCGGTGAGCCGCACGAGCTGGCGCCACGCAACGTACTGCGCCGCGTGCTGGCGGCCTACGCCGAGCTGGGCCTGCGCCCGGTGGTGGCGCCGGAGCTTGAGTTCTTCCTGGTGCAGAAGAACACCGACCCGGACTTCCCGCTGCTGCCACCGGCCGGCCGCTCCGGGCGCCCGGAGACCGCGCGGCAGTCGTACTCGATCGACGCGGTCAACGAATTCGACCCGATCCTCGACCTGATGTACGACTACGCCGATGCGATGAAGCTGGACGTGGACACGCTGATCCACGAATCGGGCGCGGCGCAGCTGGAGGTCAACTTCACCCATGCCGATGCGATGGACCTGGCCGACCAGGTATTCCTGTTCAAGCGCACCATGCGCGAGGCGGCGATGCGCCACGGGGTGTACGCCACCTTCCTGGCCAAGCCGATGGAAAACGAGCCGGGCAGTGCCATGCACATCCACCAGAGCCTGGTGCGGATGAGTGACGGCAGCAACGTTTTTGCCGGTGATTCCGATGCCGAGGGCGAGTTCAGCCCAGTGTTCGGCCATTACCTGGGTGGCCTGCAGAAGTACGCGCCGCAGGCGATGGCGTTCTTCGCGCCGAACGTGAACTCCTACCGCCGCCTGGTGTTCGGCGAGGTCTCGCCGAGCAACGTGCACTGGGGCTTCGACAACCGTACCTGCGGGCTGCGCGTGCCGCTGGATACGCCGGAAAACATGCGCGTGGAGAGCCGTTTCGCCGGCTCCGACGCCAACCCGTACCTGGCAATGGCGGCGACCCTGGCCTGCGGCCTGCTCGGCATCCGCGAGCGGCTGGCGCCGGACGCGCCGGTGACCGGCAGCGCGAAGGAACTGGGCTACAACCTGCCGCGCTCGCTGGGCGAGGCGCTGGACGGGCTGGAGCAGTGCAGCGAGCTCCAGGCCCTGCTGGGCGAGCGTTTCTGCCGCGCCTACATCTCGGTCAAGCGCAAGGAATACGAGACCTTTTTCCGCGTCATCAGCTCGTGGGAGCGCGAGTTCCTGCTGCTGAACGTCTGAGCATCTGGAATAGAAAAATCCGCCGCCGGGGGGTAGGCTGGCACCCGTCGCCGGCCCCGCCGGCCCCCCTTCCCGCATTCTGGAGCACCCGATGAAGCTGCGTATCCTCACGCTCGGCCTGGCCTCCGCCATGCTTGCCGCCTGTGGCGGTGGCAACGGCGGCGCGCAGGACAGCCAGGTCCTGAACGTCTACAACTACAGCGATTACATCGCCGAGGACACCATTCCGACCTTCGAGAAGGAGAGCGGGATCAAGGTGACCTACGATGTGTTCGACAGCGATGAGATGGTCGAGACCAAGCTGCTGGCCGGCAACAGCGGCTACGACGTGGTGGTGCCGACGCTGAACTTCTTCGGCCGCCAGATCCAGGCCGGCGTGTTCCTGCCGCTGGACAAGAGCAAGATCCCGAACCTGGCCAACCTCGATCCGGCGGTGATGAAGCGCATCGCCACCCAGGATCCGGGCAACCAGTACGGCGTGCCGTACATGATCGGCACCACCGGCATCGGCTACAACGTGGACATGCTGAAGCAGCGCTTCGGTGGCAGCACCGACATCGCCAACAGCTGGGACCTGGTGTTCAAGCCGGAGAACATCAGCAAGATGAAGGACTGCGGCGTGACCATCCTGGACACGCCGGCCGACATGATCCCGATCGCGCTGCATTACCTGGGCCTGGACCCGCACAGCGGCGACCCGGCCGAACTGCAGAAGGCGGCCGACCTGCTGAAGTCGATCCGCCCGTACGTTCAGAATTTCCACTCCTCGCAGTACGTGGGTTCGCTGGCCAACGGCGGTACCTGCCTGGTGGTCGGCTGGTCCGGTGACATCATCCAGGCCCGCGACCGCGCCGAGGAAGCCAGCAATGGCGTGCACGTGGCCTACTCGATCCCGAAGGAAGGTGCGCCGCAGTGGTTCGACATGCTGGCGATCCCGAAGGACGCCAAGCACCCGGAAGCGGCTTACAGGTTCATCAACTACCTGCTGGAACCGAAGGTCGCTGCGGCCAACACCAACTTCATCCACTACGCCAACCCGATCCCGACCGCAACGCCGCTGGTGGACGAGGCGATCCGCACCGACCCGACCATCTATCCGCCGGCGGATGTCGCCGAGAAGATGTTCACCTACTCGATCAACACGCCGGAGACCGACAAGCTCTACACCCGGCTGTGGACCGAGGTGAAGACCGGCCGCTGAGCCGGTCTGGCGCCGTCGGGCCCTGCCCGGCGGCTCCCTTAACCTGCGCCGAAGCCGGTACTCCCGCTTCGGCCAAGGTGCTGCAGGATGGCCGGCAGCAGGTCGCGTGCGTCGCGGCCGCCGTTGCACAGGAACGACGAACTCATCCGCTGCAGGTTGTGCATGCCGATGAAGAACAGCCCCGGCTGCGGGGAAACACCGAAGTCGCCAAGCGGATAGCCGTGTGCATCCAGCACGCCCTGCATGTCGAGCCAGGGCCATTCGGCGACGAAGCCGGTGGCCAGTACCACCGCGCGGATCCCCGCAGCCTTCAGGTCCAGCTTGCATGGGGACGGTTCCGGCTCCCAGTGCAGGTAGACCTCTTCGGGAATGTAGCGGGCATCGTCGGTGCGCGGTTCGGGCCGCGTGGCGTAGTACGCGCTGGCCAGCGAATCGAGATAGGCATATTCGGCCCGCGTCGCCTCGATCGCGGTATGCAGCTGCGGGCGGACATCGGCGAAGCGGGCGGTGTTTCCGCTGAATTCCTGCAACCGGCCCAGCAACCTGATGCCTGCGCGGTGCATCGCCAACAGGCTGATCGAACTGCCCAGGCCGGCGCCTCCCTTGCCGGAAATCAGGGGGAACTCCGCGGTGCGGGCCTTGCGCAGCGCGTCCGGCTCGCCTGCCAGTACGGCCGCCGATTGGCTTACGTGTTGATGGATGCGCCCGGCCATGTCCCACCAGGTCATCGAGTCCTTGCCGCGCAGCCGACGGGTGTGCGAATGACGATCGGCCAATGACCAGTACACGCTGCGACCACCGTCGCGCAGGTCCTGGGCGATCTGCGCGCCGGACTGGCCGCCGCCGATGACCAGCACCGCGCCCTCGGGTAGCTGGCCGGGACCGCGGTAGTCGCTGGAGTGCAGCATGGTGAGGCCTGGTGCGGGCGCGAACGGGGCCCGGGGCAACCGCGCCCGGCGGTATTCACCGGTGGCAACCACCACCGCCTGGGCATGGATCAGTCCCCGGCTGCTGTCGATGGCATAGCCACCGGACTCGGGCCCGACCCGATGGACCACGCACCCTTCGCTGATCGGCAACGAGCGCTCGTCGGCATAGTCGCGCAGCCGTCGGATCACTTCCGGGGCCCCCATGAACCCTTCCGGGTCATCCCCGGTATAGGCATGGCCATGCAGGGCCATGGTCGCGTTGGCGGTGTTGGTCTGGAACGAATCCCAGCGTCGCCGCCAGCTGGCACCCACGGTTTCGGCCTCCAGCACGCGATGCTCGACGCCGGCCTCCTGCAGGAGCGCGCTGAGCGACAACCCGGCCTGGCCGGCGCCGATGATGACCAGCGGCAGCCGTGCAGGCAGGCAGCCTGGCAGGCGGGGCGGGAAAGGGGAGGGGCTGTCCGGGGAAATCACCAGGGTCGGTCCATGCAAGGCCTAGATCCGGGGCATTGCGCGGGGAATGCCCCGGGCTTTCAATGGATCCCGCTCTGAAAAATGTTGCAGATCGGGCCGCCGCCCGTGGTGTCTGGCCGGGACGGCCGTCCGGGCGTCGAGGAGAGCCCGGGCCTTCCGGCGGACAGGCCACCATGGCGGGGGAAAACCGACACACCTCGGGAGGCCTGGGCGCGCCAGCGGCCGCTTCCACCCACTGCCGTCATATCCCCTTCGGCCCCCGGCCGTTAGAATGGCCGCCGCTGTCCACCGCCCGCTCCCGGAGCCCCCATGCCCGTTGAAGCCCAGCCGGTAGCCGCCGTCGTCGACACGACCGGTGCGCCCGGCTATCTCTCCATTCGTGATCTGCGCAAGGAATTCGACGGATTCGTCGCCGTCGACGACGTCAACCTGGACGTGCGCAAGGGCGAGATCTTTGCCCTGCTCGGTGGCTCCGGCAGTGGTAAATCGACCCTGCTGCGCTGTCTGGGCGGCTTCGAGACGCCCACCAAGGGCAGCATCACCCTCGATGGCCAGCGCCTGGACGCGCTGCCGCCGTACCAGCGGCCGGTCAACATGATGTTCCAGTCCTACGCCCTGTTCCCGCACATGACGGTCGAGCAGAACATCGCCTTCGGCCTGAAACAGGATGGCCTGGGCAAGGACGCGATCAGCAAGCGCGTCGGCGAGATGCTCGACCTGGTGCAGATGGGCCACCTGGGCAAGCGCAAGCCGCACCAGCTCTCCGGCGGCCAGCAGCAACGCGTGGCGCTGGCGCGGTCGCTGGCCAAGGGGCCGAAGCTGCTGCTGCTGGACGAGCCGATGGGCGCGCTGGACAAGAAGCTGCGCTCGCAGATGCAGCTGGAACTGGTCAGCATCATCGAATCGTCGGGGGTGACCTGCGTGATGGTCACCCACGACCAGGAAGAAGCGATGACCATGGCCACCCGCATCGCGGTGATGGATGCCGGTTGGATCCAGCAGGTCGGCAAGCCGGACGAGGTCTACGAGCAGCCGGCCAACCGCTTTGTCGCCGAGTTCATCGGTTCGGTCAACCTGTTCGACGGGGTGATCGACGAGGACCTGCCCGAGTACGTCACCGTGCGCTCGCCGCTGTTCCCGGCGCCGATCTACATCGCCCATGGCATCACCGGCTATGAAGGGCAGCCGGTCGCGTTCGCGCTGCGCCCGGAGAAGGTGATGATCGGCAAGGACGAGCCGGAAGGGCACACCAACAAGGCCCAGGGTGTGATCGAGGACATCGCCTACTTCGGCAGCCATTCGGTCTACCACGTGCGCCTGCCCAGCGGCGCCAAGGTACTGGCCAACTTCGCCAACTCGCAGCGCTGGGCCAGCGATGGCCTGACCTGGGGCGACAGCGTGTGGGTGCACTGGCGCGACAACGACGGCGTGGTGCTGACCTCATGAGCGTCGCCGGCCTGAAGCGCTGGCTGCCGGGGCTGCGTGCCACGGTGATCGGCATTCCGTACCTGTGGCTGCTGCTGTTCTTCGCAGTGCCGTTCCTGATCGTGCTGATGATCAGCTTCTCGCTCAGCCGGGTCGGCTCGCCGCCGTATACCTGGCTGCTGCAGTACGCCGACGGCGGTTTCTCGCTGAAGCTGAACCTGGAAAACTACCTGGCGCTGTTCCGCGATTCGATCTATGCCCAGGCGTTCCTGAGCTCGATCAGGATCGCGGCGATCTCCACCTTCTTCACCCTGCTGATCGGCTATCCGATGGCCTATGCCATCGCGCGCCTGTCGCCCGCCGCTCGCAACGTGGCGATGATGCTGGTGGTGCTGCCGTCGTGGACCTCGTTCCTGATCCGCGTGTATGCGTGGAAGGCGATCCTGGACCGCAACGGCCTGCTCGACCAGTTCCTGCAGTTCACCGGCCTGCAGGCGCTGATGACGTCGATGGGCCTGCCGAAACTGCAGCTGATCGACACCCCGACCGCCGCCTACATCGGCATCGTCTACTGCTATCTGCCGTTCATGGTGCTGCCGCTGTACGCCAATCTGGTCAAGCATGACCACCGCCTGCTGGAAGCGGCCTACGACCTCGGTGCCAAGCCGTGGCAGGCGTTCCTGCGCATCACCCTGCCGTTGTCGAAGGCGGGCATCATCGCCGGCTGCATGCTGGTGATGATCCCGGCGGTGGGTGAATTCGTGATCCCGGAAATGCTCGGTGGTTCGGAGACACTGATGGTCGGCCGCCAGCTGTGGAACGAGTTCTTCAACAACCGCAACTGGCCGGGCGCGTCGGCGATGGCGGTGGCGATGATCCTGTTGCTGCTGGTGCCGATCCTGCTGTTCAACCGTTCCCAGCAGCGCCTGCTGGAAGGGAAGCAGGCATGAGCCCGCGTACCGCCAAGGGCCTGGGGCTGGGCGTGCTGCTGCTGGGCTTCGCCTTCCTGTACCTGCCGATTCTGCTGTTGATGTTCTATTCGTTCAACAGCTCGCGGCTGGCGATGGTCTGGGCCGGGTTCTCCACCCGCGCCTACAGCGACCTGTTCGCCGACCGCGCGCTGATGGAGGCGATGTGGACCAGCCTGGTGGTGGCGTTCTGGACTGCGTGTACCGCTACTGTGCTGGGTACGCTGGCGGCGATGGTGATGACCCGCTTCAAGCGCTTCCGTGGCAAGCCGCTGTTCGGTGCGCTGGTCACCGCGCCGCTGGTGATGCCGGATGTGATCCTGGGCTTCTCGCTGATGGCGCTGCTGGCCTCGATGGGCGCGATTCCCGGCTTCCCGGCGCGCGGCCTGGCCACCATCTGGATCGCCCACGTCACCTTCACCCTGTGCTTCGTCACCGTGGTGGTGTCTTCGCGCCTGCAGGAAATGGATCTGTCGCTGGAAGAAGCGGCGATGGACCTGGGCGCCAGCCGGTTGACCGTGTTCACCCGCATCACCCTGCCGATCATCGCGCCGGCGCTGGTGGCGGGTTGGCTGCTGGCGTTCACCCTGTCGCTGGATGACGTGGTGGTGGCCAGCTTCGTCGCCACGCCGGGCTCGACCACGCTGCCGATGAAGGTGTTCGCGTCGGTGCGCATGGGCATCAGCCCGAAGATCAATGCACTGGCCACGCTGCTGGTGTCGGCGGTATCGATCGCCGCGGTGATCGGCTGGTACATCAATGCCCGCGCCGAGAAGCGGCGCCAGCGCGACCTGCAGCTGGCGCGGCAGGACAACGGCTGAGTACACGATCCGTCCACTGTGCCGGCAACACCCGGCTCACGGCCGGCGGCGCACAATGGGGGTCTTCCAGATGGAGATCCCCCATGACCGTCGAGATCGTCGACCCGGCCACCGGCCAGGTGACCTACCGCCATGAACTGATGGGCGCTGCCGACATCGAGCAGCGCCTGCAGGCCGCCGCCGATGCCTTCCCCGGCTGGGCCGAGCGTTCACTGCAGGAACGCGGCGCGATCCTGCGCCAGATCGCGGCTCAGCTGCGCACGCGCCGCGACGACCTGCAGCAGGCGATGACCCACGAGATGGGCAAGCTCAAGGCCGAGGCGCTGGCCGAGGTCGACAAGTGCGCGGCGGCCTGCGAGTACTACGCCGACCACGCGGCCGACTACCTCAAGCCGCAGCTGATCGATACCGAAGCCCAGCGCAGCTACGTGCGCTACGAGCCGATCGGCTGCGTGTTCGCGGTGATGCCGTGGAATTTCCCGATCTGGCAGGTGTTCCGTTTCCTCGCCCCGGCGTTCATGGCTGGCAACGTCGCCCTGCTCAAGCACGCCAGCAACGTGCCGCAGTGCGCCGACCTGATCCTGGCGGTGTGCCGTGACGGCGGCCTGCCTGATGGGGTGTTCGACGTGCTGCACATCGACAACGACCAGGCCGCCGACGTGCTGCGCGACGCACGGGTGAAGGCGGTGACGCTGACCGGCAGCGAGCGGGCAGGGCGCTCGATCGCCTCCAATGCCGGCAGCCAGCTGAAGAAGTCGGTGATGGAGCTGGGTGGCAGCGATGCCTTCGTGGTGCTCGACGATGCCGACCTCGACAAGACCGTGGCCGCAGCGGTGAAGTCGCGCTTCGACAACAGCGGCCAGACCTGCATCGCGGCCAAGCGCTTCATCGTGGTCGAGGCGGTGGCCGATGAGTTCACCCGTCGCTTTGTGGAGGCGGCGGGCGAGCGCCAGTACGGCGATCCCGATAAGCCTGGCACCACGCTGGCACCGATGGCTCGCGCCGACCTGCGTGACGAACTGCACAAGCAGGTGCAGGCCAGCGTGGCCAAGGGCGCGCAGGTGCTGATCGGTGGTGAGCCGATAGCCGGCACCCATGCCGGCTATCCGGCCACGGTGCTCGACCAGGTCGGCCCGGGCATGCCGGCGTATGACGAGGAGCTGTTCGGGCCGGTGGCTGCGGTGATCCGGGTCAAGGATGAGGCCGAGGCACTGCGCGTGGCCAACGACACCCGCTTCGGCCTGGGCGGCAGCGTGTGGACCGGCGATCCGGTACGCGGCGAGCGCTTCGCGCAGCGCATGGAATGCGGTGCGGCGTTCGTCAACGCCATCGTCAAGAGCGACGCGCGGCTGCCGTTCGGCGGCAGCAAGCAGTCAGGCTTTGGTCGGGAGCTGGCTGACCATGGCATCCATGAGTTCATGAACATCAAGACCGTCTACGTGGCTTGATCCTGAGCGGTAGTGCCGGTCGCTGGCCCGCATTGCCCTGATTGCCGGCCAGCGGCCGGCACTACCAGAAGCGGGTCATGTGCCACCACCAACGGTCGGGGCCTACCGGATTGCGGGGTATCGACGCCCCCCGTGCATGGTGGGTATCGACCGTTGGTCGATACGCGCTACAACCACTTCGCGCGCTTGAACAGCCGGTACAGCCCTACGCAGACGCCGCCCACGCCAACGATCATCAGTGGGTAGGCCCACGGTTGGCTCAGCTCCGGCATGTGGCTGAAGTTCATGCCGTACCAGCTGGTGATCAGCGTCGGCGCCGCCAAGAGTGCGGCCCACGCACCCAGCCGCTTGACCGTCTCGCCCTGCGCCAGTGTCACCAGCGAAAGGTTCACGCTCAGCGCGGTGCCCAGCATCTCACGCAGGGTGTCGATCACATCGCTGATGCGCACCGCATGGTCATGCACGTCACGCACGTACAGCTTCACTTCGTCCGGGATCAGTTCGCCCTGGTAGCGGCGCAGCTGCGCAAGCACGTCCTGCAGTGGCGCCACTGCCATGCGCATCTTGTTCAGTTCGCGCTTGAGCTCGTACAGGCGCACCACGGTGCTGCGCTTGTAATTCTCGGCGAAGATGTCCTTCTCCAGCAGGTCCAGGGTATCGCGGAAGCGGTGCACGATCGGCAGGTAGTTGTCGACCACGAAGTCGGTCACCGCATACAGGCAGTACGACGGGCCCATTTTCAGCAGCTGCGGCTCGCGCTCGACGCGTGCGCGCACTGGCGCGTAGGACAGCGAGGCGCCGTGGCGCACCGTCACCAGGAAGCGCGGGCCGAGGAAGGCATGGGTTTCGCCATACTGGATGCGCTCGTCGACCATCTGCGCGGTGGTCACCACCACGAACAGCGAATTGCCGTAGGTCTCGACCTTGGGCCGCTGGTGTGCGTTGCGCGCGTCTTCGATGGCCAGGTCGTGCAGGCAGAATTCTTCCTGCAGTTTCAGCAGCACATCGTCGTTGGGATCGTACAGGCCGACCCACACGAAGCCATTGCCACTGGCGATGACATCGCTGATGGCGTCCAGGCTGATGTCGTGGCGTTTGCCCTCGTCATCGTAGTGGACGCAGTTGATGACGCAGGTAGGGTTGGCCGAAGCCGGGGCGGAAGCGGAGGCGGGCAATGACATGCCCGCCATCGTGCGTCAGGGCCGTGTTTCGGACAAGTGAGGACGGCGCCCCAGCACCCACGCCAGGGCCGCGTGCACCGGCAGCAGCAGCACGATCCACTGCACGTTGTACTGGGCCTGCAGGCTCAGCCAGTGCAGCACCAGTGCGGCCACCGCCTGTACCGCCAGCAGCCACAACATGATGCTGAACATGCGTCCCGGCAGGCGCCGGCGCAGCAGCGCGATCGCACCGGGCAGCAGCAGCACGGCCAGCGGCGAAAGCAGCAGCAGGTTGCGGTTTGCCCACGCGGCGTAGTGGATGCTGAAGCCCCACAGGAACACCAGCACGCCACCCAACAGAGCGCACAGCAGCCAGAACGGCAGTGCCAGCCCGGCCAGCAGGCGCGGGCGGTTGCGCAGCGCCAGCACGCCAGCGGCGATCACCAGGCCGCACAGCAGCCACGGCCACCAGCGGCGTGCGAACTCCTTCGGCTCCGGATCGATGCGGTGCGGCAACAGTTCCTGTTCGGACTGCACCAGCGGCCGGCCATCGCTGTTGCGTGCCTGGCGCAGGGCATCGGCCAGGCGCATCGGGACGAACGCTTCCTGCCAGCGCGACAGCGGCTGGTCGGCGAACGGCCCCAGGCCCACATCGAAGCCCAGCCACATCCAGGGTGCCGGCGAGGCCAGACGGACCGATTCACTGCGATAGGTGTTGCCACGCGAGCGCCCCGACAGCTGCGACTGCAGGCCACCACCCAACGCCTTGTCGAGGGTGTCGCGCACCATCGTGGCGCAATTGGCGGTGTAATAGTCGTAGTGGTAGCGCGCGTTTTCCGGCTTGGCCCGCTCGGCCAGGTCAGCGGCCAGCGCACGCGCCTGGTCCGGGCGCAGGTCCAGCCATTGCACGCTGGCACCGCGGCCGGTCTCGTCGTAGTACGACAGGTCCTGCTGCAGCGGCAGCGCCACCAGGTAATACATCATGTCGCCACGTGCGAAGCGGCTGATGAAATCGTCCTCGGAGGGGTCGAAGTAGCCGAAGTTGTACGAGGTTGCGTCGCCGCTGAGCGGATCGACCACCACGATGGCGTCATGGCCGAAGCGTTCGAAGAACACCGTGCCCGGCTGCATGGTCACCACGCCGATGCGCGGAGCAGGGGCTTCAGCGCTGGCCGCGGGCACGGCAGGTGTGGCCGGCGCCGGCTGCGCGAAGGCGGCCAGCGGCAGGGCCATGGCCAACACGTAGAGTGTCAGCCACACCATGAGGATCAGGCCGCGGCGCTTCAAGCGTCGTCCTGCGCGTCCGGCGGCAGCACGGTCACGTGGAAGGCCTGTACCCGGCGCGCATCGGCGCGGGCCACGCGGAACATGAAGCGGTCCAGTGCCAGCTCATCGCCGACTTCCGGCAGATGGCCCACGGCCTCGGTGACCAAGCCACCGATCGTGTCGTAATCCTCGTCGGAGAACATTGCGCCGAAACGCTCGTTGAAGTCGCCGATCGGGGTCAGCGCGTCGACCACGTACTGTCCGTCGGACTGGATGGCGATCTGCGCCGACGGGTCCTCGGCCTCGTCATGCTCGTCGTCGATCTCGCCGACGATCTGTTCCAGCACGTCCTCGATGGTGACCAGGCCGGCGACACCGCCGTACTCGTCGACCACGATGGCCATGTGGTTGCGCGACAGGCGGAACTCCTTCAGCAGCACGTTGAGCTTCTTCGCCTCCGGAATCAGCACTGCCGGGCGCAGCAGCTCGCGTACGTTGGCCGGGCCGTTGTCGGCGACCACGCCGCGCAGCAGGTCCTTGGCCAGCAGGATGCCAAGGATGTCGTCCTTGTTCTCGCCGTGTACCGGGAAGCGTGAATGGCCGGATTCGACCACCTGCTTCATCAGTTCCAGGAAGGGCGCTTCAACCGGCAGCGAGACCATCTGCGAGCGCGAGATCATCACGTCGCCCACGGTCAGCTCGGCCACCGAAATGGCGCCTTCCATCATCTTCAGGGTATCGGCGGCGATCAGGCCTTCTTCCTGCGCGGTGTGCAGGACAGCGACCAGCTCGTCGCGGGTATGGGGTTCGCCGGAGAAGGCGGAGGTCAGGCGTTCAAGCCAGCCGCGCTTCTTTTCACTGTGCTCCGCAGGGGAGCTACTACTGTCGTCTTCTGACATCTCTGGAAAAAAGGCACCCGGCAGGCCGGGCGTTGACCCAAGTCTAGCAGGATGTGACGGCCTGTCAGTGACTGCCGGTGGCCGGGGCTGGGGCGGCCGCGGCCGGCTCCTCCTCGGGCAGGTCCAGGCTGTAGGTGCAGCCGGCCAGGGTCTTGCCCGGGTGGGAGGCCACGGTGGAGACGCTGAGGATGATCGACTCGATCTGGGCCTCGCCGGTCTTCGGGTCGGTCACGTCGCGGCTGACCAGCTCGCGGCCGGCCATGAACTTGCCGTCCTGGTCGTAGCCGGTCTCCAATTCCAGCCGTTTGGCCAGCGGGCGTGGGTCGGCCTGGTCGAGGACGGCCATGACGCTGGCGCCGGCCACCGCCACCCGATCGGTCTGTTGGCCGAAGACGGTGATCGGGCTGGCCAGCCGGAACTCGCTCATGAACTGGTTGCCCTGCGGCAGCGGCTGCAGGCCCTGGGCCACGGCCTTCAGCGGATCGGCCAGCAGCGGCGCCAGCGCGGCCTGCTCGGCCACGCCCTGGCGGCATTCGATCAGGGCCGGCAGGTCGACGCTGGAAGCGAAGGCGGATGGGACCGCAAGGGCACACAGCAGGGGCAGGCAGCAGCGCAGTGACACGGGCGGTTTCCGCAGGCGAAGGGCACCCATCATAGCTCCGGAGAGCGCCTGAACAGCCCGCTGAGAAGGCGCAGGAAACCGGTCATCGCCCGCCGCACGACCATCAGTGAGAGGGTAAGCACGACCGCGAGCATGGTGATCTGCATCGATTGCCCCGCGATGCGCACCACCGCCGGCCACAGGCCCGGGCTGGTCAGCCAGGGCAACATTTCCGATGCGGCTGTCCTGGCCACTTTCACGTAGATCACGGCCAGCACGAACAGCACCAGCAACGAGGTGCGGCTGGCATGGAAGAACGGAAGCGCGTTGACCGGCCTGCCAAGCCGCTGCTGCAGCAGCGTTCGCCACAGCACCGGCAGGGTCAAGGCACCGGCCAGTATCAGCACCATCGACGTTTCCCACAGCCCGGGCAGGTGGAGGGGTTCTGCTCTACCCGTGAGGTGTGGGCCGATCATGCCGGTCGCCAGCCCGGCCAGCAGGCACAAGGGCGAGAGCAGGGCCAGGCTGCGCAGCAGCCAGTGCCTGCCGCTGGGGTCGCGGGCGCTGATGCGGCGCACGGTGTACGCGCCCAGCACCAGCAGGCCTGCGAACAGGCCCGCACTCATTGCAATCGCCGTGAAGCTGTTTCCCGAGGTCATCCTTGGTTTCCTTGTGCCGCCATGCCAGGCGGCAAACAATTGCGCAGCGCGCGGACCGGCACCTGCAGCCCGGCTGGGTCAGGGCGATCGGCGCTGCGATGCCGCTGGGTACCAGCGCAGCCTGACCGGGTAGCCCAGCAGCGCCTGCAGGTGGTCGCGCACGGTCGCCGCCGTTGCGCGCGCGCCAGCGGTATCCCGGAGTTCCAGCTCCAGTTCACCGGTCATGACGTCCAGGCCATAGCCGGTCAGACCGGGCAGCTGCGGGATGAACCAGCCCTGCTGCGCCTGAAGACGGCGCTGCATCTCCGCTTCGGTCATTGAAGCGCCGATGATATAGCGCACGCGTTGCGGGCCGTCCGCCCCTGGATGGGTCTCATCCGCCTCGGAGGCTGGGCCAGTCAATCGCACGACGACGGTCCAACCCGTCGCATTGTCCACCCACATGCCGGCAAGGCGTGCCGCGTGGCGCGCCCTCAAGCGTTCCATCAATGCGTGCTGCTGCGCCTCGGCGACCGCCTGGCGGGCCGTCTGTTGGCTGACGTCAAAGAAGGCCTGCACCTCGGCGACTTTGGCGGCAATGTCGGCCGCGCTGTCGCTGGCCGGGAACGGCGACGGTCGTTCCCGGTCGGGGTCGATGCCCGGGGCAGTGGTTACCTGCAGAAGAGCGGCGATGAGAGCGGGCAACAGCGCGATGGGGTTGTCCTCCGTGATGAACCCGGTGTGTGTGGTCGTCAGCGCTCTCCGGCGTAGGGATCGGCGATGCCGAGCTCGGCCAGGATGTCGCGCTCCAGCTGTTCCATCGCCTCGGCTTCCTTGTCGTCCTCGTGGTCCCAGCCAAGCAGGTGCAGCACGCCGTGCACGGTCAGGTGCGCGTAATGGGCGTTGAGCGCCTTGCCCTGTTCGTCGGCTTCGCGGGCCACCACCGGTGCGCAGATCACCAGGTCGCCGAGCAGTGGAAACTTGACGCCCTTGGGCAGGCCTTCGGGAACTTCGGCCGGGAAGCTGAGCACGTTGGTGGCGTAGTCCTTGCCACGGTAATGGCGGTTCAGCGACTGGCCTTCCTTGGCATCGACCACGCGGATGGCCAGATCGGCCTCGCGGATGCGGCCCTTCAACGCAGCGGCCACCCACTTGCGAAAGCTCACGGCCGCCGGCAGGCCGGCACGCGGCAGGGCATAACTGACGGCGACGTCCAGTCGCACGGGACCACGGGTCATGGCGTCGCTCCAGGCTGGATCTGATGCAGGTCGCGGCGGTCGTAGGCGCTGACGATGCGCGCGACCAGCGGGTGGCGGACCACGTCGCGGGATTCGAAGAAGGTGAAGCTGACGCCCTCGACTTCACGCAGCACATCGATGGCGTCGCGCAGACCGGATTTCACGTGCTTGGGCAGGTCGGTCTGGGTCAGGTCACCGGTGACCACCGCGGTGGAGCCGTAGCCCAGGCGGGTCAGGAACATCTTCATCTGTTCGATGGTGGTGTTCTGTGCTTCGTCCAGGATCACGAATGCATCGTTGAGCGTGCGGCCGCGCATGTAGGCCAGCGGCGCGATCTCGATGACGTTCTTCTCCAGCAGCTTGACCACCTTCTCCACGCCCATCATCTCGTACAGGGCGTCGTACAACGGTCGCAGGTAGGGATCGACCTTCTGGCTCAGGTCGCCTGGAAGGAAGCCCAGCTTCTCGCCGGCTTCCACCGCGGGGCGCACCAGGATCAGGCGCTGCACCCGCGATTCGTTCAGTGCTTCGACCGCGCTGGCCACGGCCAGGAAGGTCTTGCCGGTACCGGCCGGGCCGATGCCGAAGTTGATGTCGTGGGTGGCGATCTGGTGCAGGTAGCGGGACTGATTGGCGCCACGGCCACGTACCGTACCGCGCTTGACCTTGATCGCGACCTCCTGCGCTTCGTAGGAGCGTTCGGCGATCTGCTCGACATTGGCCTGCGCCAGGCGCAGATGGATGGCGTGGTTGTCAAAGACGGTCTCGCCGGCTTCGGCGTACAGCGCTTCAACCAGCTTCTGCGCCTCCACGATGGCTTCATTGGGCCCGCTGATGCGGAACACGAAGCCACGGTTTGCGATCTCCACGCCGAGCTTCAGCTCGATCTGGCGCAGGTGCCCGTCGAAGGGGCCGCACAGGTTGGCCAATCGCTCGTTGTCTTCCGGCGACAGGGTGAAGTCTCGATGATCGATGCTTTTCATTGCTTGGGGTGGGGCGGGTTCGCCGTCCACCGCGATGGACTTGGGATGACAAGGTTACGCGCGTACCGGGCATGCGGCCAGCAGCGGGCCGATACGCGGTTTTCCACACCCGGTGTGGACGGGGGGCGCGAAAACCTGTGGATAGGCCTTCGCAGTGCTTGTGCCACAAGGCGTATGAGGCGGTGGTGAAAAAACCGTCACAGCCGGCCGGCTCCTGTGACGGCAGCGCATCTTCCGCTGCCAGGCACCCAGTACGGCCGCCCCCGTTCGGTTCTCCACACCAGCTGTGGAATGATGCTGAATCAAGCTGTGGATAGGTGGAGAGGAGCCTTGCAGCAAAAGGCTCGCCCGTACGTGGCGAAAAAACCGTCAGGGCTGATCGGAATCATTGAGGGTGCACGGGGCAGCTGGCACCGTGTCGCCGTCGCAGGAGGGGATGGTATGGGCATCGGCAACGGGATGCGTGGACTCGGGCTGGCGGCCATCGGCCTGCTGGCAGGCTGTGGGCAGTCAACGCCAACGGCGCTGGGCACACTGGAGTGGGACCGGATCACGGTGCCGGCGCCGGCGGCCGAGGTGATCGCCACGTTGGAGGTGCGCGAGGGCCAGCGGGTCAAGGCCGGGGCCGTGCTGATGCAGCTCGACCCCGCCCGCGGCGACGCGCAGTTCGCGGTGGCGCAGGCCGACACGGCGCGCGCGCAGGCCCAGCTGGAAGAGCTGAAGCTCGGCCCGCGGCAGGAACAGATCGCACAGGCCCAGGCACAACTGGCCGCGTTGCGCGCGCAGTCTGCTGAAGCCACTGCCTACTATCGGCGCGTGCAACCATTGGCACGCCAGCGCCTGATCGCCGCCGCCGAGCTGGACCGTGCACGGGCGGCCGCCGGCAATGCCGCGGCCAGCGTGCGTGCCGCCGAGCAGGCCTGGCTGGAACGGGTGCACGGCAGTCGCGCGCAGGACATCGCCCAGGGCCAGGCGGCCGCCGACGCCGCACAGGCGCAGCAGGTGGTGCAGGGCGTCAACCTGCAGAAGCTGCAGCTGCGCGCACCGCGCGATGGCGTGATCGATGCCTTGCCGTACCGGCAGGGTGACCAGGCACCGATCGGGGCGCCACTGGCGGTGCTGCTGGTTGGCGAGCGCCCCTATGCGCGCGTCTACCTGCCGCAGCCACTGCGCCTGCAGGTCAAGGTCGGCCAGCCGGCGCAGATACAGCTGGAGGGAGGGCGCACCGTACTGAAGGGCCATGTGCGCGCGATCCGCAGCGAGCCTTCATTCACCCCGTACTACGCACTGACCGGCGATGACGTCGAGCGCCTGAGCTACCTCGCCGAGATCGAAGTGGATGAAGCCAGCGACATGCAGACGCTTCCGGCCGGGCTGCCGGTGCAGGTGCGCTTCTGAACACCGGTGCGGACATCGCAGTGCATGCGCAGGGCCTGACCCGCCGCTTCGGCGATCTGCTGGCCGTGGACAAGGTCGACCTGACCGTGCCCCGTGGCCAGGTCTATGGTTTCCTGGGCCCGAACGGGTCGGGCAAGTCGACCACCATCCGCATGCTGTGCGGCCTGCTGGAACCCAGTGCGGGGCAGATCGAGGTGCTGGGCCTGGCGGTTCCCGAGCAGGCCGAAGCACTGCGCCGGCGCATCGGCTACATGACCCAGCGCTTCTCGCTGTACGAAGACCTATCGGTACGCGAGAACCTGGAATTCCTCGCCGCCATCCAGGGCCTGCCGCGCAACCAGGCCCGGCAACGGGTCGATGCGCTGCTGCAGCAGTACCGGTTGCAGGACCGGCAGCCGCAGCTGGCCGGTACGCTCAGCGGCGGGCAGAAGCAGCGCCTGGCCCTGGCCGGCGCCGTGGTGCATTCGCCCGAACTGCTGTTCCTGGACGAGCCGACCAGCGCGGTCGACCCGGAGTCACGCCGCGACTTCTGGGAGGCCCTGTTTGAACTTGCCGACGCCGGTACCACCGTGCTGGTCTCGACCCACTACATGGACGAAGCCGAGCGCTGCCACCGGCTGGCTATTCTTGATCGTGGCGCGCTGGTCGCCGATGGCACGCCGGCCGAACTGTGTGCGCAGCTGGACGGCCGCACGCTGCAGGTCACGTCATCGCAGCCACGCCAGGCCAGCCGCGTGCTGGCCGAGCTGCCCGGCGTGCTGAGCGTGGCGCAGATCGGCACCCATCTGCGCGTGCTGTGCAATGAGGGCGTAGCGGATGTCGCAGTGCTGCGGCGCGCGCTGGCCAGCGCCGACCCGCAAGCGCATATCGAAACCGTAGCGCCGAACCTGGAAGACGTGTTTGTCGCCGCCACCCGCGGCCGTGGGCGGGAGCCGGCGGCATGAACCTGCGCCGGCTGTGGGCGATCGTGCTCAAGGAGCTGCGGCAGCTGCGCCGCGACCGCATCACGCTGGCGATGATCGTCGGCATTCCGGTGATGCAGCTGCTGCTGTTCGGGTATGCGATCAACCTCAACCTGCGCCACCTCGATGCGGGTATCGCCGACCAGGCCAACAGCGCCGCCTCTCGCGCGCTGGTGCAGGACATGGTCGCTACCGGCGTGATCACGCCGCGCAGCGAGGCCTACACGCCGGACCAGCTGATGCAGGCACTGCGCCGCGGCGAGATCAGCGTCGGCATCGTGGTGCCGGCCGACTTCGAGCGTCGCCGCTTCGATGGACGCGAAGCGGTACAGGTGCTGGTCGATGGCAGCGACACCGTGGTGCAGAGTGCGGCGATCCAGCTGGCGCAGGTGCCACTGGATGCGCGCCCGACTAGCAATACGCGGCCGCTACGCGAAGGCAGCATCGCAGGTGGTCCAATCAGCGTGACCAGCTTCTACAACCCGCAGCGGCGCTCGGCGGTGAACATCGTGCCCGGCCTGATCGGGGTGATCCTGACCATGACCCTGGTGATGTTCACGGCGGTGGCGGTGGTGCGCGAGCGCGAGCGCGGCAACATGGAACTGCTGATCGCCACGCCGGTATCGCGCAGCGAACTGATGGTCGGCAAGGTGCTGCCCTATGCAGCGATCGGCCTGCTGCAGACCACCCTGGTGCTGGCGCTGGGTACCTGGCTGTTCCAAGTGCCGATCCGCGGCAGCCTGCTGGACATCTATCTGGCCGCGGTGCTGCTGGTGCTGGCCAACCTGGCGCTGGGCCTGCTGATCTCCACGCGCGCGCGTTCGCAGTTCCAGGCGATGCAGATGACGCTGTTCCTGTTCCTGCCGTCGATCCTGCTGTCGGGTTTCATGTTCCCGTTCGCCGGCATGCCGCGGCCGGTGCAGTGGCTGGCCGAGGTGCTGCCGCTGACCCACTTCCTGCGCCTGGTGCGCGGCATCATGCTGCGCGGCGCCTCCCTATGGGAGCTGTGGCACGACGCGCTGGCGCTGCTGGCCTTCATCGTGGTGATGATGACGCTGGCGATCCTGCGTTTCCGCAAGCGCCTGGATTGAGGCCCGTCATTCGGTAGTGCCGGCCGCTGGCCGGCATCATTTCCGGTAGGTGCCGACCGTTGGTCGGCACACCTTATTCCGCCACCACGCGCCCACGCAGCGAGTTGGTAAGCGCTTCGGTGATCAGCACATCCACGAACTGGCCGATCAACCGCGCAGGCGCCGGGAAATTCACCGAACGCATGTTCTCGGTCTTGCCGGTCAGTTCGTTCGGATTCTTGCGCGACGGCCCTTCCACCAGCACGGTCTGCACGGTACCGACCATCTTCTCCGAGATGCTGGCGGCGTGCGCATTGATGCGCTCCTGCAGCCGCGACAGGCGAGCGTGCTTCTCGGCATCGCTGATCGTGTCCTCCAGATCGGCCGCTGGCGTGCCCGGGCGGCGCGAATAGATGAAGGAGAAGCTGTGGTCGAAGCCGATGTCCTCGATCAGCTTCATGGTCTTCTCGAAGTCGGCATCGGTCTCGCCGGGGAAGCCGACAATGAAGTCCGAGCTGATCGAGATGTCCGGGCGCACCGCGCGCAGCTTGCGGATCTTCGACTTGAATTCCAGTGCGGTGTAACCACGCTTCATCGCCGACAACACGCGGTCGCTGCCGGCCTGCACCGGCAGGTGCAGGAAGTTGGCCAGCTGCGGCACGTCGCGGAAAGCATCGATCAGCGAATCGCTGAACTCCAGCGGATGCGAGGTGGTGAAGCGGATGCGGCCGACGCCGTCGATCTCGGCGATGGTACGGATCAGCAGGCCAAGGTCGGCGAATTCGCCGTCCCCATAAGGCCCTCGGTAGGCATTGACGTTCTGGCCGAGCAGGTTGATCTCGCGCACGCCCTGTGCGGCCAGCTGCGCCACTTCCACCACCACGTCCTCGAACGGGCGGCTGACTTCGGTGCCGCGGGTGTAGGGCACCACGCAGAACGAGCAGTATTTGGAACAGCCTTCCATGATCGACACGAATGCCGAGGGACCTTCGGCGCGCGGCTCGGGCAGGCGGTCGAACTTCTCGATCTCGGGGAAGCTGATGTCCACCTGCGGGCGCTTCTGCTCGCGGCGTGCGCGGATCAGTTCCGGCAGGCGGTGCAGGGTCTGCGGGCCGAACACCAGGTCAACGAACGGCGCGCGCTTGATGATCGCCTCGCCTTCCTGCGAGGCCACGCAGCCGCCCACGCCGATGATGACCTCACGCCCCTTGTTCTTCAGGCCCTTCCACACGCCCAGCTGGCTGAACACCTTCTCCTGCGCCTTCTCGCGGATGGAGCAGGTGTTGACCAGGATGACGTCGGCGTCGTCCGGGCTGTCGGTCAGTTCCAGGCCATCGCTGGCGGCAAGTACGTCGGCCATCTTGGCCGAGTCGTACTCGTTCATCTGGCAACCGTGGGTCTTGATGTACAGCTTGCCCTTGACCTGGTCAGGCTTGCGCGGACCAGCGGGCAGGGCAACGAGCGGGGTACCGCCCGGCGTGACGGGCGGAAAGACGTCTGGCGTCCCGGTCATGGCGCTTAATCCATTCGGGTGGCGGGAAAGCGGGCAATTCTACCCGCATCCCGCGCCAGCCGCCGCGTTCATGCGGCCAAGCCCAAGCCCGGCGTGGTCATCACTGTAGAGCCGAGCCCACGCTCGGCTGCCTTGTGCAAGGCGGAGGAGCAGCCGAGCGTGGGCTCGGCTCTACAAGGAAAGCCGGCCGGCGCTGCTTATGCCGCTGCCAGCTCCGCATCGATCTGCCGCGAACGGTCGAAGGCGGTCATCGCGCTCATCCGCGCAATGTAATCAGCCGTGGCCGGCGCAGGCTGCACCAGGCCGAAGGCCGTGGTCCAGGCCAGCGCATTGCCCCACAGCACATCGGCGGCACTCATCGTCCCGCCGAGCAGGTAGGGACCCTGTGCCAGCTGGGCCTCGACCACCTGCAGCACGGTGTCCGCATCGTTGTACGGTGACATCAGGCGCGGCGGTGGCTCGCGGCGCATCGCCTTGTCGATCATCGCTGGCTCGAAGCAGGCGCCGTAGAAGGCCATCCAGCGAAGGTAGGGCCCGCGCAGGGCGTCGCCGATCGGCGGTGCCAGCCCGGCTTCCGGATACAGGTCGGCCAGGTACAGATAAATGGCGACCTGCTCGGTCACCAGTGCGCCGTTGTGGACGATGGCCGGCACCTTGCCCATCGGGTTGATGGCCAGATAGGCCGGAGCCAGGTTGGCGCCGGCTTTCAGGTCCAGCACCTGCATGCGGTAGTCGGCACCCAGCGCTTCGAGCAGAGCCACGGCGCCGCTCGAGCGGGATCGGGCGGCGTGGTACAGGGTGATCTGGCGTGAGGTCATGGCATTGCTCCTTGCGGTGGGTGGTGAACTGGAAGCCATCCTGGGGCACTATTGCGGACGACTTCTGTCCTCGATTCTTCATGCGCCATACCGCCCATCGACTGCTGCGCCTGATCGCCCTGCTGCAGGCCCGCCGCCAGTGGTCCGGGGCTGAGCTGGCCGAGCGCATGGGCGTGGACCGGCGCAGCATCCGCCGCGATATCGAGCGCCTGCGCGAGCTGGGCTACCCGGTCCACGCCTCGTCAGGGGTGGGCGGCGGCTACCAGCTCGGGGCGGGGGCGCCGGTATTGCCGATGCTGCTGGACGAGGAGGAGGCAACCACCCTGGCCATCGCCCTGCGTGCCGCGTCTGCGACCGTCGCCGGCATCGACGACACTGCGCGGGGCCTGTTGTCCAAGCTCGACCCGCTGGTGCCGACCCGCCGCCGCCGGCAGGCCGGGGAGGTGCATGCGGCGACGGCCACCCTGTCCGACCTTCCGTCCACCGACGCACGCCTGCTCGGACGGCTGGCCCAGCACTGTCGGCAGGCGTCGCGGCTGGCCTTCGAATACCGCAGTGCGCAGGACGCGGTCACCCAGCGCGAGGTCGAGGCCCAGCACCTGGTCAATTACGGGCGGCGCTGGTATCTGCTTGCCTGGGACCTGGGGCGGCAGGACTGGCGCACTCTGCGCGTGGACCGCATGGGGGCCGTACGTGAGTGCTCCGAGCCGGGCCTGCACCGGCGCACGCCAGCCCCTCCGGACGTGATGGTGCGGCAGGCGGTCAGCCAGGCGCCGTTCGCACTGCAGGCCATCGTCCGCCTGGCCGGCAGCCGCACCGAGCTGGAAGGTCGCATCCCACCGTGGTGTGGTGTGCTGGAGGCTGATGGTACCGGCCATTGCCTGTTGCGCATGGGCGCCGAGAGCCGCGGCATGATGCTGGCGCAGATCCTCAGCCTGGACCGGGTGCCGGTGGCGTTGTGGACCACACCGCCGGGCCTGCGCGATGAGCTGGCACAGCGTTTGGCCGGATTGGGCCAGGTGCTGGCTGTGCCGCCGGTCACAGGCTGAGCCACGTCGCTTGGCAAGCCCCGGCGAAGCTGGGACACTCGCGGCATGAAGGGGATACTGGGGACAACGGCGATCATCATCGCTGCGCTGACCGCTGCGCCGGCCAGCGCCGGCACCCTGTACAAGTGCCAGGGCGCCGACGGGGTCACCAGCTACGTGAGCAAGCGAGTGGCCGGCGCGCGCTGCAGCAGCATCAGCTACAGCCGCGATACCCGGCCGGCACCGCGCCCTGTGGTGGTCGCGCCGAAGCCTGCGTCGACCACCGTGGCCAGCATCGAACGCAATCCGGTCGCCGTGGCGGCCAGCGCCGCTGCGCCCACTGCGGTCGCGTCGACGCCTGCTGCCCCCGCGCCTGCTGCGGCACCGACGGCCTCGCGGGCCGGGCGGATGGTCAGCGGCCAGGTCTATTCCTTCATGAAGGATGGGGTGCGCCACTACACCAGTGCGCGGCCAACCCAGGTCGCCAACCTCGGCCCGGTGCGTACCATCCGCTACAGTTTCATGGAGCGCTGTTATGCCTGTGGCGTCAACCCACGCGTGGACTTCGGTTCGGTGCGCTTGAACACCACCGCGTTCCAGACCGAGATCACCTCGGCCGCACGCGAGTTCGGCGTCGAAGAAGCCGTGGTGCGCGCCATCATCCACGCCGAGTCGGCCTACAACCCGACCGCGCTCAGCCGCGCCGGCGCGCAGGGCCTGATGCAGCTGATGCCGCCGACCGCGGCCCGCTTCGGGGTCAGCGATTCCTATGATGCCGGGCAGAACATCCGCGGTGGCGTGCAGTATCTTGCGTGGTTGCTGAAGCGCTTCAATGGCGACCTGACCCTGGCTGCGGCCGGCTACAACGCCGGCGAGGGCGCGGTCGACCGCCACGGTGGCGTGCCGCCCTACAGCGAGACGCAGTACTACGTGCGCCGGGTCGGGCAGCTGGCCGAGCGTTACCGCACCGCATTGAGTCACCAGTAGGTGCCGACCGTTGGTCGGCACTCCCTTGAACAGGTGGGTGCCGACTGTCAGCCGGCACTCCTTGCAAAGAGCGTTGTGTGGCGCGCGACGGTTCCGCTACACTCGACCGCGATTCAATGCGGCTCTGGCCCCCACCGGATCCGCTGGCAGCCTTAAAGCTACCTAATCAATATCGGAGTGCCGGATGGCCAACGATGGGGTACACGATCCAGTCAACACCGGACGTCGGCGTTTTCTTTCTGCCACCACAGCCGTGGTGGGCGCCGTCGGCGTCGGATTCACCGCCGTTCCTTTCATCAGATCCTGGAACCCCAGTGCCCGCGCCAAGCTTGCCGGCGCACCGGTGGTGGCCGATATCAGCGCCCTGCAGGAAGGCCAACGCCTGATCGTGGAATGGCGTGGCCAGCCGATCTGGATCGTCAAGCGGTCCAAGGCCATCCTCGATGCGCTGCATGGGCTGGACGGCCGTCTCAAGGACCCCGAGTCCGGCGAGAAGGACCAGCAGCCGGACTACGTGCTGAAGCAGAACCCCGAACTGCGCTCGATCAAGCCGGACATCTCCGTACTGGTCGGCCTGTGCACGCACCTGGGCTGCTCGCCGGAAATGGTCGCCGAAATCCGGCCTGAGCCCTACGACCCGCAGTGGAAGGGCGGCTACTTCTGCCCCTGCCACAAGTCGCGCTTCGACATGTCCGGACGCGTCTTCAAGGACGTGCCGGCGCCGATCAACCTGAAGGTGCCCGCGCACCATTACCAGGACGACAACACCATCATCATCGGTGTCGATCCGCAGGGGGCTGCCTGATGGCCAATATCCTCAGCCGTACCGCCAGCGGCGTGGCCGACTGGGTCAATGCCCGCGCGCCGGGCCTGATGCCGGTCTATCGCAAGCATGTGAGCGAGTACTACGCGCCGAAGAACTTCAACATCTGGTACTACTTCGGTTCGCTGGCGCTGCTGGTGCTGGTCAACCAGATCGTCACCGGCATCTTCCTGACGATGCACTACAAGACCAGCGCCGCCGAGGCGTTCGGCTCCATCGAGTACATCATGCGGGACGTGGAGTGGGGCTGGCTGATCCGCTACATGCACTCCACGGGTGCCTCGCTGTTCTTCATCGTGGTCTACCTGCACATGTTCCGTGGCCTGCTCTACGGCAGTTACCAGAAGCCACGAGAGCTGGTGTGGATCCTCGGCATGCTGATCTACCTGGTGTTGATGGCCGAAGCCTTCATGGGCTACGTGCTGCCGTGGGGCCAGATGTCGTTCTGGGGCGCCAAGGTGATCATCTCGCTGTTCGGTGCCATTCCGGTGATCGGCAACGGCCTGACCGAGTGGATCATGGGCGATTACCTGCCCAGTGACGCCACGCTCAACCGCTTCTTCGCGCTGCATGTCATCGCCTTGCCGCTGGTGCTGTTGCTGCTGGTGGTACTGCACCTGGGCGCGCTGCACGAAGTGGGTTCGAACAACCCCGATGGCGTGGAGATCAAGAAGGGGCCGAAGGGCAACCGCTGGTCGCCGAACGCTCCGGCCGACGGTATTCCGTTCCACCCGTACTACACGCTCAAGGATGGTGTAGGCGCCGGCTTCCTGCTGATCATCGCCGCCTTCATCATCTTCTTCGCGCCTGGTTTCGGCGGCCTGTTCCTGGAGCACGACAACTTCACCGAGGCCAACCGCCTGGTCACCCCGGAGCACATCAAGCCGGTCTGGTACTACACGCCGTACTACGCGATGTTGCGCGTGGTGCCGAACAAGCTCGGTGGCGTGCTGGTGATGTTCTCGGCCATCGCGATCCTGTTCCTGGTGCCGTGGTTGGACAAGGCGAAGGTGAAATCGGTGCGCTACCGCGGCTGGATCTCGAGGGTGATGCTGGGCGTGCTGGCGGTGTGCTTCGTGTGGCTGGGCGTGATCGGCTCCGGCCCGGGCACCGACGTGCATGAAACCTACATCGGCCGGGTGCTGACCTTCCTGTACTTCGCCTTCTTCATCACCATGCCGCTATGGACAAGGCTGGACAAGACCAAGCCGGTACCGGAGAGGGTGACCACGCATGACTGAGCGCTGGATGGTCCGGCTGGCCCTGGCGGCCACCCTGATGCTGGGCAGTTTCCTGGCCTCCGCCGCCGAGGGCGGCACCAAGCTGCTGCAGGCAGGCAACGATCTGGGTGACCGCGCCTCGCTGCAGCGCGGCGCACAGTTGTACATGAACTACTGCTCCGGCTGCCATGCGCTGAAGTACCTGCGCTATTCGCGGATGGCGCAGGACCTGGGCCTGACCGAGGAAGAGGTGATGAACAACCTCAACTTCACCGGCTCGGCGATCGGCGACCCGATCCCGGTGGCGATGCCCAAGGAGAACGCGGAGAAGTGGTTCGGCAAGATGCCGCCGGATCTCAGCCTGATCGCGCGCGTGCGCGGCAGCGACTGGGTCTACACCTACCTCAAGTCGTTCTATCTGGACAGCAGCCGGCCGCTGGGCTGGAACAACGCGCTGTTCGCCAACGCCTCCATGCCGAACCCGCTGTGGGAGATGCAGGGCCTGCAGCACGCCGTGCATGGCAAGGCCGAAGGCCCCGGCATGGACCCGCCGGTGACCGGCCTGAAGATTGAAACGCCGGGATCGGTGGATGCCGGACAGTACGACCAGGCCGTGCGGGACATCACCAATTTCCTCGAATACGCCGGCGAGCCGGCCGCGCTCAAGCGCCAGCAGCTGGGCGTGTGGGTGATCCTGTTCCTGGCCCTGCTGACCTTCCTGCTGTACCTGCTGAAGAAGGAATACTGGAAGGACGTCCACTGATTCGGCCGCCGGCCATCGCACGGGCCTATTGGCTTTTGTGATGGTCGGTTGCACACTCGGGGAGGAGTCGACCGTCGGCACGGTGCCGGCGGCGCCGATGCGGCAGGCGGTCTCCTGTCGTGGGAGAGCCTTTGATGGCGGCGAGCGTACGCATGCGCAATACACTGACGCTGTTTTCCTCGAACGACGATGTGCTGTGCCACCGGGTGCGCCTGGTCCTGGCGGCCAAGGGCGTCACCTTCGACTTCGTTCCGGTCGATCCGCAGAACCCGCCCGAAGACCTGATCGATCTCAATCCGTACCACTCGGTGCCGACCCTGGTGGAGCGCGAGCTGGTGCTCTACGCCGCGTCGGTGGTGAGCGAGTACCTGGACGAGCGCTACCCGCATCCGCCGCTGATGCCGGTCGATCCGCTGTCGCGTGCGCGCATCCGCCTGGCGATGCTGCGCATCGAGCACGACTGGGTGCCACAGGTGCAGGCCATCCAGCTGGGCAACAAGACCCAGGCCGAGGCCGGGCGCAAGCGCCTGAAGGAACTGCTGACCGCCTCGCTTCCGCTGTTCAAGGCCAGCAAGTTCTTCCTCAACCCGGAAATGAGCCTGGCCGACTGCGCCATGGCCCCGATCATCTGGCGGCTGCAATCGCTGGATGTGCCACTTCCGAAGGATGGCAAGGCGATCGAGGACTACGGTAACCGCATCTTCCGCCACCCCGGTTTCGTCCGCAGCCTGACCGAGCAGGAAAAGAAGCTGCGCGACCTGCCGGCCTGATCCGGCCCGCGTTACCCGTCTGCACGCCGACCGGCGTGCAGGCGATCCGCCCCGGCGGGGCGCCGGGCGCGTACACTTCACGCATGACCGAAGACTTCTTCCACATGACCAGCCACCGCCCGTACCTGCTGCGGGCGCTGGTGGAATGGATCAACGACAACCAGCTGACCCCGCACATCCTGGTCGACGCCGGCGTTCCCGGCGTGCAGGTGCCGCCTTCGGCGGTCAAGGATGGCCGGGTCGTGCTCAACATCGCCGAACGTGCCGTCGTACGGCTGATGATCGACAACGAGATGGTGAGCTTCTCGGCGCGCTTCTCCGGTACCAGCTACCCGGTGCAGGTGCCGATCAGCGCCGTGCTGGCGGTCTATGCCCGCGAGACCGGGCAGGGCATGGCGCTGCCGGATGATATCCCGGGCAGCGAAACCGCGCCGACCAGCGACGAACTGCTGCACGAGGAAGGCACGCCGCCGGACGATACGCCGCCAGCCAGCCCGCCGCCGAAGGGGCGGCCGAACCTGCGCGTGGTCAAGTAACCAAGTAACGGTGGGTGCCGACCGTTGGTCGGCACGCCTTCAGCCCTTACACATCCTCGGCATCCTCCGCATCCGGCCGGATCTGGCTGATCCGCGCCGCGCCGGGGCCGGTGAACGAGATCAACTGGTCGCCACGCAGCACCATGCGACCCACGTGGCGATCGATGCCATCGTAGGAATACTCGAACTTGAAGGTGCGCTCGAACCCAAGCCGGCCATCCTCGCCGCGCGACAGGCGCAGGCCGGTGGCGTGCACCGCCTGATCCAGCCATTGCACATCAGCTGCGCGGCAGGCATTGCGGCCCAATTCAACGGCGCGCTCTGCGGCCGAGCGTGCCGCGTTCCAGAAGAAGTAGATGATTCCGCCGGCAATCAGCAACAGCAGCAGGGTAGGCATGGCGTCAGCCGTCAGAGGTCGATCCCGCAAAGATGGCGGCGAACGCGCGCTGGATCAAGCGCTGCACTCACCGCCGCGGCTGCGGTTCGCTGGACACCGGCTGCGCGGGCACGATGATCGGTTGCGGTGCCGGAGTGGGCTGCATCGGCGTCGCAGTGGGCGAGGGCATCACCAGCGGTGAGGTTGCAGTCAGCTGCAGCAGGGCTGCCCAGTCCTGGCGGTTGAAGCTGCATTCGTCCTCGCGCCCTGGCGTGCAGCTCGGGTCGATGCCGGTGCTGTTGCGTTCGCGCGCCGGTGGCAGCTTGATCAGCCCGGTGCGGTCCAGCGGCAGCAGCCGCATCGCTACGGTGTTCATCACGTTGCCACCGACCAGGTACAGGGTCTGGTCGCCCCCCAGGTTGGCTGCCACCACCACTTCGCAATGCGACTTCCAGTGGCCCACCGAGCCGTTGCCCAGCGCCTGCACCAGCCCGCTGTAGCTGAGCGTGGTGCTGCGGTCGCGCAGGAAGCACAGCAGGTCGCCCGGCGCGGGTTTGGCCGTGGCCGGGTCGACCAGCCGGTACGGCACGCCCGAGGGGCCGCCCTGGTATGCGGCACGGATGTAGTCGATGTGGCGAGGCGAGGTATTGAAGCCAGGAACGCCGGACTGCACCATTACCCAGGAGATGAACGCGGCCGACCACGGGTTGTCGATCAGGAACGCGCGGCAGTCACTGTCGGTGTAGCGCGTGCCCAGCGGTGCCAGGCAGCTGCTGGCGCCGGCGATGCTGCCCATCGCGTTGAGCGTGCCGCTGTTTCGCCAGTAGCCAGCCACGCGCTGCCAGGCGATCAGTCCGTTGTCGGCCAGGTGATCGCTTTCGGCCTCGGTGACGCTGAGGCTGGCGGCACGGCCTTCACGATCGATGAAGGGCCGGTACCAGAGCCGGTGCTCATTGCAGGCGGTGTTGCGGATGGCCACCGCCAACGGACTCAGGCCGAAGCGGGGCGGTACGTCGCAGGCTTCGGCGGCCGCTGCGGACAAGGGCGCTGCGGCCAGCAGCAGGCAGGCAGGCAAGAGCATCCGGCGCATGCGCGGCTCCTGTGGGGGGGGCCCGCAGCGTCGCAGAGGCGGCCGTAGCCGAGCCGTGAAGGCGTTCCGGTCGTGCAGAGCCGAGCCCACGCTCGGCTCATCGCGCAAAGCGGGGGCAGGGCGCGCCGCAGATCGAGAAGCAGCCGAGCGTAGGCTCGACAACGTCCCGCAGGCCTCAAGCCGGAGGCGGGCCCAGCTTCAGCGACAGATCGATGGCCTGCACATGCTTGGTCAGCCCGCCGATGGAGATGCAGTCCACGCCGTCTTCGGCGATCGAACGCAGGCCGCCCAGGCCGACGCTGCCGGAGACTTCCAGTGGAATGCGGCCGGCCGTGATGCGTACGGCTTCGCGACGCAGGTCGGGGCTGAAGTCGTCCAGCAGGATGCGTTCGCACCCGGCTTCCAACGCCTGGCGCAGCTGCGCCAGGTCTTCGACCTCCACCACCAGCGGCAGCGCAGGCCACTGCCGGCGTGCGGCGGCCACCGCTGCGGCCAGCGAACCGGCGGCACGGATATGGTTCTCCTTCAGCATCACCGTGTCGTACAGGCCGAAGCGGTGGTTCTCGCCACCGCCGCAGCGCACCGCGTACTTCTGCGCCAGGCGCAGGCCGGGCAGGGTCTTGCGGGTGTCGAGGATGCGCGTGCCGGTACCGGCCACTGCCGCTACGTAGCGGGCGGTGGTGGTGGCGGTGCCGGACAGCGTCTGCAGGAAATTCAGAGAGGTGCGCTCGGCACTGACCAGACTGCGGCTGCGCCCGTGCAGCAGGGCCAGCACGGTGCCGGCAGTGACCGGGTCACCTTCGGAGACACGCCATTCGATGCGCACCTCCGGGTCGAGTGCGCGGTGGGTGGCGTCGAACCAGGGGCGACCGGCGATCACTCCGTCCTGCTTGCAGAGCAGGTAAGCGCTGTCGGCCTGGTCGGGCAGCAGCGCAGCGGTGACGTCGCCGCTGCCCAGGTCCTCGGCCAGCGCACGCGCGACATCGGCGGCGACAACGGCCGCGTCCGGCGTCGGCAGCGCGCTCATGCGGCCGGGAAGTCGGCGATCTGGGCGGTGGGAATGGCTTCCTCGGCCAGCAGCACCGGAATGCCATCGTCCACGCGGAAGACCTGCTTGCGGTCGCGGGTGACCAGTGCCTCGCGCAGCGGCTGCGCCAGCGGGTTGCCATCGGCCTTGGTCACCGCGCCGGCGGAAATGGCCTTGTTGAGGGCTTCCAGGCCCTTGCCATCCAGCAGGGACAGGGGCTGGCGGGTGTCCGGCGACACCAGCAGGTCGAGCAGCTTGCGATCCATGGTTCTTCGTCTTGCGTGGAAGATGGCTAGAATACGTCTTTAAGGCAGGTGACGGCCAATGACCCCCAACCCGATCGCGCCGCTTGTCGGCATCGTCATGGGTTCCCGTTCCGACTGGGAAACCATGCAGCACGCCGCCCAGAAGCTAGAAGCCCTGGGTGTTCCGTTCGAAGTGAAGGTGGTGTCCGCGCATCGGACGCCGGATGTGTTGTTCAGTTACGCCGAGCAGGCGGGCCCGCGTGGCCTGCGGGCCATCATCGCCGGTGCAGGCGGGGCCGCGCACCTGCCGGGCATGATCGCGGCCAAGACCGCCGTGCCGGTGCTGGGTGTGCCGGTGCAGTCCAAGGCCCTCAACGGCATGGATTCGCTGCTGTCGATCGTGCAGATGCCGGCCGGTATCCCGGTCGCCACCTTTGCCATCGGCAACGCCGGCGCCTCCAACGCCGCGCTGTTCGCCGCTGCGATGCTGGCCAGCGACCAGCCGGCGATCGGCCAGGCGCTCGATGCCTTCCGTGCACGCCAGACCGAAGACGTGATGGCCCACGACGATCCGCGCCAATGAGCCTGACCGTCGGCATCCTGGGCGGCGGCCAGCTCGCCCGCATGATGGTCCTGGCCGGTGCGCCGCTGGGGCTGCGCTTCGAACTGTATGACCCGGCCGCTGATGCCTGCAGCGGCCCGCTGGCGCCGCTCACCGTGGGCGCCTTCGATGACCGCCAGGCCCTGGCGGACTTCGCTGCCAAGGTCGATGTGGTCACCTTCGATTTCGAGAATGTGCCGGCCGACAGTGCGCAGTGGCTGGCCGACCGCGTGCCGGTCTACCCGCCGCCGTCGGCGCTGGCTGTCGCACAGGACCGGCTCAGCGAGAAGACCCTGTTCCAGCAGCTGGGCATTCCGCTGCCGGCCTTCGCCGATATCCGCAGCCGCGACGAACTGGCCGCCAAGGCCGCCGAATTCGGCCTGCCGTGCATCCTCAAGACCCGTCGCCTCGGCTATGACGGCAAGGGCCAGTTCCGCCTGCGCAGCGAGGCCGACATCGATGCCGCGTGGGATGCGCTGGGTGCACAGGTCGAGCGTACCGGCCTGATCCTGGAAGGCTTCGTGGCCTTCCAGCGCGAAGTCAGCGTGGTTGCCGTGCGTGGCCGCGATGGCAGCTTCGAGGCCTGGCCGGTCACCGGCAACTGGCATGTCGACGGCGTGCTGTCGGCCAGCGTGGCCCCGGCCGTGTTGTCCGACACCGAGCAGCAGGCCGCGATCGGCTATGCCCGCCGCGTTGCCGAGCACCTGCAGTACGTCGGCGTGTTCGCGCTGGAGCTGTTCTGCCGCGATGGCGAACTGCTGGCCAACGAGATGGCGCCGCGCGTGCACAACTCCGGCCACTGGACCATCGAAGGCAGCGAAACCTCGCAGTTCGAGAATCACCTGCGCGCCGTGCTGGGCCTGCCGCTGGGCAGCACCCGCATGCTGGGTCACGCCTGCATGCTGAACTGGCTGGGCGTGATGCCCGACCCGGCACCGGTACTGGCCCAGGCCAGCGGCCACTGGCACGACTACGGGAAGGAACCGCGCGAGGGCCGCAAGGTCGGCCACGCCACGTTGCGCGACGATGATGCCGCTGCATTGGCCGATGCGCTGGATCAGGTCGGCCTGGAACTGGACCGCCAGGCCCAGGTGGCGCCGGCGGTACACGCGCTGCGCAATCGCTGAGCCCGGGCGTGCCGGCCAATGGCCGGCACAACCTTGTATGCCTGCAACGGTGTGGCGCGCCGGTGCAGGCATCGGCGCACCATTGCCGGTGGTAGCGTGGAGCTCCTTTCACAGGAGTCACGACCATGCTCGACTGGAATGCCTACCGCAAGGAACTGAAGGGCCGTATCGGCGAGATCGGCAAGCTCTCGCCGGACACGGTCAAGGGCTACGCGACCCTGGCCAATGCCGGCGCCCAGACCAACCATCTGGATGCCAAGACCCGCGAACTGATCGCGCTGGCAGTGGCGGTGACCACCCGCTGCGATGGCTGCATCACCGTACATGTGGATGCAGCGCTGAAGCATGGCGCCAGCCGCGAGGAAATCGCCGAAGCACTGGGCGTGGCGGTGTCGCTCAATGCAGGCGCCGCGCTGGTGTATTCGGCACGGGTGATGGACGCGGTGGCCGCGCACGAGAACGCGTGAAGCGTGATCTGTAGAGCCGAGCCCATGCTCGGCTGGCCGGACAGCAGCCGAGCATGGGCTCGGCTCTACAGGGATCAGCGCAGCTGGCTTTCGGCGAATTCCCAGTTGACCAGCTGCCAGAAGGCGTCCAGGTAACGCGCCCGGTCATTCTGGTACTCGGTGTAGTAGGCGTGCTCCCATACATCGCAGCACAGCAGCGGGGTGCTTTCGCCGGTCAGCGGCGTGCCGGCGTTGCGGGTGGCCTGGATGCCGAGCTGGCCACCGGGGTGCTGCACCAGCCATACCCAGCCCGAGCCGAACAGGCCCAACGCCGTGCGGTTGAACTCCTCGCGCAGGCGCTGCGCGTCACCGAACTGGCGCTTGACCAGCTCGCCCAATCGGCCCTGCGGCTCGCCGCCGCCGCGCGGCCGCAGGCACTGCCAATAGAAGCCGTGGTTCCAGGCCTGGGCGGCCGCATCGAACAGCCTGCCCTGGGCGTGGCGGACGATCTCATCCAGCGACGCTTCCTCCCACTCGGTGCCGAGGATGCCGGCGTTGACGGCATCCACATAGGCGCGATGGTGGCGGCCGTGGTGCAGTTCCACGGTCTGTGCGGACAGGTGCGGCTGCAGGGAGCCGGGAAGGTAGGGCAGGGCAGGCAATTCAACAGGCATGGACAGGTTCGTGGCCAGAGGGGCGGCGGCAGCCGGTTCCATCCGCTTACAATGGCGGCTACCGTGGGCAGTCTAGCCGACCACCGCGGTCGGTTTGTCCGGCGAAGCAAGGAGTGTGGTTGTGGCGGTAATGCAGCAAATCCAGGCCGAGGTCGATCGTTACCCGCTCGTGCTGTTCATGAAGGGCACCCCGCAATACCCGATGTGCGGCTTCTCCAGCCGCGCGGTACAGGCGTTGATGGCGGCCGGCGCCGTCACCCTGCGCACCGTCAACGTGCTGGAAGAACCCGAGATCCGCGCCAACCTGCCGCGCTTTTCCAACCTGCCGACCTTCCCGCAGCTGTTCATCAACGGTGAGTTGATTGGTGGCTGTGACATTGTCCTGGAGTTGTTCGAAGCCGGCGAGCTCAAGCGCATCGTCGAAGAGGCGACCCAGGGATGAGTGCCTGGCCATCGACGTCACCGGCCGACGGGGCGCTCGATGGCCGCCCGTTGCAGGATCGCGTAGTGCTGGTCGCCGGTGCCGGTGGCGGATTGGGTAGTGCGGCGGCAGTGGCTGCTGCGGCCGCCGGTGCCACCGTGGTCCTGCTGGGCCGCAAGCCGCGCCGCCTGGACCGTGTCTACGCCCAGGTGCAGGCGGTCGGCCCGGAGCCGCTGCTGTATCCACTGGACCTGGAAGGCGCGGGCCCCGACGACTATGCCGAGCTGGCCCAGGCCCTGCAGCGCGAGCTGGGGCGATTGGACGGCCTGCTGGTCTGTGCCGCTCACTTCCCTGGCCTGACCCCGTTTGAACTGGCCGACCCGGCCAGTTTCGCCCGCGCGGTGCACGTCACCCTGACCGCGCCGGCCTGGCTGGCCCAGGCCTGCCTGCCGCTGCTGCGGCAGCGTGAAGATGCTGCGCTGGTGTTTGCGGTCGATGCTCCCGAACGGGTGGGGCAGGCTTACTGGGGCGGTTATGGCGTGGCCCAGCATGGCCTGCGTGGCCTGATCGCCAGCCTGCACGACGAACTCGGCCGCAGCCCGGTAAGGGTCAGTGGCCTGTACCCCGGTCCGCTGCGCACAGCCCTGCGGGCCCGGGCCTATTCCGTTGATCAGGACCCGGCCGCCCAAGGCCCGGAAGCCGCAGCGGCAGCGGCGGTGACCCTGTTGTCCGGCGCTGGCGCCGCCTGGCGGGGCAAGATTCTCGATGCCAGCGAGGCGCCCCCTGCGGAGTGAGTGCCGGGGAAAGACAGAGTGAAGAACCCGTCACGATTGCGTTGCGAACCGGTGCCGTTTGTCGCACAACCGTCACATTGATGGCGTAGCGTGTTAATCTAGTGTTAACCGTTAGGGCTGCCTTCAGCCGAGCGGTAGGGAACCCCAGATAACTCTCCGATCAGCCACCCGCAGGGCTGCTTGGATGCGCTTTTTTTCCGCCATCGCCAACTCGCATCGAGGCTACCGAAAAATGACCCACCCACTCCGGATGTCCAAGCTTACCCTTGGTCTCGTGGCTGCACTTGCTGCCGCTCCCGCCTTCGCCCAGAGCAGCACCTCCGCCGGTGTCGGCGGCCAGGTGATGTCCGCCGCAGGCCAGCCTGTTGCCGGCGCTGAAGTCACCATCACGCACACCGAGTCGGGCACTGTTTCGCGTGCCACCACCGATGCGTCGGGTCGCTACAACGCGCGCGGCCTGCGCGTGGGTGGTCCGTACACCATCACCATCACCAAGCCCGGTGAAGGCACCAAGACCGAAGAAGGTGTCTACCTGAACCTGAACCAGGTCAACACCGTCAATGCCAACCTGGGCGGTGATCTGGCTGCGACCAACCTGGACGCGGTGAACGTTGTCGCCACTGCCGGCGGCCTGGATCTGTTCAGCGCCAACAAGATGGGCACCGGCACCAACGTGACCCGCGAAACGATGGATGCATTGCCGTCGGCCAGCCGCAACATCCAGGACTACGTCCGCCTGGATCCGCGCATCTCGCAGGTCAGCAAGGCTGACGGCGCGATCTCGGCCGGTGGCCAGAACACCCGTTACAACGCCATCCGCATCGACGGCATCAGCGCCTCCGATCCGTTCGGCCTGGGCTCCAACAACCTGCCGACCGAGCGTCAGCCGGTGTCGATGGACGCCATCCAGGAAATCAACATCGACCTGGCCAACTACGACACCACCATCGCCGGTGGTACCGGTGCGGTGATCAACGCCGTGACCAAGTCGGGCACCAATGAATTCCACGGCACCGTGTACGGCTCGTACCGCGACAAGGACATGGTCCGTTCGCGCCTGGAAGGTGACAAGCAGGACTTCAACGGCTTCGAGGACGAGAAGACCTACGGCATGACCTTCGGCGGCCCGATCGTCAAGGACAAGCTGTTCTTCTTCACCAACTATGAAAAGTACGAACGCTCGGCTGCCGGCGTCGCCCTGAGCGACACGCCGATCGGCCGTGGCACCATCACCCAGCAGCAGATCACCGACGTCCAGAACTTCCTGGGCAAGCTGGGCTACGATCCGGGCAGCCTGACGGCGCCGAACAGCAAGACCGAGATCGAGGAGTATGCGGTCAAGCTGGACTGGAACATCAACGAGAACCACCGTGCGGCCCTGCGCTACAACAAGATGGAGCAGAACGTCGTTCGCTTCCCGCAGGTCAGCAGCAGCGCCATCTCGCTGAGCAACTTCTGGTACCAGCAGCCCACCGAGTACGAAACCTGGATGGGCGAACTGTTCAGTGACTGGTCCGAGAACTTCTCGACCGAGTTCAAGGTCTCGCACAAGGATTACTCGGCCAACCGCGTCCCGCTGGTCGACATGCCGCAGATCCGCATCAAGTCGGGCAACGATTCGCTGTACGTCGGTACCGAACAGAACACCCACGTCAACATCGTCGAGTCGAAGGAACTGAGCGCCTTTGGTGCCGGTACCTGGTACATCGGTGACCACACCGTCAAGTTCGGCTTCGATTACTCGAAGAATGACCTGATGAACTTCTACGGCCGCAACCTCAACGGCGTGTACGAATTCAACAGCGTCAACGATTTCCTGGCGGGCAAGGCTTCGCGCTACCAGCTGCGTGCTCCTCGCGCCGATGGCAGCCGCAGCGACATCCCGGCCGACTTCACCCTGAAGAACACCGGCGTGTTCGTGCAGGACACCTGGGCGATCAACTACAACCTGAACCTGATGTTCGGCGTGCGCATCGACATGCCTGACTTCAGCACCCAGCGCCTGTACAACCCGCGCATCGAGCAGCTGTACGGCTTCAACAACACCAAGCTGGTCGACAAGAACCTGGTGCAGCCGCGCGTCGGCTTCAACTACACCTTCGACAGCGATCGCCCGACCCAGCTGCGCGGTGGCGTGGGCCTGTTCGGCGGCGCCGCCCCGAACGTGTGGCTGGCAGGTGCCTACCAGAACACCGGCCTGAACTACATCGAGTACGACGAGCGCAGCATCCCGGCCGGTGCCTTCACTCCGGACGGCAACAACCCGTACATCCCGGCCGGTGGCCCGGCTTCGGCCCGTCAGAACGTCGACATCATCGCGCCGGGCACCCGCCTGCCGTCGGTGTGGAAGGCCAACCTGGCGTTCGACCATGAGCTGCCGTGGTACGGCATCGTCGCGTCGGCCGAAGTGCTGTTCACCAAGGTCAAGGACGGCATCTACTTCGACCGTCTGGACGTGTCGGCGCCGACCGCCTTCGGTCAGGATGGCCGTGCGATCTACTGGAACGATGCTGGACGCAACTCGGCGAACACTCGCATCGATAAGGGTGTCGACTACGGCATCTCCACCGGTACCAAAAATGCAGTTGATCGTTTCAACCGTCCGAAGGACATCGGCGACGTTCTGGTCCTGCGCAATACCGACAAGGGTCGCGGCACCCAGGCCACCTTCTCGCTGGCCAAGCCGCTGACCGAGAACTGGGGCTGGTCGCTGGGTTACACCTACACCAAGTCGACCGAGGTCAGCCCGCTGTCCAGCTCGCAGAACACCTCGAACTGGAACAACACGCTCATCTTCAACGCCAATGAGAACGTGGCCTACAATTCGCGTTACGCGATGAAGGACCGCGTCACCGGCACCCTGGAGTGGAAGCACAACTTCTTCGGTGACAACGCCACCCGCGTGGGCCTGTTCTACGAAGGTCGCTCGGGCCGTCCGTACAGCTACATCTTCTACAACGATGCCAACGGCGACGGTGCCACCACCAACGACCTGTTCTACGTGCCGAAGGGTCCGGGCGACGTGCTGTTCACCGGTGGTGCCGCGATGGAGAAGCAGTTCTTCGATTGGCTGGCGCAGAATCCGGAACTCGATGCCTACCGCGGCAGCGTGGTCCCGGCCAACCGCCACCGCGCCTCGTGGGTCAACAGCTTCGATGTCCGCGTCAGCCAGGAATTCCCGGGCTTCATGAAGGGGCACAAGGGTGAAGTCGCCCTGGACATCATGAATGTCGGCAACCTGCTGAACAAGAAGTGGGGCCTGATCGACGACTACGGCTTCTACTCGACCCGTCGCGTTGCCAACTACGCAGGTATCGATCCGGCCACCGGCAAGTACGTGTACTCCTTCACCGGTTCGACCGACAACCCGTCGGTGCAGGAAAACAACAACGACAAGGGCAACACCGCCGTGTCGCGTTGGTCGATGCAGCTGACCCTGAAGTACAAGTTCTGATCCATCAGCGCTTGAAGTGGTAAGTGGAAACGGCTGGGGAAACCCGGCCGTTTTCCGTTCAGGCGAAAGTCCTTGCAGGGCGTGGGGCAACGGCGTAGCATCCAGAAATGTGCGCGGTGCCAACGCCGCCGATGCGGTCCCGGAATGGCGGACGCGGGCGGCACACATCCAACGGTCGGGCTTCCCGGCCGTTTTGCTTTTTAAGGGGGCGGCAGTACAGTCGGAAACCTTGAAGGAAGCGAAAAATTGGATATGACCACGAACGAAAAATCGGCCCGTGCACTGCCGGTGCAGGATGCCCGGATCTACCCGCGCGGTGGGCTGGATGTGCTGTCGCGGGCCGAGGTGGCCCGCCTGCGCGATGCCTCCGCCGGCGGCATGCATGAGCTGCTGCGCCGCTGCGCGCTGGCCGTGCTGACCAGCGGCAGCGCCTCCGACGATCCGCGCGCTGCGCGCGATCTCTACCCTGATTTCGACATCCAAGTAGCGCAGCAGGATCGCGGCGTGCGCATCGATCTGGTCAACGCACCGGCGATGGCCTTCGTCGACGGCGAGATCATCCGCGGTGTCGCCGAACTGCTGTTCGCCGTCGTGCGCGACCTGGCCTACATGGCCATCGAAATGGGCCCGGCCTACGCGGCCGAGCTGGAGTCATCCGAGGGCATCACCAACGCGGTGTTCGGCCTGCTGCGCAACGCGCGCATCCTCAATCCGGGTGATCCGAACCTGGTGGTGTGCTGGGGCGGACACTCGATCTCGCGCGACGAATACCTGTACACCAAGCAGGTGGGCTATGAACTGGGCCTGCGCGGCCTGGACATCTGCACCGGCTGTGGCCCGGGTGCGATGAAGGGCCCGATGAAGGGTGCCACCATCGCCCACGCCAAGCAGCGCCGTACCGTGACGCGTTACATCGGCCTGACCGAGCCGGGCATCATCGCCGCCGAGTCGCCGAACCCGATCGTCAACCACCTGGTGATCATGCCGGACATCGAGAAGCGCCTTGAGGCCTTCGTCCGCATCGGCCACGGCATCATCGTGTTCGCCGGTGGCGTCGGTACCGCCGAAGAGATCCTGTACCTGCTCGGCATCCTGCTGCGCGAGGAGAACAAGGACCTGCCGTTCCCGCTGATCCTGACCGGCCCGACGGTAGCGGCACCGTACTTCGAGCAGATTGATCGCTTCATCCGCCTGACCCTGGGCGATGCGGCTGCCGAGCGCTACGAGATCATCATCGGCGACCCGGTGGCGGTTGCGAAGAAGATGGCCACCGGCATCAAGCGCGTGCGCGAGCACCGCCTGGCGCAGAAAGACTCGTTCTTCTTCAACTGGTCGATCGAGATTCCGTGGGAGTACCAGCAGCCGTTCGTACCCACCCACGAAGCGATGGCGGCGCTGGACCTGCACCACGGGCGTGCCCCGCACGCGCTGGCGGCCGACCTGCGCCGCGCGTTCTCGGGCATCGTCGCCGGCAACGTGAAGGAAGACGGCATGCGCCGCATCGAGCAGTTCGGGCCGTTCCAGATCCACGGTGACCCGGACATGATGCAGGCGCTGGATGCGCTGCTGCGCGCTTTCGTCGAACAGCGCCGGATGAAGATCTCCGGCGAGTACCAGCCCTGCTACCAGGTGCTGGCCTGAACCCGCGCCGGCGCGATGGGGATCGCGCCGGCACGGGCAGGGGAGGACGGGTCGTCAAGGCTTTGACGCCCGTCGCCCCGGATTGACCGTTCATCCTGCCGCCGCTTGCCGGTGGCGGGGCGATGGCCCATCGTGGCCACCAACACGCTGGGGAGCGTCCAATGTCTTTGCGCCGGCAAAACGGCTTCACGCTGGTTGAGTTGATGGTCACGGTTGCCGTGCTGGCGATCGTGGCCGCGATCGCCTTTCCGAGCTTCCAGGGCACTCTCCGCTCCAATCGGGTTGCGTCGGCAAACAATGAAGTCCTGGGCCTGCTCAGCCTGGCGCGGAGCGAGGCAATTCGCAGCAACCGCGGCGGTGGCGTGTGTGGCAGCAGCGACGGCGCGAGCTGTGACGGTAACTGGTCTGCCGGCATGCTGGCCTTCACTGACACCGATGGTGATGGCACGATGTCCTCCGAGGAAACCGTACTGCGGTTCGTCAGCGGCAGCCCCAAGCTGCAGCTGAGTGGGCCGTCGGAAGAGATCGCCTTCGATGGGCGGGGGCGCCGCAGGGCCGCCAGCGATCAGTCGATCCAGCTGGAGCCGGATGTGTGCAGCAAGGGCGCACTGGACAAACGCACTCTTACGGTAAATGCCTCTGGGCAGATCCGCAGCAGCAAGGAAACCTGCTCATGAACCCGCGTTCCATCCGCGCACGCCAAGCGGGCGGCTTCACTCTGCTGGAAGTGCTGGTTGCAATTATCGTTCTGGCATTCGGCCTGCTGGGATTCGCCCTGCTGCAGACCATGAACGTCCGCTTCGTACAGAGCGCCAACTATCGTACCCAGGCAACCAATCTCGCCTACGACCTGACCGAGCAGATGCGCAGCAACCGCTATCAAGCGGCGTGGTACACCGCCGCGTCGTTTGAGGCAGGCAGCAAAACCGCAGAGAAGGCGTGCACGGCCGACACCGGCGACGTCGCTATTGCTGCAAAAATTGAACGTTGGCAATGCCAGGTTGTGAAGGCGCTGGGTGACGATGCCGGTGCCGAGGTGACCTACAAGGGGGGCGTGGTGAACGTCGCGATCACCTGGGGCGACCAGCGCTGGGATCCGGATGATCCGGACAAGGCCACTACCTTCGCGCTGGCGACGGAACTGTGAGCATGACCATGAAACATCGTACCTCCATGGCTGGTCTATCGCTGGTCGAACTGATGGTTGCGCTGGTGATCAGCTTGGTGTTGATGCTGGGCGTGGTCCAGGTGTTCATTGCCTCACAGACGGCTTCGCGCCTGTCTGAGGGGGCCTCCCGCGTCCAGGAAAATGCACGATTCGCGTTGGACTTCCTGGAGCGGGACATCCGGATGGCCGGGCACATGGGCTGCGTCAACGACCAGGCCCATGTAGTGAAGAATCAGGGAGACCCGGTATCGCATCTCGGTGCGACCTCCGGTGATGGCAGTCCGTTGGATTTCAGTGTTTCCATCCAGGGCTTCGACGCTCCCGACACGGCTCCCGGTGGCAGTCTGGCGCTGGGCGCGGACTGGTCGGCGCCCCAGGGCCTGCCGGCCGCGATCGCCGGATTGAGCCCGGCACCGGCCGGCGGCAGCGATGTGCTGCTGCTCCGGTTCTTCGCCCCGATGGGGGCGCCGGTCACGGCGATCTCTTCCAATGGCGGCGATGCACTCCTGGACGTGGATAGTGACCACGTCGCACGCCTGACCAGCGATGGCATCAGCACGCCCACTCTGTTCGGCATCGCTGACTGTGGGCATGCCGATGTGTTCGCAGGCACGTTGAGCGCTGCGCGGGTGACTGCGACCTCTCTGGACCTGTCGCGCTACGTGGCCCAGCCAACCGGGCAGACGATGCTCTATCGCGCCGAGTCGATGGTCTATTACGTGGGTATCAATCCGGAGACGAAACAGCCTGGCCTGCGGCGAGCGCGCGCCGACAGCGATGGGGAATACACGATCAATGAAGAGTTGGTGGAAGGCATCGAAAGCCTGCAGCTGATGTACGGCCTGGACAACACTGCCAACATCAGTATCAGCACTCCGCCGGCCGGCAACATCACCCAGCTCGACGCAGCCGGCGGGGTCAGCACGGATGCCAATGCCGAGGGTGCTGCACAGTGGTTGCGCGTGGGGCAGGTGCAGGTTGGATTGCTGGCGCGCAGCCCATCGCCGTCGTCCTCGGCCCAATCGGCCAATGCGCTATCGGTGCTCGGCGTTGAGTTCACCAACAGTGACAAGCCCGACGGTCGCTACCGGTCCAGTTATGAAGTGTCGATTGCCCTGCGCAATCGCTTGTTCGGAAACTGATCATGCCCCATTTCCAGCGTTCATTCAGACCCATCACCGCCCCCCGCCAGCAACGCGGTGCGGTGTTGTATGTCGCGTTGATCATGCTCATCCTGCTGGCATTGCTGGGTATCGCTGGCATGCAGGTGGCGGGCATGCAGGAGAAGATGGCAGCCAACTACCGAGCCGCCAACCGGGCGTTCCAGAATTCAGAAGGTGTGGTGCGTGCAGCCGAGCGCACGGTGGAACAGATCGCCAATCGCCAGGATGTCGGCGACGAGAGCCTGGTACAGGCCAGCGATGTGTCGCGGGTCTGCGATGACGGATTTGACCCGGCCGATTGGGCCGTGGAGCGCCGCGACGATACTCGCCCTGCCGTCAACGTAAGGCAGATCGACAGTTGCGTCATTGGTGAATCGGCACTTGAGATGGGGCGGCCACTGGAAGACATCACACCGATCTACCAGATCACCGGATTTGCCACTGACGATGCGGATGCCAGCTCGTCCGCAGTGGTCATCGATACCGTATTCAAACTCTGAGGACGCAGGCCATGGCTTCGCGCAAATTCCGCTTCATGGCCGCAGGTGGCGCCGCACTGGCGCTGGGTGGGGGCTACTTCATCTATACCCTGATGGCGGCCCAGGGCCAGGGTACGCTGGCGCAGGCGCCGCTGAACATCCAGGTGCAGACGGCACCGGCATTCCTGATGGCGCTGGATGATTCCGGCTCGATGCTGTGGGAGGTGCTGAACAATACCCGCGACGGTGTCTATCGCTGGAGCGGGACGAGCTTCTACAGTGGCAATGTGGCGTACGGCTATGTCGATTCCGGGAACATGTATCACTATGTTTTCCCCAGCTACGGCCGAGATTCAAATCTGGCAGTTCCGCCATTGGATGCCTATGGCTTTGTGCGATCTCCGGATGTCAACGGCTCCTACTTTGATCCTCGCGAGACCTATGATTCCTGGAAAACCGGGCTTACGGGTTCGGCTGCCAATTTCCCAAGTGTTCCGATTGATCCGGCCGCAGCGCCCCTGGATCCGCGACCGGGTACGCCAGACGGCAAGAAGACCGGCATCCTTAATCTCGCTGCCAATTCGACAATGACGTCCATTGTTGTGAGCGGAAAAGCCGCAAACTGGCGTTTTCAGTTCTATAGCGGTATGGAACTGCCGAAAGATACGAGGATTGAAAACAATCGATGCAGCGATATTACCAGCCGGAACAGCAGTGTGAAGGACGGCTTCGCTGTGCTGAATCAGAAGGTGACGCTGAGCAGAAGCTGCAGTGCCGCAATGGTGTTCTATCCAGCCACGTTCTACCTGGAAAACCCGGCCTCGCTGCCGGCCGATTACGGCTATACCGCATCCCCGGTGGCGGTGACCAACCCCGTTGGCGGGCGTCCGGGTACGCTCTACAGGTATGAGATCAAGCTGGATAACTTCAACAAGGACCAGGCCAAGTACAACAAGGCGATGCAGAACTTCGCCAACTGGTTCAGCCTGTATCGGACCCGTCGCGAAGCGTTGATCGGTGCGGCCACCAATGCGCTGCATGGCACTACGAACCTGCGCGTGGGCTGGTTCCGTATCAATGATCGTGAGCAGGTCAAGATGCACAACATGACCGACGAGACCGAAAAGTCGAAGTTGCTTTACGACATCATGAGCAGAATGCGAGCCAGTGGTTCCACGCCTAACCGTTCTGCTGCAGACTACCTTGGCCAGCAGTTCCAGCGCACGGATGATGGCGCGCCAGTGCTATTGGCCTGCCAGAAGAATGCGGGCATGCTGTTCACTGATGGGTATATCAATGAAAGCGGCAACAAGACTCTGATGAAGGACCTGGTGGCGCCCTACTACAAGGGCCCACTAGTCGAAGACCTTGATAACGGCTCTGTGCCGGTTCCTGCAGAGTGCAGCAGTTCCAGTCCGGACCCGTCATTGGACTGCAACAAGAAACTGCACATGAACTTCTACGGTGTGACGCTGGGTACTCAGGGCAAAGAGTTCGGCGTCAAGTACCTTCCGGACCCGAAGAGGCCCTGGGTGCTCAGCCCAGATCCGTATGTTGTCAAGCCCAATTTCCCGACCACGACGCAGGATCTCAAGCCGGAAGCGGTCGACGAGCTGTGGAACGCGGTGTATGACACCCGCGGCGAGATGGTCAACGCCACGCGCCCGGGCGAAATCACCGCTGCCATGCGCCGGATCATCAGCAATGTTGCCCAGGGGGCCACGCCGTCCGGCTCGCGTTCGTTGACGGGGGCTCGTATCGGCGTGGGCTCGCTGTCGGTGGAGCCGTTCTACGAGGCGACCAACAACGGCACCGACTGGTACGGCAGGCTGCATGCCTACTCGCTGAAAGTGGACGAATCTACGCGCGGGATTGTCTCGGAGGAGGCATGGGAAGCGTCGGCGAAGATGCCAGCGGCCGCATCGCGCCGCATCCGCTTCTGGCGCAACGGTGAACTGGTTGATTTCACCGGCAGTAATGTCAGCCTGGCCAACCTGTGCGACAAGTCCAGTGTGATGTATCCGGGCATGCTGATCTGCAGTGCCTCGGAACTGGAAGGGCTCGCCACTAATTCGGCTACCGCCGTTGCGTACCTGCGTGGAGACACAACCAACGAAAAGCGCAGCGGCGGCAAGCTGCGCGACCGTACCACAGTGCTTGGGGACATCATCACCTCTACGCCGGCCCTTAGCTCGCCGCTCGATGACTACGGCTTCCGTCGCCTGCCAGGCGCGATGGGCACCAGTTATGCCGACTACATGGTCACCAAGCGCAATGACCGACGCTACATGGTCTACGCGGCTGCCAACGACGGGATGCTGCACGCCTTTGATGGCGGCATGGGCGCGGATGGCGAGATGGACAGCGATGGTGGCAAGGAGCTGTTTGCCTATATCCCATCCACATCGTTGGGTCATATGGGCAATCTGTTGCTGCCCAACGATCCCACCAACCAGAACGTCCAGCGCTTCCAGCATCGCTACTATGTCGATGGCCCGGTGACGATCAGTGATACCTACAGCGGCGGAAGCTGGACGACCTCGCTGGTCGGCACGGCGGGTGCCGGTGGGCGCAGCGTGTTCGCGCTGGATGTGTCTGATCCGGCCAGCTTCGGCGGCACCGGTTCGCTGCTGTGGGAGATCAGTGATCTCAACGCCTCGCTGGATGAGGACGTAAGGAGCAATATCGGCTACGTGCTGGGCAAGCCGGTGATCGTGCCGATGAAGAACTCTGACGGCTCGGTGGGCTTCCGGGCGATCTTTGGCAATGGCTATGAAAGCAAGAGCGGAAAAGCCGTGTTGTTCGTGGTCGACATGGCGGCTGGCAATACGCCGACGATTCGCATGATAGAGGCGGTCGAGTCGGGTACGGATCTGCCTGCCGGCAGCAATGGGCTGGGCAACATTGTGGTGGTGGATCGTTGGGGTGGGGCTGGACAGAACGAACGGGTCCGCGATGGTCTTGCTGATACCGTCTATGGTGCTGACAAGCGCGGAGCGGTCTGGAAGTTCGACCTGCGTGCCGACGCGGCACCGACGGTTCCGCTGTTCACCACCGATACCCATGTCGATCGCAGTGACAAGCGAACCTATCGCCAACCCATCACCGGCGGCTTGACGGTAACCACAGGCCCATCCGGTGGCGTGATGCTGATCTTCGGCACCGGCAGCTTCTCGTACTACGGCGATGAGAACGACGCTGCGGTGCAGGCGCTGTATGGCATCAATGACGTTGAAACCGGGCAGCCCAGTGCTACGCTGACGTCGGCCAATCTGCGCCCGTTCGCGGCGCAATTTGAGAATGGCGTTCGCACCCTGCTTCCGGGCACTGTTCCGGCGCTGAGCCGCGGCTGGACCGTAACGCTGTCCAACAAGGAGCGTGCGGTCGGCAATCCGCGCATCGTTTCCGGAGTGGTGTTCATGCCCACCTATATCCCGTCCGAGGCCAAGGGCTGCTCGGTGGATGGCGCGAACTGGGTGTTTGGCCTGCAGGCCGGCAGTGGCGAAGCGGCAATGTCGCAGGTGCGCTTCGGTGCACCGGACGGCACGTCGCCGGGGGCAGGTACGGCCGGTGTACCCCTGGAAACGGGCGGCAACGCACCGGTCAGGGATGTCACCACCTCTGTGGTCCCTCGCCTTGCGCCGCCGGATCCGGGTGAACCAGGGACTCCTCCACCGACGCCGCCGGGCGAGGCCTGCCTGATGCAGATTTCGGTGGCAGGTGCAAAACCGATGTACTTGCCTTACCCGTGTGGTCGCCAGTCGTGGAGGCAGATCCAGTGAGTAGTGTCCGTGCTTCGTCGATCAATGGAGTTGCTGCAATGCACACGACGTTCGCCCCTGGCCGCCTGGCCCGCGGATTCACTCTCATTGAACTGATGATCGTGGTGGCAGTCGTGGCGATCCTCGCTGCGATCGCGTACCCGAACTACAGTGAGCATGTGCGAAAGTCGCGGCGTGCGCAGGCCAAGGCCGATCTGGTGGAGTATGCGCAGCTGGCCGAGCGCTACCACACCATCAACAACACCTATGTGGGCTTCACCTTCCCGGGCGGAGCTGATTCCATCAACTCGCCACGCGAGGGCGGTACTGCGGCCTACACCTTGTCCATGGAAACCGCGCAATCGACGTTTACGTTTACGGCGACGGCTGCCAATGCTCAGGCCGAAGACAAGTGTGGTGACCTGTCCCTCAACCAGGCCAATGTGAAGACATCCAAGGGCACGCTGTCCGAATGCTGGTGATGTGGAAAAGCACGCCGGCGGGCGTCGTGGGCAGGAGTGTTGCACTCTCTGATCGAGGTGATTACAATGCGCCTCCCCGCCCGAATAGCTCAGCCGGTTAGAGCACTTGACTGTTAATCAGGGGGTCGTTGGTTCGAGTCCAACTTCGGGCGCCAGGTTATACGCATCAAAGGCTTGCGGTCATCCGCAGGCCTTTTTTGTTATCAGCAGGGTCGATCGGTCCTGGTCCGTGTTGATCGGACGCGCCCGCTGTTGCTGACGATTATCCGGGAGTGCTCACGGCCGTCCGCGCAGATGCGCAGCGTCAGATTGGCTCCAGGGCTGCGGCCATCCGGTTGGAAGTAAAGCTGCGGCCGGCCACTGCTGGTGGTTCCCCGGATCCTGATGTTCGGAAAGCCTGCCTGGTGCATCAGAATAGCGTCGGCAGAAGAGGGTGGTTCGCGCCGGCCGCTTGTCCTGTAGATGACCCACCCCTGGCTCCAGTCGTCGCCGCAGTGGTGGCCATCGGTACTTGCGCAGATGCCGATCAAGTTTCGTCGCATGATCGCCTGGTAGCGCGCAGCAGCGAGTCCGGACTGCAGGTTGATACGGGTGGCGTCCGCACGCTGCCGCAACAGCATCGAATGCAGGGTGGGCCATCCGGCGGCCAGCAGCACGGCCAACACGGCCACCACCGCCATCAGTTCGACCAGGTGCATGCCTCGCGGCGCCGTAGGGCTGGGGATTGGGCAGTGGCGCATGAGTCCAGCCTCCCTCGTCCAGCGTCGCCGGCGCCATCAGGCACTGCCGCGCCCGCCTGCCCGGAAACCCCTCAGCTGGCCGTCACCGCTTGCCCCGTATACTCACTCTTCCCGGGAACTGGCAACACCATGAGCGACCGTTTTGAACTCGTCTCGCCGTATTCGCCGGCAGGCGACCAGCCTGATGCCATCGCAAAGCTGACCAGCAACTTCGAAGCGGGCATCGCCAAGCAGACCCTGCTGGGCGTCACCGGTTCGGGCAAGACCTACACCATCGCCAACGTCATCCAGAACGTGCAGAAGCCGACGCTGATCATGGCGCCGAACAAGACGCTGGCGGCGCAGCTGTACGGTGAGTTCAAGGCATTCTTCCCGCACAACGCGGTGGAGTACTTCGTCAGCTACTACGATTACTACCAGCCGGAAGCCTACGTGCCGTCGTCGGACACCTTCATCGAAAAGGACAGTTCGATCAACGAGCACATCGAGCAGATGCGGCTGGCGGCGACCAAGACCCTGCTGTCGCGCCCGGATGCGATCGTGGTAGCCACGGTGTCGGCGATCTATGGCCTGGGTGCACCCGAGGACTATCTGTCGCTGCGCCTGATCCTGTCCAAGGGCGAGCGCATCGACCAGCGCGACCTGATCAATCACCTCACCCAGCTGCAGTACACGCGCAACGAGTACGAGCTGCAGCGCGGTACGTTCCGCGTGCGTGGCGAAGTGATCGACGTGTTCCCGGCCGAGTCGGACAGCGAGGCGCTGCGCCTGGAACTTTTCGATGGCGAGGTCGAGAAGATCACCCTGTTCGACCCGCTGACCGGCGAGACGCTGCGCAACATGCAGCGTTTCACTGTTTATCCGAAGACACACTACGCGACCACGCGCGAGCGCGTGCTGGCAGCGATCGAGACGATCAAGGTGGAGCTGAAGGAGCGGCTGGAGCAGCTGTACGCGCAGAACAAGCTGGTGGAGGCGCAGCGCCTGGCCCAGCGCACCCAGTTTGACCTGGAAATGATGGCCGAGGTTGGCTACTGCAACGGCATCGAGAACTACTCCCGGCATCTGACCGGCAAGAATGCCGGCGAGCCGCCACCGACCCTGTTCGATTACCTGCCGCCGGATGCACTGCTGGTGATCGACGAATCGCACGTGACCATTCCGCAGATCGGCGCCATGTTCAAGGGCGACCGCTCGCGCAAGGAGACCCTGGTCGAATTCGGTTTCCGCCTGCCGTCGGCGCTGGACAACCGCCCGCTGCGCTTCGAGGAGTGGGAGGAGCGCTGCCCGCGCAGCATCTACGTGTCGGCCACGCCCGGGCCCTATGAACTGCGTGAAGCCGGTGACGAGATCACCGAACTGGTGGTGCGCCCGACCGGCCTGATCGACCCGGTGGTGGAGATCCGCCCGGTCGGTACCCAGGTCGACGACCTGATGAGCGAGGCCAACGCGCGCATCAAGGCGGGCGACCGCGTGCTGGTTACCACGCTGACCAAGCGCATGGCCGAGAATCTCACGGAATACCTCACCGAACATGGTATCCGCGTGCGCTACCTGCACTCGGACGTGGACACGGTCGAGCGCGTGGAGATCATCCGCGACCTGCGGCTGGGCAAGTTCGACGTGCTGGTCGGCATCAACCTGCTGCGCGAAGGCCTGGACATGCCCGAGGTATCGCTGGTGGCGATCCTTGATGCCGACAAGGAGGGCTTCCTGCGTTCCACCGGTTCGCTGATCCAGACCATCGGCCGTGCCGCGCGCAACGTGCGTGGCAAGGCGATCCTGTATGCGGACAAGATCACCCGTTCGATGCAGGCCGCGATCGATGAGACCGACCGCCGTCGTGCCAAACAGGTCGAGTACAACGAGGAACATGGCATCGTGCCGCGCTCGGTGGCGCGCCCGATCGTCGACGTGCTGGAAGGCGCGCGTTCGGATGCGGCAGAGAAGGAAGCGAAGAAGGGCAAGGGCAAGGGCAGGCCTGGCGTGGCCGAGGACGGGGGCGACTATCGCTCGCTCAGCCCGGCCCAGCTGGCGTCCCGTCTCAAGGCGCTGGAACAGCAGATGTACCAGCATGCGAAGGACCTCGAATTCGAGGACGCGGCCCGCGTGCGCGACCAGATCAGGCAGCTGAAGGAGGCGAGTCTGGGCTGAACGCGGCAGTGCAGCATCTTCTTCACGAGAGTATTGCACTTCACGGCGGGCATACGTAATATACGCGGCCTGCACCGACGCAATCGCGAACGTTCAGAAGCAAAAACGGGCGGTTAGCTCAGCGGTAGAGCACTACCTTGACATGGTAGGGGTCACAGGTTCGAACCCTGTACCGCCCACCACGAAGTCCTCGGAAGAGGGCTGTCGTGAAATGCAAAGCCCGGCCCTGGCGCCGGGTTTTTACGTAGCAAGGCCAGCTTTCGGGCGGCAAGAACAAGATGGGCGGTTAGCTCAGCGGTAGAGCACTACCTTGACATGGTAGGGGTCACAGGTTCGAACCCTGTACCGCCCACCACCTGGCTCCCGGCACTGCCGGTGCAACGGTGGATCAGAATGAAAGCCGGCCCCGGGCCGGCTTTTTTCGTTTGCGCCAGTGGGCTGCAGCCAGCGGTCAGCGTTGGGCCACCCATTCGTCGATGCTGATCATGCGCTGCAGCCGCCAATGCCCGTCCACGCGTTCCCAGACCTGCGCAACGCGTGCCGAGCCGGTGCGCTGCTGCGGGGTGTCCGCCCGCAGGGGCTGGTTGCCCACGCGCAGCACGCGATCCTGGCGCAGCCGGTAAAGCTGAAGGGTGGCCGGGTCTGCTTTCTCATCCGGCATTGGAGATGCTCCTGCCTGCCCAGCCTCGGCCTGCAGGATCTGGCTGCGCAGGGAAGCATCCCCGGCGTCGGTATCGCGGCCGAACAGGCCAGCGCACAACAGCAGCAGGGCAAGCATCGGCATGGCACGGTGCTCCGGAGAAGGGAGTCCAGCGTGGCACTGCCCCCTGCGGTGTGAAACCGGTATGCGACGAAAGCCGGTAAAGCGCGCGCCAAGGCGCCCGGGGAAGGATGAATCCGGGGCCGGAAGTGCCGGGCCGCCCCAAGAGACGGCCCGGCGCGATGCCCAATGCGGGTGGGCGCCGATCAACACCGCTGCGCTGGGTCAGCGCTGGCGACCCGCAGCTCGGCTTCGATTACAGCGGATCACAGCACAGCACCTGGCCAGGCTTGCCGGAGTTGCCGAACGGGCAGCTCGGATGCGGCTCGCAACCGGGCGCATAGCCGGTCTTGGGCGCAACGGCAAAGGCCTGGCTGGTGCCGAAGGCCATGGCCGCGACAACGACGATACCGGCGACAGACGAGAACAGCTTCTTCTTACCGATCATGCGTGGCTCCTTCAGGTGTGGAAATGCACGGTGTAGGCCGTTTGCGGGACGGCCTTGCACAGGTCAGTTCGGCTGGCAGCAGATGCGGGTACCACCGATTGTCCCGTTGCCGCCGAAAACGCAGCCCGGCGTGTAGGTGCAGCCCGGCGCGAAGCCAGCCTTGGTTGGCTTCGCAAAGGCCTGGGACGCGCCGAACGACAGCGCGGCGACAACGACGATACCGGCGACGGACGAAAGGACCTTCTTTCCGATCATGTGTATCTCCTTGGTTGGCGTTGGTGTTGCAGTTGCCGAAGGCACCGGAGTGCCGGTTGTGGCGCGAATCTGGTGGCGAGGGCGGGCGCGCGGATCGGGCGCGTGGCGCCTCAGTGCAATGCAAGGCGAGGCGCCAGCGACTTCATGGCGGCCTGCACGACCTGCTCATCGAGCTGGCCGACGTGTTTGTAGGCCACGCTGCCATCTGCAGCCAGCACCACCAGCATCGGTGTGACCGTGGCGCGGTAGCGTCTGGCGGCATCGCCGTCGCTGTCGATGGCAATCGGGAAGCGCAGATCGTGCTTGCCGGCGTAGTCGGCCAGTTCATCGTAGGGAGGAAGGCCCACGCCGACCAGCTCGCTGGTGCCACGTCCGCCAGCAATCTGCTGCAGCTGCGGCATCGAGGCCAGGCAATAGCGGCAGGCGGTGGAAAAGAAGTACAGGATCTGGGCAGTGCTGCGTTCGCCGCCGATCATCACCCGGGTGCGCTGGGTGGTTTTCAATGCCAACGCATCGGCACGCGTGCCCAGCGCCAGGCCATGCGCCTCATGCTGCATGGCCTGCAGCTGGGCGGCCATCTGCTCGTTGATCTGCCGCAACTGGCGGTTCTGCCATCCCAGCGCGATGATCAACGCCGACAGCAGCAGGGCAGCAACAGGAACCAGGGCGCGCTTGAGCATTGATCATCCTTGAACGCAGCGTTGTCCGGAACATACCCGAACTGCGGCGCGAGTTGTTAAGCAGGCGTTCCGCGCGTCGCCGTGGCGTGCGCGTCCCTACCACTCTCAGGATCCGTCTCAGATGAGCGAGCATGTTCCGGCTCCCCGGACCAAACCATTCGTCGAGCTGCTGTTCGGCGGCAACATGCTGGAAGGCACCTTCAAGGCCGTGGTCTGGGTAGCTCTGCTGGCTGCGGTGCTGGCCTGGGCCACCTTCCGCTGAGCCATCGCGCCCGCGCTCAGGCGTTGAAGACCTGCCGCAGGCTGTGCAGCGTAGCCTGGCGGTGCTCCTTTGCGGTCGCTTCGCTCATCTCAAGTTCCTGCAGGCGCAGCCCGACCAGGGTCATCGACAGCGCGTAGGTGCGTGCCGCATCGGCGACGCGCGAAAGCCCGAGTGCGCGGCGGGCCAGCGCATCCACATGCTCCAGATCGGGCATAAGGCCCAGATACGCACGTTCTGCGCTGTCCAGGTCGGGAGCACACAGGATCGCATGGGCTTCGAGGGGGGTGGAGACGCAGGCCATGAGGGGTGTCCTTGTCTGTAACGGGCGCTCGCTCAGAACGAGCGCATCAGGGAAACGAAGGCCGACGTCTGTGTCCCACGCCGCGCCATCGGGCTGTCCTTTACTGCATCGCCGAACCGCTGGTTGGCGGCCAACGGACGGCTGATGGCAGCGGAGAACAGCAACAGGCGCAGCAGGGTCGGGGGCAGCAACGGCATCGATCAGCCACTTTGCGGAGGATGGCTGTGCATGGTGCGGGCGCAACATTGTCAGAACATTGCGCGTCGGCAATCGGCACGCGAAGGCGCCCAAACCCGGCGCAAGGCACTATGATCGGCAGCGTTTCCGGTAGCCGAACCCCCTGATGCGCATCCTCCTGGTCGAAGACGATCCCGATCTGTCCCGAGCCCTGCAATCGGGCCTGGAGCGGCAGGGCGTGGTCGCCGACGTGGTCGGAAGCCTGGCCGAAGCTACGATCGCGCTGCGCGAACCGGTACACCAGTTGATGTTGCTCGACCGCCAGCTGCCCGATGGCGATGGCGCGGCGTTCGTCGCCACCGCGCGTGCACTGCGGCCTAACCTGGCGGTGATCATGCTGACCGCCAAGGGCACGTTGTCAGACAAGGTCGAGGGCCTGGATGTGGGGGCCGATGACTACCTGGTGAAGCCAGTGGCGATCGAGGAACTGATGGCGCGGATCCGTGCAGTCTCACGGCGGCCCTCGGCGATGGTGACGCCGCGCCTGCACCTGGGGCGGCTGGAATTCGACTTCGAATCGCTGCAGGCGCAGGTGGGAGGCCAGCCGCTGGCACTGCCCCGGCGCCAGGTACTGGTGCTGCAGGCGCTGGCGATGCGCCAGGGGCGCACGGTCACACGCAGCGCGCTGGAAGCGGCGGTGTACGGGTTTGATGACGAGATCCAGTCCAATGCACTCGACGCGCACATTTCCAAGCTGCGCAAGGCGCTGCAGCAGGCCGGGGCTGGTGTGGAGATCCATGTGATCCGCGGCGTCGGCTATCTGCTGGCGGAGGCGTGAGATGACCCGACCGATCCGCTCCATCACGCTCGGCCTGGCCTGGCGGTTGTTCCTGGCGCAGGCCTTCACTGTGTTGTTCGCGGTGGTCGCGTTGATCCTGACCTGGGGCGACAAGGACACTTGGGGAATGGACATGTTCACGGCCGAGGCGGTAGCCAAAGCCGTGCACAGCGAAGGCGGCCGGCTGGTACTGGACCAGGCGCGCTGGGACAGGCTCAATGCCGGGGCGGGGGGCAACCTCTGGTTCGCGGCGGTTGATGACAGGGGCACGTGGCTGGAGCGCGGCACGATTCCTGCGGTCCACGCCCCGTTGCTGGCACGCTTGCCGACGGTGGGCGCCACCGAACTGGGTTCACTGGTGCCGCCCTATCTGGACGTTGCGCGGGTGATGATCCGCAACGAGGATGGGCGGCGCATCACGGTGATGGTGGGCGGGGCGCCGAAGGGCGGGCTGCTGGACGGCGCACTGATGGTGCTGCGCCTGATCGGCCTGTGGTTCTTCCTGCCGCTGATCGTGATCACGCTGCTGGTGATGCCGACCGTGATCCACCGTGCGATGCGCGGCGTGCGTCGGTCCGCACAGCAGGCCAAGGAGCTGGATATCGGCCAGCCGGGTGCGCGGCTGGATGCGCAGCTGGTGTCGACCGAGGTCGCGCCGCTGGTGGAAGCTTTCAACGACGCGATCGACAAGGTGCAGCAGGGCTATGCAGCACGTGACAAGTTCCTCGCCGATGCCGCGCACGAGCTGCGGGTGCCGATTGCAGTGGTACAGGCGCGCTTGTCGCAGCTGCCGCAGGGTGAGCTGAAATCGCAGCTGCTGACCGACGTGGCGCGGCTCGGCAACGTCGCCGAGCACCTGCTTGACCTGCAGCGGCTCGACCGCAATGTCGGCGCACTGCAGCGGCTGGATCTGGCGCTGCTGGTGCGTGAAGCGGCCGCCGATCTGGCGCCACTGGTGGTCGGCGCCGGCTATGGCTTCGAGGTGGATGCGCCGGAGTCGCCCGTGTGGATCCATGGCGACAGCCTGGCGCTGGGGCGGGTGATCGCCAACCTGGTGCACAACGCCATCGTCCACGGCGGCGGGCGCGGCACCATCTGCGTGCGCCTGGATGCACGTGGCCTTCTGGAAGTCAGCGATCAGGGCGCCGGTATTCCGGTGAGTGACCGTGAAGCGATCTTCGAGCCGTTCCATCGCCTGCGCGCGGCGGGCAGCGGCAGTGGCCTCGGCCTGCATCTGGTGAAGGAAATCGTGCAGCATCACGGCGGCTCGGTCAGTGTCGGCGAGGCCACCGGCGGTGGTGCCAGCTTCCGGGTCAACTTCCATCGCGGCACCGTCCGGCGCTGACAGCCGCGCGGGGGAAACCCCGATAGGCAGCCTGTAGCGCCTGGCGGCAGGCTGATGGAATGGCTTCCGAACGTTCCGCGCCGGCCCTGTTCGGCCCCGGCTGCGCTGCCGGCCTGGTGCTGGGCGCGCTGGCCTGCGTGCAGATGCCGGCGCTGCTGCCGCTGTGGCTGAGCGCGCCGATGGCGGTTGCCGGCGGCGCGGGCTGGCTGCTGCGCTGGCGCGGCCGCCCCTGGGCTGCAATCGTGCTCGGCCTGGCATGGGCAACATTGCACGGGCATCGGGCGTTGCACGGCCAGCTGCCACCCGGCGCGCCGCCGCAGGATGTGCGGGTGAGCGGACGAGTCGCCGATCTTCCGCAGCGGGGGCCCGGCTACACCCGTTTCGTGTTGCACGTGGATGAGGCCGATGCGCTGCCAGCGCTGCGCGGCAAGCGCCTGCAGGTCACCTGGAACGATCCGTGGCGCGGGTCGTCAGCGCACGAGGCCGAGGGTGGGCGGCATGCGGTTCGTGCGGGATCGCATTGGCAGTTGCCGCTGCGGGTGCGTGCGCCACGTTCGCGGATCAATCCCGGCGGCTTCGATGGCGAACGCCATGCCTTGCTGCGCGACATCTCCGGCAATGGCACGGTACGCGACCCGGGGGCTGCGCGTGAGCGCGCGCCTGCGCAGGGCCTGCCAGCCTGGCGCGAGCGCAGCAGTGACGCCATCGCTACGCAGGTGGCACATCCTGCCGCGCGGTTCGTGCAGGCCTTGGCGCTGGGCGATACCCGCGGGCTGTCCGATGCCGACTGGGAACACCTGCGCGCGCTGGGCTTGACCCATCTGGTCGCCATTTCCGGTTTTCACGTGGGCGTGGTGGCGGGCTTCGGGGTACTGCTGTGCCGCTTGTCGTGGTGGCTGTGCCCGGTGCTGGGACGTTGCTGGCCACGGCCGCAGGCGGCGGCATGGGGTGCAGCGCTGGCCGCAGCCGCCTATGCCGTGGCCGCCGGCGGCGCGCTGCCAACGGTGCGCGCGGCGCTGATGATCGGGCTGGTGGCACTGGCCCGTGCCGGACGTCGCCCGGTGGGTGCGGGGCAGGGGTTGGCCCTGGCCGCGATGGTGATGCTGCTGCCGGCGCCGCTGTCGGTGTTGTCGGCCGGCTTCTGGCTCAGCTTTGGCGGGGTGCTGTGGCTGCTGTGGTGCCTGCCGCGAACCGGGCCGGAGGGCGCCGGTGGGGGCCTGCGTGGCTTCCTGGCCGCCCAGGGCGTGGCCAGCCTCGGCCTGTTGCCGCTGTGCGTGGCCCTGTTCGGCGGCACCGCGCGGTTGGGGCCGCTGGTCAACCTGCCGATCATTCCGTGGTGGACGTTGCTGGTGGTGCCGTTGTCGTTGCTGGGTACGGGGCTGCATGCGCTGCACGAGGGAGCCGGCCGCTGGTCCTGGCGTGCTGCGGCCTGGCTGTTCGAGCTGAGCTGGCAGGCGCTGCAGCCACTGGCGCTGCACCCGCAGGCCATGTGGTGGTTGGCCGAGGCGCCGCGCTGGGCCGTACCGGCGGCATTGGCGGGGGTGTTCTGGTGGCTGCTGCCACGCGGCGCCGGCGGTGGCCTGGCGGGCCTGCTGCTGTGCCTGCCGCTGTTGTGGCCGGCGCGGCATGCACCGGCCGAGGGGGAACTGGAGCTGCTGGTGCACGATGTGGGGCAGGGCACAGCGGTGCTGGTGCGTACAGCGCGGCACGCACTCTGGTACGACGTAGGGCCTCCGACCGGCGGCGAGGGCAACGAGCGCATTCTGGTCCCGGCCCTGCGCGCGCTCGGCCAGACACCGCCCCGGCAGGTGATGCTCAGCCATGACCATCTTGATCACACCGGCAGCCTGTCCAGCCTGCGACGGCAGCTGTCCGGACTGCAGCTGCTGGCGCCACCGGGCAGCACCATCGCCGGCGCGACGCCCTGCCAGCAGGGGCTGCGCTGGCAGTGGGACGGGGTAGATTTCCAGGTCCTGCACCCGGCGACGGGCAGCCGTGAGGCTGAGAACGAAGACAGCTGCGTGCTGCGCATCGCCAGCCACCACGGCGTGGTCCTGCTGCCGGGTGACATCGGCCGACCGGCCGAGCGGACGCTGCTGCAGTCGTCTCCGGCCGCGCTGAAGGCGGATGTGGTGCTGGTGCCGCATCATGGCAGCGGTGGCAGCTCCAGCGCGCCATGGGTGGCCGCCGTGGCGCCACGGTTGGCGGTGGTTTCGGCCGGCCACCGCAACCGCTTCGGCCATCCACGCCAGGACGTGGTCCAACGCTGGCAGGCGCAGGGGGCGGAAGTGCTGGCCACGGCCGACTCCGGCGCGATCCGCGTATGGCTTGGTGCACAAGGGCTGCAGCTGCGTGAACAGCGTATCCACGCATCCCGGTGGTGGGATGCCGCTGGGCGGGCGCGGTCGGCTGCTATCCTATCGCCGAACGAACAAGCGGCCGTTGGGCCGGAGGGTTGAAACGTGTGGGAACTGGTCAAGGCCGGTGGCTGGCCAATGGTGCCGCTGCTGCTGTTGGGCGTACTGGCTTTGGCGATCATCCTGGAGCGTTTCTGGTCCCTGCGGCGAACGGAAGTGCTGCCGCCCGGGCTTGGCCAGGAAGTGCGCAACTGGGCCGCACGCGGCAAGCTTGACCCGGCGCACCTGCAGACCCTGCGCGCCAACTCGCCGCTGGGCGCGCTGCTGGCCGCTGCGCTGGAAGCGCGCAACCGCCCGCGCGACCAGATCCGTGAGCGGATCGAGGACACCGGGCGCCACCTGGTGCACCGCATGGAGCGCTTCCTCAACGCGCTGGGCACCATCGCCTCGGCCGGCCCGCTGCTGGGCCTGCTGGGCACCGTGATCGGCATGATCCAGATGTTCCTGGGCATCCTCGACCATGGCGTGGGCGACGTGAACCAGCTGGCCGGCGGCATCGGCAAGGCGCTGGTGTGCACCGCCACCGGCATGATCGTGGCCATCCCGGCGCTGATGTTCCATCGCTATTTCAAGGGCCGGATCCACGGCTATGTGGTGGAAATGGAACAGGAAGCCAGTGCCCTGCTGGATACGCTCGACGGCCGCCCCGGGGTGATGAACCCGGCCGCGCCGGCGCGGCCAGCCCACGCTGCCACGGCGAAGGCCTGATCGATGCGTATCGGCAATGACCGATCCCAGGATGAGCCGCATATCGATCTGGTGCCGCTGATCGACGTCATCCTGGTGCTGATCATCTTCTTCGTGGTCACCACCACCTTCGATGCGCGCTCGACGCTGCAGGTGCAGCTGCCGACCGCCAGCCAGCAGCCCAGCAACGAGCCGCCGCGCTCGCTCAGCGTGCTGATCAACGCCGAAGGCCGCTATTTCATCAATGACCAGGAAGTGCTGCGCAGCGATGTCGAGTCGGTCAAGCAGACCATCGCATCGGTCGCCGGCAGCGATCGCAGCCAGCCGGTGCTGCTGCGCGCCGACGCACGCACCCCCTACCAGGCCGTGGTGACTGCGCAGGACGCGCTCGGTCAGCTCGGTTTCCGTCGTATCGCCATTGCAACTGCGCCAGAGGTGCGTCCATGAGTTCCCATCACGCGCCGGTGTGGCCGATCTACAAACGTCTGCTGGGCTACACCCGCACCTACTGGGTGTTCATGGTGGGCGCGGTCATCGCCATGGTGGTCGAAGCCCTGGCCGGCTATCACTTCACCAAGCTGATGGAGCCGCTGGTCAACGAGGGGTTTGTCGATCCGCAGCCGCGCGCGGCCGTGGTCCTGCCGCTGACCATCCTCGGCCTGTTCCTGATGCGCAGCGTGGCCACCTGGGTCAGCGACTATACGCTGGCCAAGACCGGCCGCAGCGTGGTCCGCGACCTGCGTGAGCAGGTGCTGCAGAAGTACCTGCACCTGCCGTCGTCGCACTTCGACACCGAAGCAACGCCGGTGATGGTCAGCCGCCTGAACTTCGATACCGAGCAGGTCACCCAGGCCAGCGCCGACGCGCTGAAGACCGTGGTGGCCGATACCCTCACCATCATCGCGATGCTGGCGGTGATGCTGCAGATGAGCGTCAAGGTAACCCTGGCGATGCTGCTGGTGGTGCCGCTGATCGGTGCCATCGTGTCCTACGTGGGCAAGCGCTATCGTCGCATCAGCCGCGGCATCCAGGACGGCATGGGCACGATGGCGCAGACCGCCGAGCAGTCCTTGGCGGCGCAGCAGGAAGTGAAGGTGCACGGCACCCAGCAGCATGAGATCTCGCGCTACTCACGCCTGGCCAACCGCATGCTGGCGCTGAACATGAAGGTCGAGGTGACCCGCGCAGCGGCGTCCAGCGTGGTGCAGTTCCTGGCCGCACTGGCGCTGGCGGTGATCGTCTGGGTGTCGACCCGCGAAGCCCTGGCCGGCCGGCTCAATGCCGGCCAGTTCATGGGCCTGATGACCTCGATGATGGCGATCATTCCTTCGCTGCGGCGCCTGACCAGCGTGCAGACCTCGATTTCGCGCGGCGTGTCCGCCGCCGAGCGCCTGTTCGGCATCCTCGACATGCCGGTGGAGCGCGACGAAGGCCAGCACCGCGTGCAACGCGTGCGTGGCGAACTGGCGTTCGACCACGTCATGCTGCGCTACCGCGAAGACAGTGGCATCGCCCTGGACGACATCAGTTTCGTTGCCAGGCCGGGTACGGTGACGGCCATTGTCGGCCGTTCCGGCAGCGGCAAGACCAGCCTGATCCGGCTGGTGCCACGCTTCTACGAGCCCAGTGGCGGGGTCATCACCCTCGATGGCGTGGCGCTGGATCACTATCCGCTGGCTGACCTGCGCCGGCAGGTGGCGATCGTCGGGCAGAAGGTGATGCTGTTCGATGACACCATCGCCGCCAACATCGCCTATGGCATGGAAGCGACCGACGAGCAGATCCGCGCGGCGGCCGAAGCCGCCAACGCGTGGGAGTTCATCGCACGCATGCCGCAGCAGCTGCAGACGCCGGTAGGCGAGAACGGCGCGCTGCTGTCCGGTGGCCAGCGCCAGCGCCTGGCGATCGCCCGCGCGATCCTGCGCGACGCCCCGATCCTGATCCTCGACGAAGCCACTGCGGCGCTGGACAACGAATCCGAGCGCCTGGTGCAGGACGCGCTGCAGCGCCTGATGCCCGAACGCACCACGCTGGTCATCGCGCACCGGCTGTCGACCATCGAGCATGCCGACCAGGTGCTGGTGATGGACCATGGCCGCATCGTTGAACGCGGCACCCACAAGGAGCTGCTCGAGCTGGGCGGCCTGTACCAGCATCTGCACAGCATGCAGTTCCGCGAAAGGCAGGACTGATGGCCGGCAAGGGTACCCAGACCCCGGCGTACTGGTACGACGGCAGCCCGGTTCCGTGGGCGATGCGCCTGCTGGCACCGCTGTACGCCGGCGTCACCGCGCTGCGCCGGCGCGCCTATCGGCGTGGCTGGCGCAAGCGTTACACGCTGCCGGTGCCGGTCATCGTGGTTGGCAACATCACCGCCGGTGGCACTGGCAAGACGCCGCTGACCATCGCACTGGTGGAGCGCCTGCGTGCCGCCGGCTGGAAGCCGGGCGTGGCCAGCCGCGGTTACGGGCGCGAGGATGCCGACACGCCGCTGTGGGTAAAGGCCGATACGCCGACCGCCAAGGGCGGTGACGAGCCAGTGCTGATCGCCTGGAAGACCGGCGTGCCGGTACGCGTGGACAGTGATCGTGTTGCTGCCGGCAGGGCGCTGATCGAGGCTGGCTGCGATGTGATCGTCTGCGATGACGGCCTGCAGCATTACCGGCTGGCACGCGACATCGAGATCGAGGTGGTCGATGCGCAGCGTCGCTATGGCAATGGCCGGATGATTCCGGCCGGGCCGCTGCGCGAGCCGGTCAGCCGCGCCAGCGAATGCGATTTCCGCGTGGTCAATCTCGGTCAGGCCGATGAGGAGACTGCGGCACAGGCCTGTGGCTTCGGCCAGTGGCCGATGGCCCTGCACATCGACAGTGCGCAGCCGCTGGCCGGTGGCCGCGCACGCCCGCTGGCGTACTTCAAGGGCCAGCGCGTGCATGCGGTGGCCGGCATCGCCCATCCGCAGCGCTTCTTCGACATGCTGCGCGCGCGTGGCATCGGCGTCGTGCCGCATGCGTTCGCCGACCACCAGGCCTATCAGCCGCAGGACCTGTCCTTCGGCAGCCAGCTGCCGGTACTGATGACCGAAAAGGATGCGGTGAAATGCCGGGCGTTCGGCAACGACTGGCACTACGCGGTTCCGCTGCGCGCCGAGTTGCCCGCCGCGTTCTGGGTGGCGCTGACTGACCGCCTGGACAAGCTGCGACCGAACTGAGCGACGCAGCGGCGCTTGCATTCACGCGCCGCCGGCCGCATTCCCCTTGTAACGAGCCTGCCGAGTACCGCCCCATGACCGAATTCGTCGTCGCCATCCCGGCCCGCTATGCCGCCTCGCGGCTGCCCGGCAAGCCGTTGCGCCTGCTGGGTGGTGAACCGCTGGTACTGCACGTGGCGCGTCGCGCGCTGCAGGCCGGCGCCCGGGAGGTCTGGGTAGCGACCGACGATCAGCGCATTGCCGATGCGCTGTCCGGGCTGGCCGAGGTGAGGGTGGCCATGACCGCCACCTCGCATGCCTCCGGTACCGACCGCCTGGCCGAGTGCGCACGCATCGCCGGCTGGGCCGACGACACGGTGGTGGTCAACCTGCAGGGCGACGAACCGTTCGCACCGGCGACCGGCATCCGCGCCGTGGCCGAGGTACTGGCCAACGGCACTGCACCGATGTCGACCCTGGCCACCGCCGTCGAGGACGCGCCTACGCTGTTCGACCCGAACGTGGTCAAGCTGGTGCGCAACGTGCGCAACGAGGCGATGTACTTCAGCCGCGCGCCGATCGCCTGGCACCGCGATGGCTTTGCACGCAGCCGCGACGCGCTGCCGGCCGGTCACAACTGGCTGCGCCACATCGGCATCTACGGCTACCGCGCCGGTTTCCTGCAGCGGTTCGCGGCAATGCCGCCGGGCCAGCTGGAGCAGGTCGAATCGCTGGAGCAGCTGCGTGTGCTGGAGGCGGGCTACCCGATCAGTGTGGCGATCTCGCCCGAACCATTCCCGCCGGGCATCGACACGCCCGAGGACCTGGAGCGCGCCGAAGCGCTTCTTCAGGCGCTGGCTGCCCGATGAAACTGCTGGTCGTCTGCCTCGGCAACATCTGCCGTTCGCCGATGGCCGAAGGTGCGCTGCGTGCACGCCTGGAGGCCTCGCCGCTGGCCGGGCGGGTGCAGGTGGATTCGGCCGGCACCGGCGACTGGCACGTGGGCGAGCCACCGGACCGGCGTGCGATCGCCTGCGCGGCCGGGCACGGTGTGGACATCGGCAGCCTGCGCGCACGCCAGCTGCAGGCCGCGGATTTCGACCGTTTCGACTGGATCCTGTGTGCCGACGAGGCCAACCTGCGTGACGCCGGTCGCCTGGCGTCGGTGGCGCAGCGCGAACGGCTGGCGCTGTACCTGCCCTGGTCCGGCGCGCAGGGGCGGATCGCGATCCCCGATCCGTACACCGGCGGGAGCGATCATTTCGAACAGGTCTGGTCGCTGGTCGACGATGCTGCAAAACGTGCAGTGGCACGACTGTTGCATGACGCCGACTCCGGCATAATCGGATCATGAACGTCCAGCCCGTCCCGGACCTGCCCGAGTTCGCCACCTGGCTCAACGCCACCCCCTGCACCCTGACCGAACTGCGCGGCCGGCCGGTCGCGCTGCTGTTCGTCAATGCGGCCTCCGCCTGGAGCGCGCAACGCCTGGCCGAGTTCGGCCAATGGCTGTCGCGCCATCCGGGCAAGCTGCAGCCGCTGGTGCTGCAGGTGCCGCGCTTCGATTTCGAACGTGACGCCAGCGCTGCACTGAAACTCCTGCGTCGCCAGGGCCTGACCATGCCTGTGCTGCTGGATGCCGACTGGGATGGCTGGCGCCGCTTCGGCGTCAGCGCCTGGCCGACCCTGGTGCTGCTGGATGCACAGGGCAGGGAGCAGCAACGGCTGATCGGGCTGGGGGCCCCCGGTGAACTGGAACGCGCCTTGAACGCGCTGTGCCAGGGAGCCCCTTCGGCGCCGTCGCGCGGGGGCAGCGAACTGCATCCGGAACCGCGCCAGGCCCTGCGCTTCCCGTTGGGGCTGGCAGTCAGCACCGAGCGCCTGTACATCGCCGACAGTGGCCACCACCGCATCCTTGAATGCAGCCACGGTGGCCGCATCCTGCGCCAGTTCGGCCTCGGTACCGCCGATTTCATGGATGGCAACCTTGCCGAAGCGGCATTCCATCGCCCGCAGGCGCTGGTGCTGGAGCGCGATTCGCTGTACGTGGCCGATACCGGCAACCATGCCGTGCGCCGCATCAACCTGTTGACCGGCATCGTCGACACCCTGTGTGGCAACGGGCGCCCCGGTGCGCCGGTGGAAGGTCCGGTTGCGCAGCCGCGGCAGGTCTCGCTGGACCACCCGGTCGGCTTGGCCATTGCCGACAACCAGCTGCACATCGCGATGGCCGGCGACAACCGCATCTGGAGCTACCACCTGGGCCAGCGCAGCCTGCAATGGCGCGCCGGCAGCGGCTCCATTGACGAGCGTGATGGCAGCGGCCATCTGGCGGCCTTCGCCCAGCCCACCGCGCTCGCCGTGGTGCAGCAGGTGCTGTACGTGGCCGATGCGCTGGGTTCCTCGATCCGCGCGCTTCAGCTGCGTGGCGACCTGGTGCAGACCCTGGTCGGGCAGGGGCCCTGGCGCTTCGGCAGTGAAGACGGTCCCCGCGCCCAAGCCAGCCTGCAGTTCCCGCAGGCCATCGCGCTGAGCCCGGATGCGCCGCTGCTGTGGATTGCCGATACCGGCAACGGCCGCCTGCGCACGCTGCGCCTGGGCGGAGGCGAACTGACGACCCAACCGCTGCCGCGTCGCCTGCATGGCCCGGCCGGCCTGGCGGTGGGGGCCGGGGCGGTGTGGATTGCCGAGACCGACGCCCATGCCGTGCTGCGATTCGATCCCGACAGCGGCGTGCTCAGCGAAGTGCCGATCAGCGAATGACCGACGTTCCCGTCCCGGCCTTCGACGGCAAGGCCTTCGCGGCCCAGCTCAGCACCGCGCCCGGCGTGTACCGCATGTACGCCGCCGACGACACCCTGCTGTATGTGGGCAAGGCCCGTGCACTGCGCAATCGCGTTGGCAGCTACTTCAACGGCAGTCCGAAGAACGCGCGGATCATGTCGATGATCTCGCAGATCGCGCGCATGGACGTGACCGTCACGCGCTCGGAAGCCGAGGCGCTGCTGCTGGAAAACCAGCTGATCAAATCCCTATCGCCGCGTTACAACGTTTCGCTGCGCGACGACAAGACCTACCCGCATGTACTGCTGACCCGCGAGGACTGGCCGCGCATCGCGCTGCATCGCGGCCCGCGCGCCATTCCCGGCCGCTATTTCGGGCCGTACCCGGGCGTGACCGCGGTACGCGAAACGCTGAACCTGATGCACAAGCTGTTCAAGCTGCGCAGCTGCGAGGACAGCGTGTTCCGCAACCGTTCGCGGCCGTGCCTGCAGTACCAGATCGGGCGCTGCAGCGCGCCGTGCGTGGAGCTGGTGCCGGCAGCGGAGTACGCCGAGTCGGTGCGCCGCGCCGCCCTGTTCCTTGAAGGCAAGAGCGACGAGCTCACCCGCGAGCTGGGCGAGCAGATGCAGGCCGCCAGCGAGGCGCTGGAGTTCGAGCAGGCCGCGCGCCTGCGCGATCTGATTTCCTCGCTGCGCAGCATGCAGACCCGGCAGTACGTGGACGGTCGCGCCGCGGACCTGGACGTGCTGGCGGTGGCCATGCAGGGGTCGCAGGCCTGCGTGCTGCTGCTGGCGTTCCGCGATGGCCGCAACCTCGGTACCCGCCCGTTCTTCCCCCGCACCAACGGCGAGGAAAGCCCGGAGGAAGTGCTGGCCGCGTTCGTCTCGCAGTACTACATCGAATTCGAGCCGCCGCGCGAGATCCTGCTGGACCGCGAGATTCCCGATGCCGACCTGCTGGTTGCCGCGCTCTCGGCCTCGGCCGAGCGCAAGGTGCAGCTGAAGTGGAACGTGCGCGGCGAGCGCGCCGGCTACGTGGAACTGGCCAGCCGCAACGCGCAGCTGACCCTGGCCACCGAACTCAACAGCCGCAACGCGCAGCACGCGCGCAGCGACGCACTGCGCGAGATGCTGGGCCTGGCCGAGCCGGTCAAGCGGGTCGAATGTTTCGACATCAGCCACACCCTGGGCGAGGCTACCGTGGCCTCGTGCGTGGTGTTCGATGCGGCCGGCCCGGTGCGTGCGCAGTACCGCCGTTTCAACATCAGCGGCATCGAGCCGGGCGACGACTATGCGGCCATGCGCCAGGCCATCGATCGCCGTTTCCGCCGTGCGGTGGAAGAGCAGGGCGTGCTGCCGGACGTCCTGCTGATCGACGGTGGCGCCGGCCAGCTGGCGCAGGCGCAGGCCGCACTGGCCGACCTGGGCGTGGAAGGGGTGCTGCTGGTGGGCGTGGCCAAGGGCGTGGAGCGCCGCGCAGGCCATGAAGCGCTGGTGATGCCGGATGGACGCGAGCTGCGCCCGGGCGCGGCCAACCCGGCGCTGCAGTTCATCCAGCAGGTTCGCGATGAAGCCCACCGCTTCGCCATCACCGGTCATCGCGGCCGCCGCCAGAAGGCGCGGATGACCAGCAAGCTGGAGGATATCCCCGGCATCGGCCCGCGCCGTCGTGCCAGCCTGCTCAAGCATTTCGGCGGCCTGGTCGGCCTGAAAGCGGCTGGCGAAGCCGAAATCGCCAAGGTGGAAGGCATCAATGACGCCCTCGCGGCACGTATCTACGCTAACCTGCACGGGTTGGCCACGCCCGATGCGGCCGAGTAGAGAGAGAAGCACGCAAGCATGAAGTTGACCCTGCCCACCTGGCTGACGTTGTTGCGGATCGTGATGATCCCGGTGCTGGTGCTGGTGTTCTACCTGCCCTACACCTGGACCAACTTCGCTTCGGCGGCGATCTTCGGCCTGGCCGCGATCACCGACTGGCTCGATGGCTGGATCGCCCGCCGTTACCAGCTGGAGTCGGCCTTCGGCGCCTTCCTCGATCCGGTCGCGGACAAGCTGATGGTGGCAGTGGCGCTGTTCCTGATCGTGCAGGGCCATCCGACGCCGTGGATGGCATTCTGGGCGGCGGTCATCGTCGGCCGCGAGATTGCAGTATCGGCGCTGCGCGAGTGGATGGCCGAGCTGGGCCAGCGCGCCAAGGTGCGCGTGGCGATGATCGGCAAGATCAAGACCACCGCGCAGATGGTCGCGCTGCTGTGCCTGCTGTATTCGGTGGCCCCCAACGTGCCGGTGGAAGACATCTGGATGGGCTGGCCGGTGTTCCATATCGGCGACTGGACCCTGGCGATTGCCGCGGTGCTGACCCTGTGGTCGGGCCTGCAGTACCTGCATGCCGCCTGGCCGAGCCTGCGCGAAGACGAGCGCGCCGCACGCGAGCGCTCGCGGCAGAAGAAGCTGGGCAACTGACCCCATCGATGCGCGTATTCACGCATGGCGCGGATACGCGACGCCGGGCACCTCGCAGACCCTGAAAAAAGCGCTTGACGGCATCCTTGGAATAGGTAAAATTTCGCCTCCCAAGCGGGAATAGCTCAGTTGGTAGAGCGCAACCTTGCCAAGGTTGAGGTCGCGAGTTCGAGTCTCGTTTCCCGCTCCAGATTCAAGAAAAACGCTCCCGCAAGGGGGCGTTTTTCGTTATGCGCGGCGGTACCCGCGCAGATCAATCATTGTCCTGCGCCGTCGCGCGCCAACGCATGCCGGTGATGCGCGCTTCCTCGCGTGCCACCTGGCGGTCCGCGAACCACTCCTGCACATCACCGGCGAAACTCGCCGGGCGTCCCTTGCCCTGCACGCCCTCGGCAATCGAGGCCAGGTTGGAACGTGCCAGTTCTTCGCGCATGGCCTTCTGCGCATTGATCATCACCGCGTGGATGCCGCACATACCGCGGTTGGCCCAGCGGGTGGGGCACCATCAAACAGCGCGCAGCGCCCACAGGGAGCTGGGTGTGTCCTGGCGTCTGGGCTCGGGCGTCGCTCGCGGGGATGCGGAGGGCGTGACGTTGGAAAACGGAGAACGCATCGACGCCGCCACCGTTGTCTGGAAGGCCGGTGCACGTGCCAGTGCGTTGACTGCTTAGATTCCTGGCTAGCACGATGCGGTGGGTCGCCTGCATGTGGATCGCACTCTCAAGGCGAAGAGTGTCGACGCGGTGTTCGCCACCGGCGACTGCGCGCATGCCGCCACCGATGACGAGGGCAACGTGGCGATGATGTCCTGCCAGCACGCGATGAACCTGGGGCGCTCCACCGGACACAACGCCGCGGCTGACCTGATCGGGGAAGCGATGATTCCGTATGCGCAGCCCAAGTACGTGACCTGCCTGGACCTGCGGCCGTGGGGTGCTGTCTACACCGAGGGCTGGGATCGCCAGGTAACGCTGTCCGGCGCTGAAGCCAAGGCGCTCAGGACCCGGATCAACACCGAATGGATCTATCCGCCCACGGGTGAGCGTGCGGAGATCCTGGCGTCTGCAGATCCGCTGCGGATTGTGGTGGCCTGACGGCGCAAAGCAGTCCTGCAAGCAACGTTCTCGAACGGGGGCGTTGCTTCTGCCCGATAGTGGACGCTGCGATCTCTCTCCACCTGGGATCTCGACATGGTCATCGTTGGTGTCAGCTTTGCGGACGGCACCTACCTGTTGGTCGTCGCACGAAACGGTTGTGGCTGGATGCAAGGCGGACGTCGGTGGCGAGTGAACAACGCAGGCAACTTTGAATGAATTGATCGTAGTGCTCGACAGCTGCGCAGAATGTCGCAAATGGTCAGCTGACATGACAGAGACCTCGGCGTTGTGCGATATCCAGAGCATCGGTAGCGCTTTCGCAAGCGACCTCTCTCTCACAGTGAGTTCAGCCGGGCTTGCCCCTTGGTACAGTTGCCATTGCTGACGTGATGGGCCAGGAAGAACCAAGAAAGTACGAGTTGATGGAGAAGCTGTGTTGGTGGGCCCCTTGCGCTCAGCTGCTTTTCCATCTGCATATTGACTGCACGGCGCAATGCTCATCGCTCAATGGACGGGCGTTGGAATGCCAGCTTCATTGATATGAATGGACGCCGAAACCTTCTATTCATCTACATCCGGAGTTTCATGATGATTCGACCGCTGGTTGCCGTCGGGATGCTCGTTTTTTCCGTCAATGCGCATGCGACTCCTCTGGGGTATGACAAGCAAGCCGAAGTTTCCCTTATTGATGGGCGGCCTGCGATCTGCCTTCCGAAAAAGGCCCGATCACCTTTCCCCATAGGCTGGGCAACGTTGTCTGAAGCCAGTGATCAGAACGATGGGGTCTGGAGCATTGAACTGAAGGATGGTGCTGCACCATTGATGCTGAAACCCGGTGACTGCTTCTCATATGGGCGTGTGCCCAGCTCATACGCTGTCGAACCCTTGAGAGGAAAGGAGAGAGTGTTGGAGCTGCGGCCAGGCTTGGCGTACGTGTTCAGGCTGAATTCTTCTGTGCACTCAGCAGAGGCCTATTCGGTGTTGTTCTGCACTGGCCGGAAGCAGACGGAAGGTCGCGAAATTGAATCCATCAAGAAGGTAGACGACAGGACGAGGCAGTCCTCATGCTGATTCATAAGGTCGGAGTCTGATGCGGCGGTCCTTTCGTAGCGCGCGGTGCTTCGTTGGCTGCGATGCATGGTGCGTGGATCAGTAGCGCTCCCTGACAATCCTTGTCATTTCTGATAGAGAGGAGCTTCCATCGGGTCCAGCGTAACGTGTAGGCGAACGCTCACTTCTTTAAGATTCTTACGATCGAGATTGACCTCTTTTCTCCCGTCGCAGATCAGTAACTTCCTCAACTCTTCCTTGGAAGAGCTGCTTCGATGAACGAGTTGCTTGCAGTGCTGGGTGAGTCGAAGCTCCTTGATCCCCGCATTCAGAGAAGTAGCGTCTTCGGTTGCATCTCGGACATGTAGATGGAAGCGGTACTCCCCTGAATTGATTGCGCTCTTTCTAGGTTCGTTCTGGAGTGTTAGTCCGACCGTTTCCAGTGGCAGTTTGCAAGCTCCGATGGAGTAATGCACGGGGATGTCTACACGTGATGGCTTGGATTCATCCGGGCTGGATAGATGAAATGCCTTTGTGACAGATCTCGGGCCGGGGATGTTGCTCACAAAGGAGGTTACTCCGCTGCAGTTCAGATCTTTCGCATCTCGTGGTGCATAGTGTGCGACAAGAGTCATGTGCAGCTGTGCCGGCAGTTGGGCTGTCAAGTTGAATGTTCTCGAAGATGCGCGCGTGGTCGTGGAAAGTGCAATTTCCTTGCTGATGACAGCCGCCGTCCGGCATCCCGATGTGATTAATGCCATCGAAACCAATAGCAGTGAAAGGGTGGTGCGGCCGGTTGCCAAGATGAGAGGTCCTGTCGAGGCCCAATGGGTTGTGCGAAGTGACATTCGATAGTGCTGCCAGAGCGATGGAATCGCGACATTTCGTTATAGATGCTCGAAGTAGGATCAAACATGCAACTAGTTGCAGAATATGCTGAATAGGTAAGAATGAATGCATCAGGAGAGTAAGTTGCGTTTCCTGATGAGGTGATGCGCAAAGAGTCGAAGCAGAAAAGCGATCCCGAAACTGAAGACGTTTTCCCGTTGGCAAATTGCATGCTTCATCCCCACTTCACCCACACTCCATCGCCCCTCCAACCGCGCTAGCGAAGCTGCATCTCCGATTCTCCACGGCGATGCCGAAATGCCTCACACTTCCCCCGCCTACGACCACGACGTCGTCATCGTCGGCGCCAGTTTCGCCGGTGCCGCCTGCGCACTGGCTGCCGCCCAGTACGGTCTGCGCGTCTGCGTGCTGGAACGCAAGGCCGACCCCGGCGAGCGCCTGCACACCACCGGCATCGTGGTGAAAGAGGCGATGGAGCAGACCTGGCTGGGGCGCATGCCCGAGCACCTCGTGCAACGCGTCGCAAACGTGCGCCTGTATGCGCCGAACCTGCGCAGCGTGTTGCTGGCCGCGCCGGGCTATTACTTCCTCACCACCGATACGCCGAACGTGATGCGTTGGCTGGCCAGCGAACTGCGCGCGAACGGTGTCGACCTGCGCCTGCAGCAGTCCTTCACCGACGCTCGTCGCTGTGGTGACGGCTGGCAGGTGGAAGGGGCAGGGCGCTGCGCCTATCTGGTCGGTGCTGATGGCGCACGCTCACGCGTGGCCCAGCGCACCGGCCTTGGCCAGGTGCGCGACACCCTCTACGGCGTCGAGCGCGAGTTCGCCGGCCTGCAGGTGGCGCAGGGCAATGCGCTGCATTGCTTTGTCAGCAAGCGCTACGCGCCGGGTTATATCGGCTGGGTCGCGCAGAATCCGACCGGCCTGCAGGTCGGATTGGCGCTGCGTCATGACCCGCAACAGGTACGGCCGCCGGATATCGACGGCTTCCTCGACCACGTGCGCGATGGGGTCGGCATTCCGCCTTCGGCGCGTCCCTCGGGCACTCGCGCAGGGCTGGTGCCCTGCGGCCGGCCGGATGGGCCGATCACCGGCCAGCGCGTGATCCTGACCGGCGACGCGGCGGGCATCGTCTCGCCGCTGTCCGCCGGGGGCATCCACTCTTCGTGGCGGCACGGCTGGGCGGTCGGTGAGGCGATTGCCCGCCATCTGCGTGGCAAGGGCCAGAAGCGGAACGGGTGGCGCGTCAGGTCGCCCCGGCGTTCCATGGCAAGCGCGTGCTGCGCTGGGCGATGGATCATCTGCAGGCCGATTGGCCGCTCGATGTACTGCTGCATACAGCGGTCATGCGCCGCATTGCCGAACAGGTCTACTTCCATCGCCGCGGGCTGCGCACGTGAAGGGAGCAGGCAGGGGCGCCTGAACGCCACCCCCTCACTTCTCGTGAAAATTCCTGTTGACGCCGTGCAGCAATCCCGACACAATAGCGCTCCTTCGACGCAGGTCGAACGAAATCTGCGGGAATAGCTCAGTTGGTAGAGCGCAACCTTGCCAAGGTTGAGGTCGCGAGTTCGAGTCTCGTTTCCCGCTCCAGATTCAAGAAGAACGCTCCCGAAAGGGGGCGTTTGTCGTTTGTCGGGCCGGATGCGCCCATGGGTCGCCAGCAAGCGTTCGAGGCCGGTGGAGCGGTCAGCGCGACCACGATGCACCGACAGCCACCGCCGTGATCGAAGCGATTGGCTGCCAGCGGCGAGGATGTTCACGCGTGCGGCACGTCGAGCCGGGGAGACGTCGCAATGTGCAATGCGCCGTGAAAAGCATCCAGTGTTCTGTACCGGGAACGCGTTGAAAGCGCAGTGAAAGACTGGGGCAGCGCTGCCTGAACCGCACGCGTGTGGTGACCGTTTTCGGACCAATTCTCCATGTTCGCTCCACAATCGCACGGTAGCCTTCATGCTCCTTCTACACGTTGGCGGGCTGGTGGTCAGGCGTATCACTTCAGTGGCAGTGCCCAGGACCGGGCGCGGACTCTCCCTGCAGGCAGTGCTGCGCCCGGGCGCGCTGCTGACCAGCCTGGCGCTTGCAGGTTGCATGTCGGTGCCGGCTCCGGACCTGCCTGATCGCACACCCAGCACCTGGACCCAGGTGCCGCAGGGCCAGGGCGTAGCGGTGGATGCCAGGCAGTGGTGGAAGGTGCTGGCCGACCCGGCGCTGGACGGCCTGGTCGACCAGGCCATCGCCGGCAACCTTGATCTGCAGCAGGCCACGTTGCGCCTGCAGGCGGTGCGCATCGTCGCCGGCGCCTCCAACGCGCGCTTCCTGCCGGAAATCACCGCCAGCGCCAAGCAGGTACAGGACGCTGCCGCTGTCGACACCTACTTCCATGCCGGCATCGAAGCGATCTGGGACCTGGGCCTGTTCGGTGCCGCCGAGAGCGCGCAGTTGAGCGCTCAGGCCTCGGCCGGCAACGCCATGGCCCTGCGCAATGCAGCGCAGGTGGCGGTGATCGCCGATGTGGTACGCAGCTATCTCGACCTGACCGTGGCGCAGGCCCAGCAGGATCTGCTGGTCCGACAGCAGGCCGTGGACGAGCGCGGCGAACAGCTGGCGCTGGTCCGTCAGCGGCTGCGTCTGGATGAGCCGGGCGAGCTGGAACGGCTGCGCGCGCGGCAGGCGGCCACCCGTGCGGCCATCGCGCAGGCGCGGGAAAACGCCGACAACGCCGCCCGTGCGCTGGCATTGCTGCTGGGCCGCGAGCGTCCGGATCCGGCCTGGCACGCCTACCGCACCCCGCCGACGCTGGGTGCGTTCACGCTGCAGCAGGTCCCGGCTGACCTGCTGCGACATCGACCGCAGATCCTGCTGGCCGAATCGGAAGTGATGCAGGCCGCCGCCAGCAAGGGCGCGGCGCGCGCTGCGATGTATCCGCGGATCAGCCTGGGTGGCTCGATCCTGTACGCCTACAACCTCACCCAGAACGCCCGTTCCAATTCCGACTCCAGTCCGTCGATCGGCCCGTACATCGATATTCCGCTGTGGGACTGGGGGCAGCGCCGAGCGCGCTTCCATGCCGATGAGAAGCAATTGGACGCCGCCTTGCTGGGCTACCGCAAGGCGGTGCTGGAAGGCGTGAGCGAAGTGGAAGCTGCACTGGGCAGCCTGGCGCGGCAGGACAGCAGCATCCAGTCGCTGCGCGCGGCCAACGATGCCGCCGGGCAGCAGGTCAAGCGCCAGGCGCGGCAGGTGCAGCTGGGCCTGTCCAGCGAGTTCGATGGGCTGGATACGCAGCGTGCCGCATTGGCGTCGCAGGCCGACCTGATCGGTGCTCAGGGGGCGCGCGTGCTGGCCTTCGCGTCGCTGTACCGCGCCCTCGGCGGTGCACCGCTGCCGGTCGAGGCTGAGGGCGAACAGCAATGATCGCGCTGGCCCGCAAGACCCTTGCCTATGAGTGGCGCCGGTTCCTGCCGGTGGTGCTGGCGATGTGTTTCGCCGGTGTGCTGTTGATCGTGCAGGCTGCACTGGTGCTGGGCATCTTCGGTACCGCTGCGATCTACGTGAAAGCGTCCTCGGCTGATATCTGGGCCGGTTTCCCCGGCACCCAGAGTGTCAATTACGGCCATGCGATCAGCGCGGATGTGGAAAGCCATCTGCGCATGGACCCGGATGTCACCCGCGTCGAGCCCTACGAGTGGGTCGATGGCGAATGGCGGTCCGGCGCCCAGGGCACCGGCAATGTGTCGGTGTACCTGTCCGGCATCTCCACCCGGGACGACGCGATGATGTTCGCGCGCATCCTGCCTGCCGACCTGCGCGCACAGCTGCGCGAGCCGGGTGCGGTGATCGTCGACAGCGCCGATCTGGATACGCTGGGCGTGGACCTGCAGAACAACCGTGCCTGGATCAACGGCAAGGCGGTGCGCGTGGTCGCTGCACAACCCGGCCTGCGTGGCCTCGGTGGCGTCAACGTGCTGGCCTCGCTGGATACCGCGCGCGCCATCGCCGGTACCGATCCGCATGAGGGCAGCACCTATTTCGTGGCGGGCCTGCGCTCGCCGGACCTGGCCGACCGCGTGCGTGATCGCCTGGCCGCGTCGATGGGCCAGGCCACACCGGTCGAGTTCTGGACCGCGCCGGCGTTCGCCAGCCGTTCGCAGCAGTATTGGCTGTTCGATACCGGCGCAGGTATCGCCGTGTTGTTCATGGCCGTCATCGTCTGCTTCGTCGGTGCGGTGATCACCAACCAGTCGTTCGCCTCGGTGGTGGCCGGCTCGGTACGCGAGTACGCCACGCTCAATGCACTCGGTGCAGGCCGCTATGCGCTGGCACGGGTGGTGTTCGAGCAGGCATTGCTGATCGGTGGCGTGGGCATGCTGCTGGCGGCGGCGTTCAGCACGGTGGTGCTGTTGATCGCGCAGACCCAGCGCGTACCGGTGCAGCTGACGCCGATGGTGATCCTGGGCTGCGTGGCGCTGGTCGCGGTGATGGCCATGCTGTCGAGCATCATGGCGGTGCGCAGTGTGGTCCGCTCCGATCCATCGTTGCTGCTGCGTTGAGGACCGGCCGATGACTTCCACACGCGCCATCGCCCCGACCCTGCAGGCCGAAGCACTGGAAAAAGGCTTCATGTCCGGTGATGTGCAGGTGCCGGTGCTGCGTGGCCTGTCGCTGGACATCTATCCCGGCGAGCTGACCCTGGTATCCGGCCCGTCCGGCTGCGGCAAGAGCACGCTGCTGTCGCTGCTGTCCGGCCTGTCCGCGCCCGATGGCGGTCGCGTGCACGCGCTGGGCCAGGACGTGAGCCACATGACCCGCAGTGAAGTGGAGCGTTTCCGCCTGCACCATGTCGGCTTCGTGTTCCAGGGCTTCAACCTGTTCCCGGCACTGACTGCGTTGGAGCAGGTACAGCTGCCACTGGGCTACCGCGGCATGCGCAATCGCGAAAGCGAGCCGCTGGCCCGCCAGGCGCTGGAAGAAGTCGGCCTCAGCCACCGCAGCCACATGCGCCCGGCGCAGCTGTCCGGTGGCGAGAAACAGCGCGTGGCGGTTGCCCGCGCGTTTGCCAAGTCGCCAACCTTGATCTTCGCAGACGAACCCACCAGCGCGCTGGATGCCGAGAACGGCCAGCGCGTGATCGACATCCTGCATCGCTACGCACGTGCGCATGGTGCCACCGTGCTGTGCGTGAGCCACGATCCGCGCCTGATCCGGCATGCCGATCGGGTGATCGCAATGGAAGACGGCATGGTCCGTGATGACCGCCGCCAGAACGAAACCGTAGAGTCCGCCCCATGACCAAGACGTCGCATCTGCTTCCCCTCAGCCTGGCCCTGTCCGCGGCACTGCTGCTCGGCGCCTGTTCCAGGGAAGCGCCCACCGCTGCATCGGCCCCCTCAGGCAAGGAGGGTACTGCCGCCGCCGGCAAGGTCGCCGTGGCGCGGGGCATCATTGACGTCGAAGGTGGCCTGATCGCGCTGGCACCGCCGATGGATGGCTCGATCATCGCCGCACCGGTGAAGGAAGGCGCCACGGTGAAGAAGGGGCAGCTGTTGTTGTCGCTGGATGGTGCCCTGCTGCAGCAGGAGGTGGCGATGGCCAGCGCCGATCTGGCCTTGGCCAATGACCGCCTGAAGGGCAGCCAGGCGCAGCTGCGCGAACTGGAGCGCAACGCCACTCGCCTGTCCACGGGCGCCAGCGAAGGCGTGTCCTCGAACCAGCAGGCCGATGCAGCCAAACAGCAGCTGGCCGGCGTGCGCGCCGATGTCGACGTGGCCGGTGCGCAGGTTGACATGGCGCAGCACAAGCTGGAGCACGCGAAGCTGAAACTGCAGCAGATGTCGTTGAGCGCGCCGGAAGCCGGCACCGTGGTCGGCCAGGTGCCGGGCGTCGGTGCCTTCGTGCAGGCGGGCAAGCCGGCGATCTCGTTGCTGCCGGCGCGCCCGCTGCAGGTGCGCGCCGAACTGAGCGCCGCCTACGCCGATGCGGTGCAGGTAGGCATGAAAGCGGCGGTGGTACCGGACAGTGATGGTGCCGAGAACACCGGCACGCTGCCGACCGCACGCGTGGTACGCATCAGCCCTGTGTTCGCGCAGGCACGCCTGCCTGAAGATGCAGTGCGTGGCGTGGCCAAGGTGGTCGAGTGTGTGCTGGAGTTCGATGGCGAGGCCAAGGCGCGCTTCGGCCAGCATGTGCGGGTAGAGTTCCGGAAGTAGGTCCGGTCAGCCGTTGAGCCAGCGGCGTAGGCGCGGGCAGGCGTAGGCCGCGACCACGACCAGTAGTGCCACAAGAAGAAAGGCGGCAACGGCGAGCACCCAGTTCAAATGCACATCGCGCACGGGTGATTGGTGCCTGGCGGTCACGCCCCAAAGTACTGTCCAGCCCAGCCAGGGAAAGGCACAGACAAACATCCGCAGCCACAGGCGGTGAAACCGCCATGGCTGCACGATCAGGCCCAGGACAACAATCTCCACCAGAATGATCAGCGCGAAGGTGAAGACTGAATCTGTGGGGTAAGGCAGTGTCCCGGGCGCGATGTGACACAGTTGCCAGTAGTCTGGCTTGAAGCCGGCATGGATGAGTGCGAAGGCCAGCAGCAGCCATATAACGGATGCGGATAGCTAGAAGGCCTGGACTGCCGTCGGTTTCTGAAAGAACTCTGGCATCTACTCGGGCAGGTATCCCTGCTGCTTCCAGAAGTTCACCGCGAACGCATGATCTTTTGCGAAGTAGGGTGTTCTTCCTTTCAGTAGGCCTGAATTTGTGCCGTGCATTTCCCTTGCGCCACGCTTGAAAAGTTGTAGTGCGTCGGCCAGCGCCTCCCCTCCGACAGGATCTATCTGAACCGGTGAGTCTTCAGTGCGCAGGTCTGCCTTGTAACGAATGTGAACGCGCTCCCGTCCATCCATGCAGGTCTCAACGTAGTAGTAGTAGCTTTCGGTGACGCTGCTACCGTCGGTCTGTTGAAGTTCCCGTGAAAGTCGGAGCATGGGCCCCTCGCCGCCGGGCCCGCGTTTCTCTTGGCGAAACGCCGCATGACAGTGACCCACCCACAATCCGCAACGGTCACCATCGCCATAGTCGTCGTATGGCTGACAGATCGGAAGCGCCAGTAGACCGCGTATCTCGGCCGCTGAAATTGTCTCCGCAGTCCTTTTTCGGTTCGATGCGCCTTCCTCAAGAAATCGCCACCCGCCGAGGATGAGTGCGATGAAGGGTGGCTGGATGTCATGTGACTCAACCTCGTCCCATTCGCGCTGATCCTGTCCAGCATCGCTGCAGATGTACTTCAGTAGGATCCAGCCAGATCCAGCACATCCTATGTAAGAGGCCGTGGTGCTGGCGGTTGCATCGGTGCGCCACATTACGAGGCGTGCAGCGATGTTCTTCGAAGGATCTTCCATCTGCACGGTGTATACGCGGGCGTCGGCGTCGGCGTCGGCGGTGCCAGCACTTGCTAGAAGTGAGATGCCGCTGCGGTGGAATTCATAGGTCCGGGTATCCATGGGAAGCATGTCTTCTCCACAAATGCGTAGCAGGCTTTCTGCACTGACAGTGGCGTCGCTAAACAGGTTCATTGTGCATAGCATCGGGTCTCGCGCTGACAGACCCTCCGCACGGATGACGCTCTTCCCGGCAGTGAGCCTTTGCAGCATGGCTCCCGCGTCCAATGACCAGAAGCTGTCCGGACCCTCGGATTCGCGTAACAGACAATCGGGTTCGATGATCTGCTCAATTCCGTCGTCAATGATGGCTTCGTCGTCCATCCTGCGAATGCAGTGAACCGAGCCATCGAATTGCATGGAGTAGTCGGTCTGAATGAGAAGCGCTGCCTGGGTGTTCCCGACCACGTGCAGTTCCCCGTGGTTGTAGTCGCCCCAGAACAGCTCGCGGACCAGTAGGTTGCCGCCTACGCGGATTTCCTGTCCGCCGACGATGGCATTGGTTGTCGTCAGGTCGCCCGAGACAAGCAATCCGCATGCGCCGTCGGTTTCAAGGCTGTGAACATGGCGTGCTATCTCTGCATTGCCGCGAACCAAGATGAAACGGATGTACGCACCAAGATCTTCTTCCCGCCACGGGGCCAGCGGGTCGTCCAGGTCCAGCGTGTCGAGCTTGAGGTCGCCATCAACCAAGAGAACCAACTCATCGGGATCGCCCCAGACGTAGTGCTCTGGTGCGTATGTTGAGTCCTGCGGTACCTCATCCTTGATGTCGGCGTATCGGACGACCTGAAAGGGGCAGGCTGCGGAAAGTCGCGTGGCAAGTTCCAAGGGCGTAATCGGGCGGTCTCCAGCCATTGCTGGCAACGCTGCGTCAAGCGGATCCGCGTCGTCGGGGAGCTGTGATGCCCGCTGGCTCGACTGCTGCATGATTTATCCCGGTTTGGCAGAGGCATATGCAGAGCAGCGGCAGTGAAAGTATTGCCGGCGCTGTGGGCCTCGGGTCAGGTACTGTCCTTCGCCGGTCCGCTGCGGGTCCATGCAACTATTCTGAAATGCGTAGGCCATCTCTGCGCGTCTTCTCCCTGCGGCAGCCATGCGGTGAGCTTATGAACGCCCGCCATGCGCTCACCGCCGACACCCCGCACAGCGCCAGCAGCAATCCCACGTCCAGCAGCAGCAACCACAGCAGGTGCATGCCTTGTACCGGCGGCTGGTGCATCGCCGACAGCATCCACGGCACCGACCACAGCACCAGCAGGGCGAAGGCGATCAGCAGGCGCAGCCACAGGCGTTTCAGTTTCCAAGGCCGCACGATCAACGCGGCCACCACCAGCTCAACCGTTCCCAGCAGCGCGAACAGGATGACGGTGCTGGTCGGGTAGGGCAGCTCAGCGCCTTCCAGGTGGTGCAGCAGCCAGTAGTCCGGGGTGAAACCGGCATTGACCAGCGCGGCGATCAGCGCCAGCCAGGTCAGCGCGACCAGCAACCAGAACAGGCGGACGTAGCGTCTCGGCATCGGCGGTGTCCGTGCTTGGGCGGGGCAGCGTACCCCAGCGCGGACGCCCGTGACCGCATGATGTGAAGACTGTTGACGGCGTGAAGGAATTTGGACACAATGGCGCTCCTTCGACGCAGGTCGAACGGAATCTGCGGGAATAGCTCAGTTGGTAGAGCGCAACCTTGCCAAGGTTGAGGTCGCGAGTTCGAGTCTCGTTTCCCGCTCCAGATTCTACAGGGCCCCGGTAGGGGCCTTGTTTTTCTCCCGCCACGGCAAGGCGGGGCACGTTGGGCCACAAGGCTTTACGCGCAGTCAGAAAGGTGAAATCGCTGGTGTGTTTTCCGGATTTCCGGTAGCATGTCGGCTTACGCGGGAATAGCTCAGTTGGTAGAGCGCAACCTTGCCAAGGTTGAGGTCGCGAGTTCGAGTCTCGTTTCCCGCTCCATGTTCCGACAGGCCCCATCTTGGGGTTTTGTCTTGTCAGGGCTGCGTTCCTGGCGTGAAGTACGTTGGCCTCATGGCAGAGTGGCTATGCACCGGATTGCAAATCCGTTTACAGCGGTTCGATTCCGCTTGAGGCCTCCAATTGAAAAGCCCTGACTCCGGTCAGGGCTTTTTTGTTTGGCTGCAATCGATTCCCCGCTCGCGCGATCGCCACCCGACCTGGCGGTCAGTCATGTCAGATGCGGTGGCGCTACACTGGTCTGATGAACCAGATTGATCACTTCCGCGGGGCTTTGCTCGGCCTCGCGTGCGGCGATGCCGTCGGTACCACGCTGGAATTCAAGCCCCGTGGCAGCTTCACCCCGATTACCGATATGGTGGGTGGTGGGCCGTTCCACCTGCAGCCGGGGCAATGGACTGACGATACCTCCATGGCGATGTGCCTGGCCGAGAGCCTGGCGCGCTGCGACACCTTCGACCCGCGCGATCAGATGAACCGCTACGCCAACTGGTACCGGCACGGTTACTGGAGTGCGACCGGCGAGTGCTTCGATATCGGTATGGCAACGCGAGCTGCGGTCGACCGGTTCCTGCAGGACGGCCATCCGCTGGCGGGGAGTAACGACCCACGCAGCGCTGGCAATGGCTCGATCATGCGTTTGGCGCCGGTAGCATTGCGCTACGCCGGGACTCCCGATCTGCAGGCCATGGCCGAGCTGAGTTCGCGGACGACGCACGCTGCGCAGGAGTGCCTGGAGGCGTGCCGCTTGCTGGCGGTCGCGCTGGAGCGGGCGTTGGCAGGTGGCACCCGTGACGGGGTGCTGGATCTCAGCAATGTCCCCGTCGAGAGCGCGCGGCTGCAGCAGATCGCGGCGGGCGGCTACCGCGGTGCCGCGCGTGAGCAGATCCGTGGCAATGGTTATGTTGTTGACAGTCTGGAAGCAGCACTCTGGTGCTTTGATCGCCACGACACCTTTGAAGCCGTCGTACTCGAGGCGGCCAACCTTGGTGAGGATGCCGACACCACGGCCGCCATCGCCGGGCAGCTGGCGGGCGCATTCCATGGCGCGCGCGGAATCCCCGGGCGGTGGTTGCAGCGGCTGGCCCTGCGTGCCGAAATCCAGGCGCTGGCCGATGCGCTGCACGCCTTGAACCAGGGCAGCGACCGCGCTGCGTGAGTCGGGTTCCCTGCCTGTGAACTGCGCCGGCAGGATGCTCCCTGCTGCCGCCATTTCCGACGCCGCGCTGCTTCACCTGCAGCAGTCCGCCACGTCCCGATCGCCAGTCTCAGCCGGCCACGACATGGAAAGGCGCTATGGTCGAGTTCCACGTCTCAGGGAGCCGCAATGGCGAGCACAGACATCACGCGTCGTTCCAGCCACGGAGCGAAACGGAAATGAGCAAAGTCACGGCAGATGTGCGCTGGTTGACCTTCCGCTTGAAGAACGGGCAATCCATTGGCCCTGATCGGCTGAAGGACGGATGGGTCATCGCCTCGGAAACCGCCCGCTGCGGGGTGCGCCGCGAGCATATTGAAGGGTCGGGCCTGGTGTATGCCCTGTACGCGCCGGCCAACCTGGCCTCACCACGGCGCGCGGAAATGCGCATGCGCGAATTCCTGATGAGCTCGGGCTACACCTTCACGATGGGCACGCTGGGCGGCTGAGCTGCGCGCGGGCCGCGATTGTTCAACGCTGCGCGGCCTTCAACGCCTCGATGATCTGCGCTCCGGAGAAGCCACAATGGCCTTCGCCAACGGGCGGCAGCACCTGTGGCAGCGGACGGGCGCCGGCCCGTGCGGCCGTCTGCGGATACACTGTCTGCATGCGCGGCACGATCGTCGGGTCGTTGTTGTTGAACTGGATCACCAGCGGTCGCCTCAACGCACCGCTCAATGCCAGCTCCCTGCGGACAGCGGCCTGCGCGGCAGGCACGGCATCGACACGTTGCACGCCGGCATTGAACGCCATGTCGTCACCGAAGCCGCTGTAAGCCACGCCTCTGTTGCCCACCGGCATGCCGCCGCTGCGCGTGGCCAGTTCGTGCAGGACCAGTGCATGCAGGCTGATCGTGCCGGCCAGTGCATCAGCGGACACCTGCAGCCGCTGTGCCAGCAACGCGGCATGCGAGGGGCTGCGTTGCAGCGCATTGGAGATGCCTTGGTACAGTTCGCCCTGTGGCAGCGCAGCCGCTTCGGGTGAGAGCAGTCCCGCACCCGGCAGGCCTTCGGCCTTGGCAAAGAAGTAATCGAAAGCGACCAGCGTGGTCAGCAGATCACTCGCGATCTGTTCGCCACTGAGATTGGCGCCGCATAGCGACACACCACCGGCGTAGTGTTGCGGGAACCGCTCGAGGCTGGCGAGGGTCACGGCGCCGCCCATCGAAAATCCCAGCATCCAGATATGGCGCACATGCTTGAGTTCAGCCACTGCATGCCGGCGCAGGCGTTCCATGTCGGTGATCGCATCGGCCACCGCCCAGCCCTGGCTGGCATAGGCGCTCTGCGCGACGGCGTAGCCTGCAGCCAGCAGTGGCGCGGTGCCGTCATTGGCAGGCATTGGCGTAGCACGTGGCATGCCTACCGGCTCGTAGCCGTGCGCCAGCATCACCAGGTCACCGTTCCAGTCAGCCGGCACGTCCAGGCGCCACGGGGCCCTCTGCAACTGGCCACTGAACGTGCGCGGTGATGCAGCGGGTGCGGCCATCACCTGTGTCGCGGGGAATAGCAGGGCGAGGGTGAGGGCACATCGTAGCAAGTGACACATCACGGGCATTCCATCCGGGAATGGCGTCAGCTTAGACCCCGCCAGCAGCCTGCGCGCGCTGCACTGCCGCAGGAAGGGCGGGGGGCGCTCCCCGAGTCGATCACGTCCGCTACGGGAGGATTCCGATACGATGTGTCGACTTGATCTCTTTCTACTTTACCCAGGGTCCCGTCATGGTCGACCGTCTCGCCATTCTGCTTGAACGCTTTGCGGTCACTGCCTCGGTGTTCCATGCCGGTGCGCTGTGCGGTATCAACATGCTGGAGGGGGAGAATGAGGCCGGGCAGCTGCACCTGGTGCGGCGCGGCCCGTTGCAGGTCAGCCACGGCCGGCAGACCGTGCAGGTCGAGGTCCCCAGCCTGCTGCTGTACCCGCGACCGATGCCGCATCGCTTCAGCACTGATCCGCAGCACGGCGCCGACATGGCCTGCGCCAACCTGCATTTCGAGGGCGGTCGGCTCAACCCGATCAGCGCCGCGTTGCCCGATTTCATCTGCATGCCGCTGGCGGATCTCCATGGCGGCAACGCAGCGCTGGAACTGCTGTTCGAGGAGGCCTTCGAGCAGCGCTGCGGGCGTGCGGTGATGGTCAACCGGTTGTTCGAGGTAGTGATGATCCAGGTGCTGCGCCAGCTGATGGAAGGGGGCGGGATGCGTGGTGGCCTGTTTGCCGGGCTGGGTCATCCACGGCTGCGGCTGGCACTGGTAGCAATGCATGAGGCGCCCGCACAGTCCTGGACCCTGGAAGACCTGGCCGAGGTTGCCGGCATGTCACGCAGCGTGTTTGCTGCCAGTTTCCGCGAGGCGATGGGCACCACGCCCGGGCAGTACCTGCAGGGTTGGCGGGTGGGCCTGGCGCAGCAGGCACTGCGTCAGGGGCGCCCGCTGAAACGGATTGCCGACGACGTGGGTTATGGCAGCGAAGCCGCGCTGTCGCGCGCGTTCAAGGCGCATACCGGGCTGTCGCCGCGGGAATGGCGCGGGCAGACCCGGGCCAGCGCGGCCTGAGCGCTCAGCCCAGCAGCAGCCGGGCCAGCTTCATGCCGCCGAACAGGCCAGCCAGGCCCAGTGCCACCGAGCCGCCGGCATACAGGGCCGCCAGCCCATGTTGGCCGCGCTGCAGCAGCAGGCCGATCTCCAGTGCATAGGTGGAAAACGTGGTGTAGCCGCCGAGGATGCCGGTGGCCAGCAACAATCGCAGCTGTGGCGAGGCGCCATTGCGCATCGCGAAGACCTCGACCACGACGCCCATCAGGAGCGCGCCGCTGATGTTGATCAGGAAGGTCGACCAGGGCCAGGGACTGCCGGCCACTACCCGCGCGCCGAGCAGATTGCAGGCGTGGCGCAGGCAGGCACCGATGCCGCCTCCGATGAAGACCAGGAAATAGCCGTTCAGTGCGTGCATGGGGTGTCTCGAATACGGGTTCGCAGGGTCAATGGCGAACGCCGAGGGCAGGCACGACCCGCCGTCGACGAACACCGGGTTCGTCATGGCAGGAGCCATCAGCCTTCTCAGGCGGTTATCGGGGGAGCCCCATCCCCATCGAGGCCCATGCTACCAGCGGCGGTGCATTTACGTCATCGAGGTCGTCAGAACCCGGGCAACCTTGCTGCGGCTGAAGCCGTCCATCAGTAGTTCAAACGCGAGCAGATCCAAGGCCGCGTGGCGCCGGTGGTCGATCTCCAGACCGTTCTCGGCCACCAGATGGCTGACCAGCTCGTAGGCGTCCTGCCAGACATCCAGGTGGGCCTGGCTGGGGATGTAGGCATTGCCAGGCTCTCCGACGCCAAGCCCGCTGACCCCGTACAGCAGTTCGCGTGCGTCCAGCTTGGCCGCATCGGCGATGCGGAACAGCTGTTCGGCCTTTACGTGCGAGGCGCTCACGTGGTCGTTGAGCCAGTTGCTGATGGTTGCTGTCGTTGATTTGGCGGCGCGTGCCAGATCGGCCGGGCGTGGGTGCCCGGCTTTCTTCATGGCTGCCGCGAGTCGTTGGCCAAGAGTATTCATCTATGCAAGCCAGCTTAACGCGTGGATTGCGAAGAAGCCTTGCCGCAAGAATCAGTCTGGTTAACAGAAGGACCGACCGTGACCGAATTCTGGAGCAAGCGGCAGGTACGAACCCGGCTGGGATTCCGCACCGACGCGGAACTGGCGCGCTTCTTTGGCATCAGCCGTTCCGCAGTGTCGCAATGGCCGAGGGACTTTCCCATTCCTCCATTGCGGCAGTACATCCTCCATCAGCGCTACCCGAACCTTTTTCCGACAACTGAAGCGCGGGCAGACGAATCCATCTGATTTGCGCCGCCTTTTGTCGCATCCAGCCTGCTTAGCCCGATGCGCTAAGTACACTTAGCAAAATAGGCAAGTTCAATCGATCCCAAGCTGATAATCAGTGCCGCCTACTGCGGACGTCGTGCTGTGCTTCCTGACGCCTGTCGGCTTCGCCCCATCCGGCACCCCCAGGGCCCCGTATGTAGTTTCGTGAACGATTAATAATTTCAATCACGAAAGTCGCTGCATGTAATTGACCTGTCGTGAAATCTGTGACTAATTGGAGTCAACCAGTCGTGAAGCCTGGGAGTCTTTCAGTAGCACGCAAGTGAGTCGGTAGACCGTCAACGATGCAGAACAAGTCCAACGGAGGTCGTATGGAATACGGCATGAATGGCTTGGCTGAACGGGTACGCCGCGAACTGGAAGCCAGTTATCACAAACACGGATGCGGTCCGGCGTTCTGGGATACCTACCAGCAGGTGCTGGATCGCCTGGTCCCACAGGGGACCGAGCGTACCGAAGTCACCAACGAGATGGCGCTGATCATCGAACAGTTGGGCATCGTCCGGCGCGCCCAGCTTGTGCCGCCGCACGCCAACGCGTCGCGTTGATTCACAGCAGGCGCCAGGCGCCGCAGGCAAGCAGCGCGAGCAACAAGGACAGCAGGGCCAACGTCCGGGGTCGCCACAGGCGCTTCGGTTGTCCGGCCATCGCCTGCGGACTGCAGTAGCGCACCAGCCCAGGACCGAAACCGGCCCGGAGCTGTTGTTGTGCGCAGGCCTCCAGGCAGGCGCCACAGGCCAGGCAATCGGCCTGCGGTCCCTGGCGGATGTCCAGTTGCATCGGGCAGGCACGGACGCAGGCTGCGCAATCGGTGCAGTCACCCAGGCGGTCGGCGCTGAAGGTCGGCATCGGTCCTGCCAGCAGCGGATGCGCAGCGCGGAATACGTAGTCCTGCGCAGTGGTCGGGTCGAGCAGGCCGCGGCCACGGCCCAGCACCCCGCCGAGACCGGACGGGCGTGGCCCGCGCGGCTCACCGCGGCGGGCGTCGTACAGCATGCGCGGCGTATGCGGATCGGTCAGCAGCGGCTGCATGCGTGCGAACGGGCACAGCGAACGGCACACCTGCTCACGCAGGAAACCGGCGTTTCCCCAGGTGGCGGCGGCGTAGAACAGCACCCAGAACGTTTCCCAGCCGCTCCAGCCAGCGTTTGGCGCGGCGGCCAGCAATCCGCTGATCGGGCTGAACAGGCCGACGAAGGTGATGCCGGTCCACACTGACAGCAGGCCCCAGGCCAGCTGGGTGGCTGGGCCCGCCGCAGGTGCGGGCAGTACCCGCGCCGCGCTGCGGGCGATCCAGTCGAAGGCACGGCGCCACAGCGTCTGCGGGCAGGCGTGGCCGCACCAGATGCGCCCGGCGAGGTGGGTCAGCAGCGCGAGGCTTACTACCAGTACCGCCAGCAGGCCGATCAGCGCGCCGACGTCGCCGGGCCACAAGGTCCAGCCAAACAGGTCGAATCGCCGCGCGCTGATGTCCAGCAGCAGCGCCTGGCGTCCTTCCCAGCGCAGCCACGGCAGTGCGTAGAACACCACCAGCAGGGCAGCGCTGAGCGTGCCGCGCCAATGCCAGGGACGGGGTACCCGGGTGCAGGACGTGCTCATCCCAGCGGCAGCTCCTCGTCGTCATCGCCCGGCAGGGGCCGCTGCAGGTACCAGGTGACCGCGCTGGACAGTGCAGTGACCGACCAGAACATGAAGAATCCTGCCGTATAGCCCAGTTCGCGGCTGATGGCCGTGCCCGGGAAACTGATGGCCTGCAGGCGCAATGGATCGACGAAGGCGAAGAACACCACGCTGGCAACGCCGGCGGCGATGAAGCTGGGCCAGAGGATCGCGCCCCAGTGCTGGATCAGCCGCTGGCGGCGGTTGGGAAAAGGTCTGTTCATGCTGTCCCCGATCGAAAAGTGGGCGGCGCGTATACTTCGCCAGGATCGGCGCCGTATCCGCAGGGCATGCTTCCTGCAAGCGTGCCAGCCTAGGCGCAGCGGATTGCGCCGACATTGATCTGGATCAACGGCGCTGCCGCCTGGGTGCGGCAGCCTGCCTGCAAGCTTTGGATGCCCCGATGAACGCAACACAGCCGCCTGTCCTCCCCGTCGCCTCGCCCGGGTTGTGCACCGAGCAGGAAGTGACCCGACTGGTCCACGATTTCTATGCCCGCGTGCGAGCGGAAGAGCGGCTGGGACCGGTGTTCGAGGCGCACGTGCACGACTGGCCCGGGCACCTGGCGCAGCTGGTCGATTTCTGGTCGGCGATGCTGCGTGGCACTCGCCGCTTCAAGGGCTCGCCGATGTCCAAGCACATGGCCATCGAGCTGGACAAGGACCTGTTCGACCGCTGGCTGGTGCTGTTCCGGGCCACCACTGCCGAGTGCGGTAACCCGCCGATGCAGGAACTGGCCAACGACGTGGCAGCGCGGATCGGTGACACCTTCTGGAAGCGCTACCAGATGCTGCGCTGGCCGCAGGTCGGCCTGCCGGTACTGGGGATCGCCGGCAAGCATTGATCTGGGTCAAGGCGGCATAGGCCGCCTGGCGCGATGCTGGCGGCATGGACACGTTCTCTCCCGCCGCCGGTGGCCTGGCCTGGACCTTCGACCCCGACCTTCTGCGCCGGCACGACCGGCCGGGCCCGCGCTACACCTCGTATCCGACCGCGCCGCATTTCCATGATGGCTTCGACGCGCCGGCGCTGCGCCAAGCGATCGCCGACAGCAACCAGCTGGCCCGCGCGCTGTCGCTGTACGTGCATGTGCCGTTCTGTTCCAGCCCCTGCTTCTACTGTGGCTGCAACCGGGTGATCACCCGCGACCGCGGACGTGGTCACAGCTATGTGTCGCGCGTGCTGGCCGAGGCCGACCTGCTGGCGCCGCAGTTCGAGGACGGCCGTGAGGTCATCCAGCTGCATCTGGGCGGTGGCACGCCGAATTTCCTCGAGGCCGAGGCGATGACCACGCTGGTGGAAGGGCTGCGCCGGCGCTTCGATTTCAGCGATTCACCGCAGCGCGATTTCTCGATCGAACTCGATCCACGCTTCATCGACACCCGCGACGTCGCCATGCTGGCGCGCCTGGGATTCAACCGGGCCAGCCTGGGCGTGCAGGATTTCGACCCGCAGGTGCAGGAATCGATCAACCGCATCCAGGGCGTGCAGCAGACACTGGACATCCTGAGCGCCTGCCGCGACAGCGGCATGCGTTCGGTCAACGTCGACCTGATCTACGGCTTGCCGGGGCAGAGCCTGGAGGGGTTCGGCCGCACCCTCGATAGGGTGCTGGCGCTGCGTCCGGACCGCCTGGCGGTGTACGGATACGCGCATCTGCCGCATCTGTTCCGTGCGCAGAAGCAGATCGACGAAAGCCGCTTGCCTTCGCCGGAGGACAAACTGGCGCTGCTGGGTCTGGCGGTGGAGACGCTCTCTGCGGCCGGCTACCAGTACATCGGCATGGATCACTTCGCATTGCCGGAAGAAGATCTGTCGCGCGCACAACGCGCCGGGCAGCTGCATCGCAATTTCATGGGCTATACCACCCACGCCGATACCGATCTGCTCGGCCTGGGCGTGAGTGCGATCAGCCACATCGGTGCCACCTACAGCCAGAATCCGCGCGACCTGCCGTCATGGGAGGATGCCGTGGACCAGGGGCAGCTGCCGGTGTGGCGCGGCGTGGCGCTGAGCGCTGACGACCAGCTGCGTGCGGAACTGATCCAGCAGTTGATGTGCCAGGGCGAGGTCGATGGCGTGCAGCTGGGTCAGCGCCACGGCGTGGATTTCGAACAGTACTTTGCCGAGGACCTGCATTCGGTACAGCGGCTGCAGGAAGACGGCCTGGCCGAATACCGCGATGGTGTGGTGCGTTCCAGCGAACCGGGGCGACCGCTGCTGCGGTTGCTGGCGATGTGCTTCGATCCGTACCTGCGTGCCACTCACGAGCAACCGCGTTACTCGCGGGCGATCTGAGTGTGGGTTGCGCGGCGTGCGTATGGTGCCCGGAGCCGGAATCGAACCGGCATGGGGTTGCCCCCGGCGGATTTTAAGTCCGATGCGTCTACCAGTTTCGCCATCCGGGCCAGCAGCGCGGCGCCGATTGTAGCCCACCTGCGGTGCCTCGGCCTGTTTGCATCACGGCGGTCGCGTGCTTAACTGCCGATCGTATTCATGTCATAGTCCCTGCCATCGTTCCCAGGGGGGGGAGCCATCTGATGTCGCTGCACGCGATTGCCTATGCCAGCGAGGCCCGCGCCGATCTGCAGACAACCGATCTTGACCGCCTGCTGGCCGATGCCACGGCATTCAATCGTGTAGCTGGAGTCACCGGCGTCCTGATGTTCGATGGCAGCCGTTTCCTGCAGTATCTCGAAGGCCCGCAGGACGGCATCGATTCGGTGTTCCAGCGCATCCTCAACGCGCGCAGCCATGGGCAGCTGCACGTACTGTGCCGCGCTCCGGTGGTGCAGCGGGCATTTCCGCGCTGGTCGATGGGTACGCGGCGCATCGAGCCAGAACCACTGGCGCAGATCGTCGACGCCGCTTGGCCCGGCTTCCTGCTTGGCAGCGGTGGATTTGAACGCCTGCTGCAGGCCTGGACCGGTGCCGACGGTGAGCTGGAACCGGCGGCGGTGGCGTTGGGGTCCTGAGCCCGCCTTGGCGGCAGGGCGCCGGGGCCGGTAGGCTGTAGCCTTTCTGGCGCAGGTTTTCCGGAGTGGTGCAGCAGATGAGTGTGTTGGCCGAAGCCATGGCAGCGTATGTGCGATTGCATCGATTGCATGGGATGTGCCGATGAGTGTGCCGGTTGCGGCGGCCAGTGACCCTCGGTTTGCGGTGGTCGGCCTGGGCTATGTCGGCCTGCCGTTGGCGGTGGCGTTTGGCCGGCACTGGCCGACGTTGGGCTTCGATATTGACGCCGGTCGCATCGCCGAGCTGCGCAGCGGCCAGGACCACACACTGGAAATGGAAGCCGACGAGCTGGCCAGTGCGCACCTGTTGCAGTACGGCAGCGATCCGGCACTGCTTGATGCCTGCAATGTCTACATCGTCACCGTGCCGACCCCGATCGATGCCTACGAACAGCCCGATCTGGAGCCGTTGCGTTCGGCCACGCGCCTGATTGCCAGCCATCTCCGCGCCGGAGATCTGGTGATCTACGAGTCCACGGTCTACCCTGGAACCACCGAGGAAGTGTGCGTGCCGCTGCTGGAACAAGGGTCCGGCCTGCGCTTCAACGAAGACTTCTACTGCGGCTACAGCCCCGAACGGGTCAGCCCCGGTGACCGCCAGCGGCGCCTTGCCGACATCCGCAAGATCACCTCCGGATCGACCCCGGAGGTCGCTGCGGTGATTGATGGCCTGTACCAGCGCATCATTGCCGCCGGTACGTTCCCGGCCCCTTCGATGCGCGTGGCTGAAGCGGCCAAGGTGGTCGAGAACATCCAGCGTGACGTCAACATCGCGCTGGTCAACGAGCTGGCCCTGATCTTCGACCGGCTCGGCATCGACACCCAGGACGTGCTGGATGCCGCCGGCAGCAAGTGGAACTTCCTGCCGTTCCGCCCGGGCCTGGTCGGTGGTCACTGCATCGGCGTCGATCCGTACTACCTGCTGCACAAGTCCGAGAGCGTGGGTTACCACCCGGACCTGATCCACACCGCGCGACAGGTCAATAACCGCGTCGGCGAGCACGTAGCGGCTCGGGTGCTGGCGATGCTGGCCGAGCGTGGCCGTGCGCCGGCGGATGCACGCATCCTGGTCCTGGGCGTGACCTTCAAGGAGGATTGCCCGGACCTGCGCAACAGTCGCGCGTTGGAACTGGCACAGCGCTTGCGCGATGCCGGTGCGAGGGTCGAGGTAAGCGACCCGTGGGTCGGCCCGGCGGCATTGACCGGCGAGGGCCTGGACTGGCTGGCCGAGCCCGGGGCAGGGCGCTATGACGCGGTGGTGCTGGCGGTGGCCCACGCCCGGTTCAAGGCGATGGATGAATCCGCAATCCGGGCGCTGCTGGCGCCCGGTGGCCTGGTCTACGACGTGAAATCGGCCTGGCCGCGCAACGTGGTTGACGATCGTTTGTAAGCCCCGGCTGCGAACGGCGCGGTAGACTCGGGGGCAGTTGCAACCGAGGAACGCCATGCACCGGTATATCGTCTACCTGCTCGCCATCCTGATGTTCCCGATATGCCTGTGGCTGGCCACGATCTGGCCAGCGTGGTACTGGGGCGTCGGCCTGACTGCCGCGATGGTGGCGCTGGGGACCTGGGACCTGCTGCAGAAACGCAGCACGTTGCGCCGCAATTATCCGGTGATGGCGCACTTCCGTTACGGGCTGGAGTCGATCGGTCCGGAGATCCGCCAGTACTTCGTGCAGAGCGACCTGGAAGACGTGCCGTTCTCGCGCCAGCAGCGCGCGCTGATCTACCAGCGCGCAAAGAACGAGATGGACACGGTGCCGTTCGGCACCCTGCGCAGCACTTATGCGGTGGACTACGAGTGGATCAACCATTCGCTGGCACCGACGACGATTGCCAAGCATGACTTCCGCGTCCTGATCGGCCCGAACTGCGCCAAGCCTTATTCGGCCAGCGTGTTCAACATCTCGGCGATGAGCTTTGGCTCGCTGTCAGCCAATGCGATCCGCGCACTGAACGAAGGCGCGCGCCGCGGTGGCTTCTACCACGACACCGGCGAAGGATCGATTTCGCCCTACCACCGCGAAATGGGCGGCGACCTGGTGTGGGAGATCGGCTCGGGGTACTTCGGTTGCCGTGACGAGAAAGGTGGTTTCAGCGAGGAGCGCTTCGTTGCCAACGCTACCCACGATCAGGTCAAGATGATCGAGATCAAGCTGTCGCAGGGGGCCAAGCCGGGCCACGGCGGTGTGCTGCCGGCACCAAAAGTGACCGCCGAGATCTCGGTGACCCGTGGCGTGCCGATGGGCGTTGACTGCGTGTCGCCGTCGCGCCATTCGGCGTTCTCCACGCCGGTTGAACTGTTGCAGTTCGTGGCCCGCCTGCGCGAACTGTCCGGTGGCAAGCCGGTCGGTTTCAAGTTGGCCATCGGCCACCCGTGGGAATGGTTCGGCATCGCCAAGGCGATGCAGGAAACCGGCCTGTTGCCGGACTTCATCGTGGTGGATGGTGCCGAAGGCGGCACCGGCGCGGCACCGGCCGAGTTCGTCGATCATGTCGGCGTGCCGATGCATGAGGCACTGCTGCTGGTGCACAACACCCTGGTCGGCCTCGACCTGCGTGAGCGCATCCGCATCGGCGCGGCCGGCAAGATCACCAGTGCGTTCGACATCGCACGGACCATCGCGTTGGGGGCCGACTGGTGCAATGCCGGCCGAGGCTTCATGTTCGCGCTGGGCTGCATCCAGTCGCTGAGCTGCCATACCGACAAGTGTCCGACCGGGATCGCTACCCAGGATCCCGCGCGCTGGAAGCATCTGGATGCACCGGACAAGGCTGCTCGTGTCTACAGCTACCACGAGCACACGCTGCATGCCTTGAAGGAACTGCTGTGTGCCGCTGGCCTGAACGACCCGGCTGAACTTGGGCCGGAGCACATCCTGCGTCGTGTTTCGCCGGTGGAGATCCGTTCGCTGGCCTCGCTGTACCGTTACCTGGAACCGGGCGAGCTGTTGCACAAGGTGCCCGACCATGCGGTGTTCCATGCGTTCTGGGCCGATGCACGCAGCGATTCCTTCCAGCCGCCGCCGAAGATCCAGGCACTGCGCGCCAGCAAGTCGCGATAACGTGATGTTGTAGAGCCGAGCCCATGCTCGGCTGATCTTCGTTCCAACATCGCGATGCGTGATCGAGAAGCAGCCGAGCATAGGCTCGGCTCTACAAGGAGATGTAATGCAGTTCAGGACCGGCACCATGGATGACGTGGCCATGTTGTGGGCGCTGCGCACGCGTTGCGTGCGCGAGACCTGCAGCAGCCATTACCCGCCCGAAGTCATTGCGCCCTGGTCTGCCTCGCCGCCACCGTCGCAGTATGCGCGGCTGTTGTCGCAGGGAGGCTGCGTAGTGGCCGAGGACGGGCAGGGTGGCCTGCTCGGCTTCGGCGTCTTTGATGCCGATGCCAATGAAGTCGATGCGTTGTTCGTCAATCCAGATCATGGCGGCCAGGGCATTGGCCAGGCGTTGATGCAGCGCCTGCTGGCGATGGCCGATCGTGAACGTGAGGTGGTGCTGTCGGCCTCGCTCAACGCCGTGCCGTTCTATCAACGCCAGGGGTTCGTCAGCGTGCGCGAAGAGGCCTACCCGCATCCCAGCGGCGTGGCGCTGGCTTCAGTGAGCATGCGCCGGCCGTGGTGAGTGCTCGTTTTCTGCGTTCTGTAGAGCCGAGCCCACGCTCGGCTGCTTTTGACTCAAGCCGCGCATGGGCTCGGCTCTACAGGTAACGCCGTCGAGCATGGCTTGACGCTACAAGGCAGGCGTCACCGCCCGGCCAGGCACCTGATTACGCCTTCCGCAGCACGCAGGCCACTGGCGTAGCACGCGGTCAACAGGTAGCCACCTGTCGGCGCTTCCCAGTCCAGCATCTCGCCGGCGCAGAACACGCCGGGCACTGCCCGCAGCATCAGGCCATCATCCAGCGCATCCAGGCGCACGCCGCCGGCGGTGCTGATCACCTCGGCCATCGGCCGGGGACGCAGCAGGCGCAGCGGCAGGCGCTTGAGCGTAGCCGCCACGGCAGGCAGGTCGCTGCCCGCTTCTTTACCCAGAATCTCGAACACCAGTGCGGCTTTCACTGCATCCAGTCCGGCTTGGCGGCGCAGGTGCTCGCCGAAGCTGCGGCCCTTGCGTGGGCGTGACAGATCGGCAAGCAGGCGCGCCTCGTCGCGGCCCGGTACCAGATCCAGCCACAGCATCGCGTGGCCCTCGCGGTTGATGGTCTCGCGCAGGTCCGCCGCCATCGCATAGATCAGGCTGCCTTCGATGCCGTACTCGCTGGCCACGCATTCGCCCTGCAGCGACCGTGGCTGTCCGGCCAGGTCGATCCAGTGCGCGACCACCGGCTTCAACGGCGCGCCGGCATTGCGTTGGGCGAAGAATGGGGTCCAACCCACGTCGAAACCGCAGTTGGCCGACTGCAGTGGTGCGATGTCCACGCCACGGGCCTGCAGTGGCGCGACCCAGGCGCCGTCACTGCCCAGCTGCGGCCAGCTGCCGCCGCCCATGGCCAGCAGGGTGGCATCGGCATGTACTTCAACGGCGCCATCTTCGGTTTCAAATCGCAGCGCGCCATCCTCACCCCAGCCGATCCAGCGGTGGTTGGCATGCAGGCGCACACCCTGTTCCTTCAGCCGGCGCACCCAGCCACGCAGCAGCGGCGCAGCCTTCCGGTCGACCGGGAACACGCGGCCGGAGCTGCCCACATAGGTCTCCACGCCCAGGCCGGCGGCCCAGTCGCGCAGCGCCTGCGCATCGAAGTCGTCCAGCCAGCGGCCCACGGCCGTGGACTGCTCGCGGTAGCGGCTGTCGAACAGCGGACGCGGATCGGAATGGGTGAGGTTGAGCCCGCCCTTGCCGGCGATCAGGAATTTGCGGCCGGGCGACCCCTTGGCCTCGTACAGGTCGACGTCCAGCCCGGCGGCGCGCAGGCGCTCGGCGGCGAACAGGCCGGCCGGGCCACCGCCGATGACGGCGACGCGGTGGGGCATGGCGGCATCACGGTTTGACATCGAGCAGCTCGACGTCGAACACCAGCGACGATCCGGCCGGAATCGGGCCGACCTTGCGGTCGCCGTAACCGTAGTCCGGCGGGATCATCAGCGTGCGTTTGCCGCCAACTTTCATGCCGGCCACGCCCTCATCCCAGCCGCGGATGACCTGGCCGGCGCCAAGCGCGAAGGTGAACGGTTGGCCGTGCTTGAAGGAGCTGTCGAAGGTCCTGCCGTGCTTGGTCTCGGTACGGTTGTCGTAGATCCAACCGGTGTAGTGCACGGTGACCTTGCTGCCGGGAACGGCTTCAGCACCGGTACCTGGCACGGTATCGATCCGCTCGAAGGCGGTCAGGGTGCCGCCGGGCGGCGGGCCGGACGGTTCGGTCGAGCAGCCAGCGGCGGCGAGGGACAGCAGCAGGGGAAGCAGCAGGCGGCGCATCGGGCGTCTCCGGTAGGGCGCAGGTCGAGGGCGGCAAGGGTAGCGCATCGGCGCCGGGTATCATGGGGACATGGCAAAACTCCTGCTCAATCTGCGCAATGTCGGTGAGGACGAATACGCCGATGTCTGCACGCTGCTCGACCAGCACGGCATCGCCTGGTACCGCACCGAACCCAGCCCCTGGGGCATTTCCAACGGAGGCCTGTGGCTGCGCGAGGACGCCGATCATCCACGTGCGAAGGCGCTGATGGCGGAGTACCAGGCCGAACGCGGGCCGCGCATCCGTGCCGAGCGTGAGCAGGCATTGCGTGATGGCACGGCGGAGACCTTCGGCAGCCTGTTCCGGCGGCGGCCGCTGTTCGTAATGCTGGTGCTGCTGGGGATGGCCGCTGCCGCTGCGCTGGTGCTGCTGCCGTTCGTGCTGTTGCGGGGGTAAGGGGTTTCGGCCGGGTTGCACCCGGCACCCGCAGACGCAACGGCGACGTCAAAAGCCGGGCTTCAGTGGGAGGGTGGGGCGGTGTGGGCAGGCGGGGGACGGCAAACGCTGCTCCTGCGTGCCTCGTAGAGCGCCATCCATGGCGCTCTGCGCCCCCGCCTGCCCACCCCGCCCCACCCCTGACCGATTCCGGGTGTCTGCCGGGCTTGGGGTCGGATCCCTCTGCTGCGCAGAGGGCACTGACCCCTGAATCTGTCTGTGCGGGCGGGAGGCGCTAAAATGGCGGGATGATCGCCAATACCGCTGCCTACCATTTCGCCGTCATCGACGCCCCTCAGGCCCTGTGTGACCAGCTGCTGGCGCGTGCCGAGGCGGCACAGCTGCGCGGCACGATCCTGGTGGCGGGCGAGGGGCTGAACCTGTTCCTGGCGGGTGCGCCAGAGGCGGTCGAGGGTTTCTACGCAGCGCTGCGCTCTGACGCGCGCTTTGCCGATATGCGGGTCAAGACCAGCTTCAGCGAGCACCAGCCGTTCGCCCGGCTGAAGGCCAAGGTGAAGGACGAGATCATCAGCTTCCGCCGTGATGACGGCCAGCCGCTGGACTACCCGCGTGCGCCGGCGGTGGATCCGGCCACCGTGCAGCGCTGGCTGCGGCAGGGGCATGACGATGCCGGCAAGCCGGTGGTGATGCTCGACACGCGCAATCTGCAGGAAGTGGAGTACGGCACCTTCAAGGATGCGCTGGTGTTGCCCATCCACAAGTTCACCGACCTGCCGGAGGCGCTGGCGCCGCACCGCGAAGCACTGAAGGACAGCACCGTGGTCAGTTTCTGCACCGGCGGCATCCGCTGCGAGAAGGCGGCGCTGTGGATGGTCAACGACGGCATGGACAACGTGCTGCAGCTGGACGGTGGCATCCTCGGCTACTTCGAGGAAGTGGGCGGCGAAGGCTACGAAGGCCGCTGCTTCGTGTTCGATGAGCGCATTGCGCTGGATGCGGAACTGAAGCCGATGGTCGACCAGCCGTTGCCTGATCCGCGCCCCAGCGCGTTCTAAGCCGGGATGTCGATTCCCCGGTAGAGCCGGCCGCTGGCCGGCTGCCAGGGCACGTTGCCTGCCGGCCAGCGGCCGGCTCTACCGGATCAAGTGCAGCCAGTCGTGGACCCGCGCTGCGGGAATCAGCATCCTGCCACCGGCACTGGCCGCTGCGTCGGGTCGTCCCCATGCATGGGGGATCCTGTGACGGAAAAACGCCTGATGATCCCGTTGTCGATCCTTGACCTGGCCCCGGTCTGCGAGGGCAGTGACACCACCACCGCCTTTGCCAACATGCTGGAACTGGCCCAGCACGCCGATGCGCTGGGCTACCGCCGCTACTGGCTGGCCGAACACCACAACATGCCCGGCATCGCCAGTGCGGCCACCGCCGTGCTGATCGGCCATGTCGCCGGCGGCACCCGGCGCATCCGGGTCGGTGCCGGCGGCATCATGCTGCCCAACCATGCCCCGCTGCAGGTGGCCGAGCAGTTCGGCACGCTGGCCTCGCTGTATCCGGACCGGATCGACCTGGGCCTGGGCCGCGCACCGGGTACTGACCAGCCGACCGCGCGTGCATTGCGCCGCTACTTCGACAGCGCGGACCAGTTCCCACAGGACGTGCGCGAGCTGCTGCACTACTTCGAGCCGGTTCAGCCGGGGCAGGCGGTGCAGGCCGTTCCAGGTGGCGGCCTGCGGGTACCGACCTGGATCCTCGGTTCCAGCCTGTTCGGCGCGCGCATGGCCGCGTCGATGGGCCTGCCGTATGCGTTCGCCTCGCACTTCGCACCCGACGCGATGGACGAAGCCCTTGCTGTCTACCGCCGCGAGTTCCGCCCCTCGGTGGCGCTGAAGCAGCCGCACGCGATGCTGGCCCTGAACGTCGTTGCCAGCGACAGCGAGGCGGAGTCGCGCCGCCTTTTCACCAGCCAGCAGCAGAGTTTCGTCAACCTGCGTCGTGGCCGGCCGGGCAAGATTCCGGCACCGATCGACGACATCGAGTCCTTCTGGGAGCCGCACGAAAAACTGGGGGTGGAGCGGGCGCTGGCCTGCACCGTGCTGGGCGATCCGCAGCAGGTCGGGGAGGGCATCGCCGCGTTTGTCGAACGGCACAAGCCCGACGAGCTGATGCTCACCGCCAACCTGTACGACCACCGCGCGCGCTTGCGCTCGTTCGAACTGACCATGCAGGCCTGGCACGCCCGCCACGCGGGCTGAACAATTGCGTCACGGGCTGTTGCGGCCGTGCCCGGTCTGATGGGGGCTCATTCCGATGGAGTCCCCCACATGGCCGACACCCGTGCCGAACACGTCAACCAGCTGGCCGAACTGATCAAGGATGTGGAGGTGGCCATGTTCACCACCACCGGCGTCGACGGACGGCTCTACAGTCGGCCGCTGGCCACCCAGCAGGTCGCCTTTGACGGCGACCTGTGGTTCGTCATCACCGCCGACAGCCCGAAGGTGGCCGAGATCGCGCTCGACCCGCGGGTCAACGTGGCGTATGCCTCGCCCTCGAACAACACCTATGTCTCGGTGGCCGGGCGTGCCCGCGTCGTCGATGACCGCGCGAAGATCGAGGAGCTGTGGTCGCCGGCGATGAAACTGTTCTTCCCGGGTGGCAAGGACGATCCGAACCTGCGCCTGATCCACGTGCGCGCCGAGAGCGCCGAATACTGGGATGGCCCGGGCACGCTGCTGGGCAAGGCATTGAGCTTCGTGCTGTCGGCGGTGCAGGACGAACCGGCGGCGCTGGCCGACAACGGCTTCATCGATCTTCGGTGATGACCGATGTCCGGTATTGGTAGTGCCG
>NZ_JBSRQL010000041.1:0-1386 GCF_054083135.1 Stenotrophomonas maltophilia group sp. LNF247
AAGTCACTGATACCACGCTTCCAGGAAAAGCTCCTAAGCTTCAGCTTACGCAGACCGTACCGTAAACCGACACAGGTGGGTAGGATGAGAATTCTCAGGCGCTTGAGAGAACTCGGGTGAAGGAACTAGGCAACATGGCACCGTAACTTCGGGAGAAGGTGCACCCTTTTTGGTGGCTCGTGCGAGCTATAGCTGAAGAGGGTCGCAGTAACCAGGCCGCTGCGACTGTTTATCAAAAACACAGCACTCTGCAAACACGAAAGTGGACGTATAGGGTGTGACGCCTGCCCGGTGCTGGAAGGTTAATTGATGGGGTCAGCCGCAAGGCGAAGCTCTTGATCGAAGCCCCAGTAAACGGCGGCCGTAACTATAACGGTCCTAAGGTAGCGAAATTCCTTGTCGGGTAAGTTCCGACCTGCACGAATGGCGTAACGACAGCGGCGCTGTCTCCACCCGAGACTCAGTGAAATTGAAATCGCTGTGAAGATGCAGCGTTCCCGTGGCAAGACGGAAAGACCCCGTGAACCTTTACTATAGCTTTACACTGAACGTTGAGTTCGTCTGTGTAGGATAGGTGGGAGGCTATGAAACTGTGGCGCCAGCTGCAGTGGAGCCATCCTTGAAATACCACCCTGTCGTGCTTGACGTTCTAACCTGGGCCCATTATCTGGGTCGGGGACCGTGTATGGTGGGTAGTTTGACTGGGGCGGTCTCCTCCTAAAGAGTAACGGAGGAGCTCGAAGGTACGCTCAGCGCGGTCGGACATCGCGCACTGTGTGCAAAGGCATAAGCGTGCTTGACTGCAAGATCGACGGATCAAGCAGGTAGGAAACTAGGACTTAGTGATCCGGTGGTTCTGTATGGAAGGGCCATCGCTCAACGGATAAAAGGTACTCCGGGGATAACAGGCTGATACCGCCCAAGAGTTCATATCGACGGCGGTGTTTGGCACCTCGATGTCGGCTCATCACATCCTGGGGCTGTAGTCGGTCCCAAGGGTATGGCTGTTCGCCATTTAAAGTGGTACGCGAGCTGGGTTCAGAACGTCGTGAGACAGTTCGGTCCCTATCTGCCATGGGCGTTGGAGATTTGAGAGGGGCTGCTCCTAGTACGAGAGGACCGGAGTGGACGAACCTCTGGTGTTCCGGTTGTCACGCCAGTGGCATTGCCGGGTAGCTATGTTCGGAAGCGATAACCGCTGAAAGCATCTAAGCGGGAAGCGCGCCTCAAGATGAGATCTCCCGGGGCACAAGCCCCCTGAAGGAACCATGTAGACTACGTGGTTGATAGGTCAGGTGTGTAAGTACAGCAATGTATTGAGCTAACTGATACTAATGATCCGTGCGGCTTGACCATATAACCTCAAGTTGCCTTGGCTTTACGACA
>NZ_JBSRQL010000042.1:0-1184 GCF_054083135.1 Stenotrophomonas maltophilia group sp. LNF247
TATGCACCCCAAGCTTCGGTTCTGTGCTTAGCCCCGTTAAATCTTCCCCGCAGACCGACTCGACCAGTGAGCTATTACGCTTTCTTTAAAGGGTGGCTGCTTCTAAGCCAACCTCCTGGCTGTCTGTGCCTTTCCACATGGTTTTCCACTTAGCACAAAATTTGGGACCTTAGCTGTGGGTCTGGGTTGTTTCCCTTTTCACGACGGACGTTAGCACCCGCCGTGTGTCTCCCATACAGTCCGTCTCGGTATTCGGAGTTTGCAATGGTTTGGTAAGTCGCGATGACCCCCTAGCCATAACAGTGCTCTACCCCCGAGAGGATACATATGAGGCGCTACCTAAATAGCTTTCGAGGAGAACCAGCTATCTCCGGGTTCGATTAGCTTTTCACTCCTAATCACACCTCATCCCCTACCTTTGCAACGGGAGTGGGTTCGGGCCTCCAGTGCGTGTTACCGCACCTTCACCCTGGGCATGACTAGATCACCCGGTTTCGGGTCTACTGCCCGCGACTATGCGCCCTTATCAGACTCGGTTTCCCTTCGCCTCCCCTATACGGTTAAGCTTGCCACGAACAGTAAGTCGCTGACCCATTATACAAAAGGTACGCAGTCACTCCTTGCGGAGCTCCTACTGCTTGTACGCACACGGTTTCAGGTTCTATTTCACTCCCCTCTCCGGGGTTCTTTTCGCCTTTCCCTCACGGTACTGGTTCACTATCGGTCGGTCAGTAGTATTTAGCCTTGGAGGATGGTCCCCCCATGTTCAGACAGGGTTTCACGTGCCCCGCCCTACTCGTCTTCACTGGAATGGCCCTTTCAGATACAGGGCTATCACCTTCTATGGCCGCTCTTTCCAGAGCGTTTTCCTAGAACCAATCCAGCTTAAGGGCTAGTCCGCGTTCGCTCGTCGCTACTTACGGAATCTCGGTTGATTTCTTTTCCTCTGGTTACTTAGATATTTCAGTTCACCAGGTTCGCTTCCAGCAGCTATGTATTCACTGCAGGATACCCGCAAGCGGGTGGGTTTCCCCATTCGGACATTACCGGATCAAAGCTTGTTGCCAGCTCCCCGATACTTTTCGCAGGCTGCCACGTCCTTCATCGCCTCTGACCGCCAAGGCATCCACCGTGTGCGCTTATTCGCTTGACCATATAACCGCAAGTTGCCTTGGGTTATACAT
>NZ_JBSRQL010000043.1:0-1024 GCF_054083135.1 Stenotrophomonas maltophilia group sp. LNF247
TGGAGCGGGTCAGTCCCATGGCCGCCATGTAGAGGATCTGGCGCAGGCTGGCGTTGCCGCGCTTGGACAGGCGCCGCCTACCGATCCGGGCGCCGGATTCGTTGGGGCGCGGATCCAGGCCGGTACAGGCGATCCAGGCGTCCGAGCTGGTCAAGGGCCATCGTGTGATGTGATGGGTGACGAAGGCCGCTACCGTCGGCCCAACCCCCGGAATGGTCATGATCCGCCGATACAGGTCGCGCTGTTCGCCACTGCGGCACAGTTGCTGAATCTGTTGGTCGAGCAGGGCAATGGCCTCTTTCAGACCATCGAAGATGCGCCCAAAGATGGCCGACTCCGACGCCCCCGCGCCTAGCGAGAGATTCAACTTCGCCTTGCTCCGGACCAGGCTGTCACGTTGCTGGAGCAGCACATGCAGCTGCTCCTGCGCAGGCGATCGGGCGACATGCTCATGCAGATTGTCGGCCTCCTTGGCGATGTAACGCGCAATGACCTGCGCGTCACCTGAGTCGGTTTTGCCGCGGCAGGCCACGCCCTTGGCGTAATGTTTGATGTCGCGCGGATTGAGCACAAAGACGACGTGGCCGGCCTTCTGGGCAGCTTGAACCACAAGCTCGTGGTAGCGATTGGTTGCTTCCACTCCAATGCGAGACCCGACCGGCAGAGTGGACAGCCACTTACCGATGGCTGACGCTGAATTGGGGATTCGAGTGCTGCCCTTGGTGCCATGGCGTGCCACCACAAGGCTCTTTGAGTCGGCATCGATGCCGACGGCCAAATGATCTGACATCTGCGCAACTCCCAGCTATTGTTGAGGGGCTGGGGTGGTACCGCACCACGTTGGCTTGCCTACATCGGCGGTCCTCAAAGGCCGCTAGATCCTTTATCGACGTTAAGGTGCGGGATGGGGATCGCTCGGCTCGTCTGTCGGCTGCTATCCGCAGATATCATGTTGACGGTCCCTCCACCCTGGCTCCTACATACCGCGTAGGAGCCGGGAGGAACATACAAGCCATGCTCGGCT
>NZ_JBSRQL010000044.1:0-443 GCF_054083135.1 Stenotrophomonas maltophilia group sp. LNF247
GCACGCTCCGGCTCCGGAATCCAGCTGTCCAGGGCATCGACCAGCTTCAGGATGGCCGGCACGCCGATGTCGCTCTGGTCGCCTTCCAGCGCCAGGCGGGCCGAACCGGCGATGATCGGGGTGTCGTCGCCCGGGAAGTCGTACTTGCTCAGCAGCTCACGCACTTCCATCTCGACCAGCTCGAGCAGCTCGGCGTCGTCAACCATGTCGGCCTTGTTCAGGAACACGACGATGTACGGCACGCCGACCTGACGCGACAGCAGGATGTGCTCGCGGGTCTGCGGCATCGGGCCGTCAGCGGCCGAGCACACCAGGATCGCGCCGTCCATCTGGGCGGCACCGGTGATCATGTTCTTGACGTAGTCAGCGTGGCCCGGGCAGTCAACGTGGGCGTAGTGACGGATCGGGGATTCGTATTCGACGTGCGCGGTCGAGATCGTGAT
>NZ_JBSRQL010000045.1:0-428 GCF_054083135.1 Stenotrophomonas maltophilia group sp. LNF247
CTTCACAAAGTACCTGCATTCAGAGATTTGCATCGGCCAGGCCGGTGTGAGATGTCCCTTTCTGGGGCCTTAGCTCAGCTGGGAGAGCACCTGCTTTGCAAGCAGGGGGTCGTCGGTTCGATCCCGACAGGCTCCACCAGGGAGATTAAGAAGCAAGCTCCGGGTCTGTAGCTCAGGTGGTTAGAGCGCACCCCTGATAAGGGTGAGGTCGGTGGTTCGAGTCCTCCCAGACCCACCATTCTCTGAATGACGCATACATTCGATCTTTATACGCATCAGCACTGTGGCTGGTACGTGTTCTTTTAAAACTTGTGACGTAGCGAGCGTTTGAGATGTTCTATCAGACGTGTCGTGAGGCTAAGGCGAGAGACGCAAGTCTCTTTATTGATTGAGTCGTTATATTCGTATCCGGGCTTTGTACCCCCGGG
>NZ_JBSRQL010000046.1:0-330 GCF_054083135.1 Stenotrophomonas maltophilia group sp. LNF247
TATGCGCGGTAGAGGAGCGTTCCGTAAGCCGTTGAAGGTGGATTGAGAAGTCTGCTGGAGGTATCGGAAGTGCGAATGCTGACATGAGTAACGATAATGCGGGTGAAAAACCCGCACGCCGAAAGCCCAAGGTTTCCTTGCGCAACGTTAATCGGCGCAGGGTGAGTCGGCCCCTAAGGCGAGGACGAAAGTCGTAGTCGATGGGAAGCAGGTTAATATTCCTGCACCTCGCGTAAGTGCGATGGAGGGACGGAGAAGGTTAGGTGTACCAGGCGTTGGTTGTCCTGGGGAAAGGCGGTAGGTTTGGATCTTTGGCAAATCCGGGATCCT